>NZ_JBWJZD010000005.1:0-331155 GCF_056429065.1 Bradyrhizobium sp. USDA3010
CATGGCGGGCGTGGTGTTCGCGGCTGAAGGTGATGGGGTTGGCTTTGCAACCGAATCCTACGCCGCATCAGCGCTTTACACCACGCTCGCCAGCCTCTCAGGCGCCTCTGACGAATAAGACGGGCTAATTCGCGGTCATTGCAGTTAATGCCTCTCGAACATGCCTGGGATCCGGACGGCGCAAGACCTACGCAAGACCTAAGAGCCGCTCAGGGCGCGGCTCTCTTTCTAAGAATGATCGGGTTATCACGGGCCCTACGGCTTCATAGAACCCTGCACACTGGTGTAGACGGCATAGAGCGACGTCGAGCCGCAGATGTAAAGCCGGTTTCGTTGCTGACCGCCGAAGCACAGATTGGCGACAGTTTCGGGTATATGGATCTTGCCGAGCAGTTCGCCGGCGGGAGTATAGCAACGCACGCCGTCCTCGTTCGGATCGCCCCAACCCACTGAGCACCAAACACGCCCATCGGTGTCAGTGCGTACCCCGTCGGTAATGCTGGGCTTGGGCATGTCGGCAAAGACCTTGCTGTTCGACGCCTTCCCGGCAGCGACATCAAGGTCAAACGCGCGAATATGCGATGGGTTGTTCGGCCCGTCCGTGAAGCCGGTATCGATCACATACAGTTTCTTCTCGTCGGGCGAGAGTGCAATGCCGTTGGGCTCCACGAAGTCATCGACGATGACCTTGACGTCCCCCGATTTGGGATCAACACGATAGACGTTGTGCTTTTCTTGCTCGGGCTCGGCCTTGATGCCCTCATAGTAGCCACCGATGCCGTAGACGGGATCGGTGAACCAGATCGCGCCATCGGACGTGACAACCGCGTCGTTCGGCGAGTTCAGCCTCTTGCCGTTATACTTTTCGGCGATAATCGTGGTCGATCCGTCCAGTTCGGTTCGTGTGACCCGTCGGCCGCTATGCTCGCAGGTGATCAGGCGTCCTTCCCGATCAATGGTGTTGCCATTCGAGTTCATCGAAGGCTGGCGATAGACGCTGACGTGACCATCGTCCTCGCAGAAGCGCATGATGCGGTTGTTGGGAATGTCGCTGAACAACACGTAACGCCCGGCCGCGAAGTAGACCGGGCCCTCGGCCCAGCGGAACCCGGTTGCGACGCGCTCAACCGCCATAGTGCCGGCGAAGGCTGGGAAATCGGGGGGCCCGAACGATGGTGGCCCCTTCTTGGCAGATTCCAGATGGGAGTCCGGATAGCGGCCGCCGGGCAGCGGCCCCAACGGTAACGGCTCGCTCGCCGTTGTTGGAGCGCCCGTTTGGCCCAACGGCGTCACGGTCGCCGCAGAGGCCGCTTTGAGGCTCACCGCCGTCGCGGCCAGCGCCGCAGCGCCTTTGACGATGTTGCGGCGGTTGAGGATTTGCTTGTGAGGAGAGGTCATTGCACTTGCCACGGTTTCCTCCCATTTTTTGTTGGAAGGAAACTATACCACAATCCGGCATAAAGCGGGCGGTTCGGCCACAGAAGGCCCGGCGACATCACCAATGCGTTGATCTTCAGCGCTTCATCGCAGTCTGCGCACACCACGGCCTCGCCGTTGACCACGAACCGCTTCGCGATCCGAACTTCAGCGCCTTATTGAGCTGCGCATCCGAGTCACCTCGTCGGGGTGGCCGCGCATCGTTCCGGTACCCCGGCGATGGCGATGTGTCGGCTCACATGGGTATTGGGACAGTGTGGCTGCCAAAACACGTCGCTTGCGCTTGTACTACTTTGAGCATTGAATTCATCGTGATGCTACGGCGCTGCTGAACGCAATCCACTCGGCCGCAGCGATCACCGTCTGGTGTCTAAACCCCTCGCCGAGGTCAGGAGTCGAGCTGTACGGATGAGGCAGCTTGCCGCAGCAGACTCCATGTTGGATGTAGTTCCCGCGATACAATAAGGGAGGGAAAACAATGACCGTCAGTACAAGGCACCTTACCTGTGTTGCCGCACTGGCCGCGATGGCTGTTGCACCACTGGCTTGGGCCATCGCGCCGTCAGAGATCAATCCCGCTCGCATCGAGGCGGCCGAGCAGAACCCAAGCGATTGGCTGACCTATCACGGCGGCTACAAATCGTATCACTACAGCGGACTTGATCAGATCAACGCGAACAACGTGAAGAACCTTGAAGTCGCGTGGATCCATATGCCCGGCCGCTCAACGCGCGGCCTGCAGACGATGCCGCTCGTCGCTGACGGCGTGCTGTATTATTCGGGCTCCTACAGTCGCGTCTACGCACTCGACGGTGCGACCGGCAAGATGATCTGGTCGTACTTCCCGCAGCTCGACGAGGAGCTCGTGTCGATGCAGACGCACTCGCCATACAATCGCGGCGTCGCGCTTGGCGATGGCAAGGTTTTCGTCGGTACCGTCGACGGGCATCTGATTGGGCTCGACATGAAAACCGGCAAGGAGGTGTGGAACACGCACCTCGTCGATTCCAAGAAGCTCACCGTCGGCTTCACGGGCGCGCCGCTGGTGGTGAGAGACACCGTCATCATCGGCAGCCAGGGCGGCGAGTGGACTTCGCGCGGTCCGCTTTTCGGCGTCGATATCAAGACGGGCAAGAAGAAATGGGAATTCCTCACGGTCGCCGGCACCGAGGAAGCCAAGGCGAGCTGGGGCAACGAATCCTGGCGTACCGGCGGCGGAGGCGCATGGATGCCGGGCACCTACGATCCTGAAACCAACACCATCTGGTGGGGAACAGCGAACCCGGCACCGCTTTACGACTGGTCGGGCGCGGACTGGCAGAAAAGCGGGCCACGGCCAGGCACCAACCTCTACACGACATCAGTCATCGCGCTTGATCCCGATACCGGCAAACTGAAGTTCTACCACCAGGAGCTGCCACACGACGCATGGGACTTCGACTCGGCGGTCGGGGAGTTCCTGATGATCGACCGCGACGGCCGCAAGCTCGTCGTGCATCCGAACAAGGGCGGATTCGTCTTCGTCTACGATCGCGCCGATGCGAAGGTGCAGAACGTCTGGCGGATCGCGAAGAACATCAACTTCGTCAAGGACATCGACCCCAAGACAGGCGAGCTGATCGGTCGGCGCGATCTTTCACTTGGCAAAGCAAGCGAGCCACTCTGTCCGGCAATCGCCGGCGGCGTGAGCTGGAACGCAGGCGCCTACAGCCCGAAGACCGGCCTGTGGTACAAGATCGCGCAGGAATGGTGCATGGATGTGGACGTAGTGAAGACCACGCCAATCACCGAGCCGATGGCGCAGCTCAATATCGGTGCGAATTTCAAGCTCGTTCCGCCGCCGGACGGACCGGCGCGTGGACATCTTGATGCTCGTGATCCCGTGACCGGCGCCAAGAAATGGGAGGTCAATTTCGACGAGCCGCCGCTTGCGAGTGTGCTTGCAACAGCCGGCAATCTAGTGTTCGTACCGGACTCGCGCGGTGTGTTGCGCGCCTACAATGCGGAGACCGGCCAGGAGCTGTGGTCGCATTACAATGGCGTCGGCCACAATGGCGGCATCATCAGCTACAGCGCCGGCGGCAAACAATACATCGCGGTACCGGCTGGATGGGGCGGCATGGTGGCGGACGAATTCCCAGCTCTCTTCGGCGAACCTTATACGAGCATGCCGAAGGATGCCGGTGCGCTCGTTGTCTTTACGTTGCAGCAATAATTAATGGTGGGAAGAGGCAGGGTGTGGTCGCGCCCTGCCTCTGCAGTCCAGATGCCCATGTTGAAGTCGATTACTCTCATCGCTGGCATTGCGCTGTCATCGTCGCGCGACCTCCACGCACAGCAGAGCCAGGCTCCCCATCAGGATCAATCGGCGAAGGAGAGCGACATCGAGGGCGGGACGATGTTCGCCACCTCGTGTGGCTTCTGTCACGAAAACGGCGGCCGCGCCGCCGGCAAAGGGCCGAAGCTCGCGGGCACGACACGCAGCGACGAGTTTATCGTGGAGCGGATCAAGAAGGGTAAGCCCGGCGCGATGCCTGCGTTTGGAGGCGCTTTTTCAGAGAGCCAGATCATGGCAATATTGGCCTATATCCGGAGCATCGAGGAGTGAAGCCCGAGATGCGACGTATCACTCTGGTGATCTTGCTGATGCTGTTCGGCGCGACTGCTGCTTCAGCGCGCTCGCTGGAGGCAATTCTTGAGCGCGGCGCCCTGACGCTTTGCGCGCACCCAAACGCACTACCGTTTGCCAGCAGGCGCGATGCCAATCCTGGATTTCAGGTCGAAATCGCCAAGGCGTTGGCAAACCAGCTCGGGGTCTCGCTGGAACAACGGTGGGTCGTCACTAGCTTTCAGTACCGCCGCGCCGAGTGCGACATCGTCCTTGATGCGATCGCGGATCGGGCGGCGTTGGCGGAGGTGGGGTTGCGCATGTCGCGACCCTATCAGCGCAGTGGTGTCGCGTTGGCGGTCGGTGCAAACTCCAGCGCAGCCTCACTCGCAGATTTGAGGCCGGGCCAGCGTGTCGGGGTACAGGTCGGCTCGATCGCCTCCATGACACTCAGTAAGCGAGGCGTCCAAACCTCACCGTTTGTCTTCGAGGATGAAATCATGGACGCGCTTGCTAAGAACGAGATCGACGCCGCGGCGGTTACGCCCGCTGCAGTTGGTTGGTTCAACCAAGTTCATCCCGATGCGCACGTGCGCCGTATTCCTGCTTTCGAGGACGATCCCGACCTGAACTGGAATGTCGCTGTTGGGATGATCAGCCCAGACGAGCAGCTCAGGCAGGGACTCGACGCAGCCCTTGAAGCATTGCTCGCCAACGGCACCCTCGCGCGGATCTACGCGCATTACAACGTCGAATTGCAGTCGCCAAAATGAGCGAGCTCCCGGGGCAAGAACTGGCGGAGCAACGGACAAGGCAACGTGCACGTGAAGACGTTGAGCACGTCATGGATATGATGCTCAACCGCCTTGAATCCAGTGGCAAGCGTGCGGGGCAGGTTGGAATGGCAGAAGTCGTAGCCAGTGCCACTCAGCTGGAGATTCTTATTTGAGCGTGTCGATTGCTTCCCCACATGTGCGGCCTTCCCCAAATGACCGGAGGGTCGGCATCCGCATTAGAACTTTCGAGGCCTGCCCGGGCTTCACTTTGTTACGGCCCATTCGGATCGCTCAGCAGACCAAGGCCCCTTTGTCGCAGGGCTCCGACCCAGCCAGTTACCCGGCCGAGCCGCCTGCCAGCTTCCGGACCAATCGACAATTATCCGGGTGAGACTGGGAGTTCGCGCCCTCGGGGCGCACGGTCAATCTCGTCGGTTCCCTTTGGTCGGTGACTTCCGGTCTACCATCGACTCCGGAAATGTCGCTGCAGTGCGCCAACTGACGCGATGGGCCAATAAGCGATATTGTAAAAGAAAGAGCGCCAGCTGAGGCGGCCTCTGCCATCTAGGTGCGGATAGTTGAGTCAGGTTCTTGGCCTATATGGCGGATATGTTGGCGGTTCCGTGATGCATATACCCGCTGACGATACTCGGCAAAGCACATCATAGTGCAGGCCGTCCTTGGCCTTTGCGGGGATCAACGGTGTTGGGATTGATTGGCTTCGCTTTGGGGGTTGCCTCTGTGGCGTCGATCTGATTTTGCGCGACGACCAGAGACGACAAGGCGACCAGCGCGGTCGCTGTGAGCAACGCGGTCCTCATGACTTGTCCTCCGTATTAATTTGAACTGCCCCAGACCCGGGGGAGGAGGTGCCGTTCAACACATCGGTGAAGAACGCTGAGAAGGAACGAGTTGCCAGCCCACGAGCCGGGCGTATGGTTGAGTGGAACCGAACAGCTTTCCTGTCTCGAACGGTTGACAAGGAATCTGAGATGCCGATCGAGATGATGGAGATTGCGATGAGTGCATACCAGTATCAGCATCAGACGGTCCGTCCGCTGTCCGATGAGGAATGTGAATCCGTGACCGGCGGTTGCTTCGGAATTCCGGTTTCCGACGGTCATGGAGGGATCATCTATGTTTCTCCGACGATCGGCCGTGGTCCATGGCTTCCGACGAGCACCAAACCTACCTTTCCGACGGGTGGCCCATCCGGACCGTTTCCGGCGTAATCAACGGGCATGTGCATGTCAGAGCCGGCACTCCCAACGGTGCCGGCTCTGAAGTCGCGCATGAACCGGGCCGTGTAAGGCGCCGGCAATTTGAGCATCGTTCTTGTCGACCGCGTCCTGGCGTCCGAGGCCATTTGCCGTCGACTTTAACCGTGCGGAACCCGAAAGGCGCTTCCGGGAAAATTTCAAGGGCATGTGAGGCGGTTCACATCGCGACGCTGCGGTCAGCACTAATCAGATCTCTGCAAAACTTCTTCGGGGACAGCTCCAACCGAACGGAGATTTCGCATGAAGGGTCTGATGGTAGCCGTCATCACCGCTTTTGCGCTTCTTACCGCAGTGCTCGGTATCCCGCGATCACACTCGGTCTCGGCGGTCGGTCGGGCCGATTTGGCAAGCGGTTCGATGCAAGAACTGCAAGGCGCTCGCAGCGCAGCCAAGTTGCCGGCCGAGGACTTTGACGACCGGTCCCTGGTCTTTCCGAGAGAGACGACGCGCTAGACGACCACCTGTCGGCCGAAGCGACCCGCAGCCAGGATCAACGCTGAGGCGCGCGCCAGGTGGAAACCTGGCCGGGCGACGAACGCTACGGGCCTAGGAAGGCGGCTGGAGGAGAATCGTGGTTTCGGAGCAGGCCAAGCGATTCCAACTCACCTCGATGAAGATCAACCTCCAAGATGGCCAAGAGAGGCGTCAGCACGACTGCGACGAAAATGAGCGATGGTGACGTCTCACGGGGCACGTCGCCATCGTGTGGCGAAATCGAATTGCGAAGTGATCGCCACAGCGAAATGAAATGCAGATACGTTTTGGATCGTATTTGCATGCCGTCATCCTTGACGCTTCGGGGTCAGCATAGGAGCCGACGACCCTCGGTTCAAGCCGATCAGACGCCATTGCGGCATTGAGTAGCGGAGGCCGTTCCAATCCTGCGGCGCAGCATGGAAACCCAACCACGGCCCTCGTCGTTGACCCGGGTCAAGCGCGTGCATGCTATCCTGCAAGGCAACGGCGACGTGCCGGAGCCGACCCGTGAAGCCGCCGATGAATTGGCTCTCAAATCTGTGCGTCGTTGCCGCCCTATGGGCATTTGATTCAACGCCGGCGCAAGGTCAACTCGCGGGTCATGGCGGGCCCGTTCGGGCGATCGCGATCTCGAGCGATGGCAACAGTGCTCTGTCAGGCGGCTTCGATACATCAGCAATTCGATGGTCACTCAAGACCGAATCCGCGGAGCAAGCCCTTCGCTTTCACTCCGATGCCGTGAATGCGGTCGCGTTCCTGAAAGATGGACGAATGGCGACAGCCGGAGCCGACGCGCTGATCGCGATCTGGACACCCGGACGGGAGCAGCCGGATCAGGTCTTCGAGGGTCATCACGCGCCAATCGTTTCGCTCGCCGTCTCGCCGGACGGAACCAAGCTCGCTACGGCATCGTGGGACCATACGGTTGGCGTCTGGTCACTCATCGGCGGCCCGTCGCAGATACTGAAAGGGCATACGCAGAACGTGAACGGAGTTGCCTTTGCTGCGGACGGACGATCGCTGGTCAGCGTCGGTTACGACCGCGAGTTGAGGATCTGGCCGATGGTGGCGGCAACGCCGGATGTCGCCCTGCTTCCGTCGCCTCTCAACGCCGTGGCAGTCGCGCCCGACGGCGAGATCATAACGGGCGGAGGCGACGGAAAAGTACGGTTTCTGACGCCGAGCGGGCATGAGACCGGCGAGATTCTAGCCGGGTCGACCCCGATCGTCGCGTTGGCGATGTCCACGGACGGCACGTTGATCGCGGCATCGGAAATTGGCGGAAGAATTTCCGTCATCGACCGGAAGGCGCGGAGCATCGTGCAATCGCTCGCCACTCAGGGAGCGCCGGTTTGGGCGGTGGCATTCCTGCCCGACACTGCAACGTTGCTGACGGGCGGCGCGGACGGCAAGATCCGGCGCTGGAACGCGCAGACGGGCGATCCCGTCGGCTCGTCGCCACAGGCTGCGCAAAGCGATCCCCTGGCAGCCTATGCCGGAGATCGTGGCGCCGAGGTATTTAAGGCGTGTGTTGCGTGTCACACGCTGTCCGCGGAGGAGCCGCAGCGCGCCGGCCCCACGCTCGATGGCTTGTATGGTCGCAGGATTGCGTCGTTGCCGGGATATCGCTTCTCCGACGCGCTGACGAAAATGGATATCGTCTGGGCTCCCGAAACGGTGGCAAGGCTCTTCGAGCTCGGTCCGAATACCTATACGCCGGGTACAAAAATGCCGGAGCAGCGGATCGGGTCGGTCGAGGACCGCAAGGCGCTCACGGATTTCCTGGGGCGTGCGACGTTGAGGCGACGATAGCGGGCCGTTACGCAGCTTTATGTGGTTAGAAGCCGGGCCATTTCTCTACCGGGAGGTTCGTTAGGTTTGGATGCTCCTTGATCAAGCGAACAATGTCGACGTTTGGATGTTGCTTCAGGGCCTCGGAGACGCAATTGTTCACGTATTTCCGGCGCGCGAGCCATTTGACCTTCCTGCCCTTCGCCTCCGCCTTGCAGGCAACGATCGCCTGTTTCAGGGCGACCTTGTCGGCGTTCGACAGGCGCGCGGCTTCGACGGGCGCCGGGATCATCGCTGCGCCAAGGGCAACTCCAACGGCAATGAACGCAAAATGAGCTTTGGTGAGATGAGACATGGTGCGCCTTCCCAAATGTGCTGGTCCCAATTGGTTCTAGTTTTTGGTTTCCCGTTCGCGCAGATAATCGTCTGTCGTGCGAGGCGCCGCGCGTTGTGGCACGCCGGCAAACGGGTCGAACTGCTGCTCGCTCATGGTGATCACGCGGCAATCCGCGCACATTCGGACCGTATCGAGCCGCTTGTCGCCGGCGGGATACATCCAGTGCCGGCCCTCGAGTTTCGCTGCGATCTTCTCAATCGTGCTCTTCACGCCAAACGGCTTGCTGCAGCGGATGCAAAGCGCCGGCTCTTCCTCCTTGATGATCGTCGCGGGAGCCCTGGCGGCACGGAAGTCGATCTGCGGTCTGAGCGTGATCACCTTTTCCGGGCAGGTGCTCTGGCACAATCCGCATTGCACGCAGGCATCTTCGACGAATTTGAGCACAGGACGTTCGGGATCGTCGCGCAGTGCACCGGTCGGGCAAACCGATACGCACGACAGACATAAGGTGCATCCCTCCACATTGACGCTGATCGCGCCGAGTGGTGCGCCTTCAGGCAGCGCGATGACGTCGACCGGCGAAGGCGCCAGGCGGTGCAACTCGTGAAGCGCGAGGCGAAGCAACTCGCGCTGTTTGCCGACGGACCGGAAGCTCGCGGGATGCTCGACGGTCGGCGCCGGCTCGATTGACCAGAGCGCCTTGCCGAGTGCGTCGGGATCGTCGGTTTCGATTGCTTCGACCCTACATCCTTTCAACCCAAGTCCGGAGATAATCGCATCGGCCATCGCGATCGTCTTGAAGAGGCCGGCGACGTCATGCCGCGGCTTTGCGCGAAGCAGGAAGCGTATCCCGGCCGCAGCATAGGTGAAGGAAGCGACGACGGCCTCGAGTCCAACCTGCGTCACCTCGTTCACCGCGAGCGGCAGCACGCTGGCCGGAAGCCCGTCGCCATGACGGGCGAGCGCATCGATCAGCGCAGTGCCGTGCTGGCCATCGTGAAACAGCACGACGGCATTGGCGCCGCCGGCCGCGTGATAGGACAAAAGCATCGCACGCAATTTGTGCAACAGCGCGTCGGCCGGCGGCAGGGCATAGGTTGCCGCGCCGGTCGGACAGGCGGCGGCGCATTGGCCGCATCCGGCGCAGACCTCCGCATTGATCCTGACGTGATCGCCATCCGGCGTGATCGCCCCGGACGGGCAAAGATCAAGGCAGCGATGACAACCGGTCAGCTTCGACCGCGAATGCACGCAGAGCTCTGCGGTGAAGTTGACGTATTGCGGCTTGTCGAAGCTGCCGACGAGATCGCGCGCCTTGAGTACCGCGCGCAGCATCGCGGGCG
Organism: Bradyrhizobium sp. USDA3010; assembly: GCF_056429065.1. Taxonomy (NCBI): domain Bacteria; kingdom Pseudomonadati; phylum Pseudomonadota; class Alphaproteobacteria; order Hyphomicrobiales; family Nitrobacteraceae; genus Bradyrhizobium; species Bradyrhizobium sp. USDA3010. Next base: position 10,050 of record NZ_JBWJZD010000005.1, read on the forward strand.
GATCGCCCGGGTCGGCGCGGAGATAGCCTTCGCGCAGGTCATGCGCGGGAAATAGCGGCGTCCCGCCGGAAAGATCCAGGACGAGGTCGCAGCGCGACGTCAGGCCGTTGCGCGGCCCCTCGAACAGCAGCGTGTCGCGCGAGGAGGGGCGAGGCGCGGCATAGTCGTCGATCACAAGCTCGAAGGCGCCCAAATGTCCCTTGGCGTTGCGAATCGTTCCCCTGACGATCGGGAACGACGTTGTCGCCGGCGGTGCAATCTGCGCTGGCCTCGTGATCATGACCGTTACGTCGAGGTGATCTGCCAGCAGTTGGCCCGCTTCAACCGCGACGTCGTCGCGGCCATAGATCAGGATCACGCCCTCGCTCGACAAGGTGACAAACGGGTAGGGCGGCGCGGGCTCGGACGCTGCAGCGAGCAGCCCTGCCATTTTCGGCCCCGCCTGTCGTCCTGCCAGGGACCACCCTGCGGTCTCCCGGATGTTGACGAACTCCGTTCTTTCCGAGCGGCCCTCCATCGCATCGGCAAACAGCGGCGCCTCCTGGGTGCAGCAAATGATCATTGGCGCCGCGACCTTCGCTGCATCGCGAAACCGATCCAGCTCGGCTCGACACAGCTGTCGGAATTCGGCGATCTCGCTGTTGCGACATCCTCGCTTGATCGTTGCGGTGTCGAGACACATCGTGTCTTCGCACGAGCAGATCAGGATCGTCTTCGGCGAATCCGGCATATGCGCCTATTCACCTCCCAAAGCGGTCGGAGAACGAGGGGCGGACTCGCGCCGTCCCCTTTGCTCGGATAAGCTATTATCCCACGGGAAGAAATGGAAGCTGGAGGTCCGTCTGTCGCCGACCGTCCGCACGTGCTCATCGATCTTGGAGCCCGTTGACCTGCCTCCGCCGTTCACGCTGGTGAGGCTGCGCGAGACGCGCGATGCCTTCGCCCATGCCATCGGCATCGCGGAGGAAAGCGGGGCAGGTACACTGACCTATGTGGGGCGCTTCGATCTTGCTGAGTTCGCCGTCGTACTCGAACCCGGCGAGCCCTTGTGCACCGCGCGCCGCGCCTTCTATGCCGCCATGGTGGCATTGACCGATGCCTTGCGCGCCTACGCACCGCCGAACAAGCAGGTCGCCATCGACTGGCCGGATGCGGTCCGTGTCGACGGCGGGCTCGTCGGTGGTGGCCGGCTTGGCTGGCCATCGTCTGCGAAAGAGGATGAGCCGCCGCGTTGGTTGGTGTTCGGTGCCATGATCCGGACGGTTGCGATGACCGAGGCGGACGCGGCCGTCCACCCACTCGCTTCGGCGCTCGACCAGGAGGGCTTTGGCGAGGCCGGCGCGGTTCAGATCACTGAAAGCTTTGCGCGGCATCTGATGCTCGCGACCGAAACCTGGCAAGTCGACGGTTTTGACGCAGTCGCCCGTGAATTCCTGAACCGGCTGACGGACGAACCGCAGACCTCTCGCGCGATCGCTGACAACGGCGATCTTCTGGTGCGCCGGGTCGGAGCAGATCGAACCGAGCGGCGCGATTTGAGGAAATCCCTCCGATCGTCCTCGTGGCTCGATCCGAAGCTCGGAGGGCCGCGCCTGTGAAGCTCTTGCGCACCGTTGCGCTCGATCCGTCCGACACGTTCGTATTCGACGTGCCGGCGGAGCCCGGCGAATGGGCGGTGCCGGGCGCGTTCCGCTTCTTTGATCGAGATTTGACGCAACTGGACGGTAAGGAGCGTTCCGCGTTCCGCGGCGGTTTTCTCGGAGTGCAATCCTGGGGTTGGTCGACGCTGACGCAGATCGTTCCAGCGACCGCCGACGATCGCCGCGCGCTGGTGGAACTCCTTGCGAAGCGGCTGGTCGAACGGTTCGGTGCGCCGGATCTTGCAACCGCGCGCGGGGCGGCAGAAGAGGAGGTTGCCTTTGCGCAATCGCTCTGTGCCCATCCGGTTAGCACGCTGATTGCAGTCCACCGCTCGGTGCGCGATGGCGAGGTTCGCGAGTCCTTCCGAAGCTTGCGGCTGCGCGAGGGGCAGAGGCACGGCAAGGCGTTCTCGTTCATGGAAGTGGAGGATGACGTCGAACGAGGCGGCGATCTTAATCTTGCCGAGATGACCAAGGAGCCAGAGAAATGAAGGATTTCTGGATCGCCTGCGGCCACCATCTGCTCGACCGCAATGCGAGCGGCGCGCTCGTTGTCACCGATGAATACCTGAAGGCGTATTTCGCGCGCCCCGAGCTGATGCCGCCGGATAACGCGTGCGCGGTCGAGCGTCGCTTGCACCGGCAATTGCTGGCCGATCCGCGCCTCCCGGTCGGAGACGCGGAGGTGGCCGCGATCGGCGATGCCGACGCGCAGGAAAACTGGCAGTTCGTGCTGGCATTTCGTGACCTCCTGCTGCGCCATCCGACGCTGGAGGCGGCCTATCTCGCGACGGTTCGTTCAGGCTCAGTCAATCTGCCGCCGCTGTTCATGAACCAGTTGGTGCATGTGATCCTGCGCAATGCGCTTGATCGCTGCGAGGATCCGTTTCAGCTGCGCGCGGCCGAGTTGTTCTTCCGGCCGCAGCGGGTCCTGCCGCACGAGCATTTGCTGCTCGTGGGCGACGATGAAATCCTTGGCGGGCGTAGCCCGACGCCGGTGCTGTCGCTGATGTCCATGCTGGGCGCGACGAACGACACCCAACTCGACGTTCTCAGCGAGGAGAACGCCGACGGCTATTGGCAACGCAGTGACCAGTTCGATATGGCGCTTGATCTGACCGGCCGAGGGCGGGGGCAGGTCGCGCTGGCCGGCGCGATGCGGCGCTGGATCTTGCATCTGCTCGGGATCGCTGTGACGATCGAGCCGCTGGCCGAACTGCGCAACGCGGAACTAACCTGGTATGTGGGCCTGGATTCCGAGGCGACCCGCATCGGTGACCGGCTTTGGCAGGGTGAATCCCTCGACGACCGCACCGCGGGGCGCGTGCTGGCGCTGTTTCGGCTGAGCTTTGCGGATCCCGGCCTGATCGTTGACGCCGCGGGGCGCATGCCGGCCTATCTGATCCTCGCAATGACGTCCGATCAGGTCGTCCGGATGAAACCCCAGAACTTGCTAACGGGGTTGCCAATCGAGCATCTGGAGGCCGTGACGTGAGCCCCGTCGTCGAGCCGCTGGTCCGTATCTCCGTCGGCGTCGTCGTCGAGCGCCGCAGAGCGGATTCTCCGTGGATCGACGTCGTCTGGCGCGGCGTCGGGGTGCTGCCGGACGAGCCGGAGATGACGCCGTGGACGGTGATCCGCGAGCAGGATGGAGTGACGCTGTTTTACGCCGGCAGTGCGACAGTCGATCTCTACCGCTCGGAAACCGATCGCTACCGCGACAATCTCACCTCCGGCGCGCCAAGCATCTGGATCGTGTTGAGCCCTGCCGAGAAAGCCTCGTCCTACCTCCTTTCCGCGGTCACGGCCGATCCCGCCGAAGGGGAAGCGTTCACGGGGGCCGGTGCCAATCTCGTCGAAGCGGTGCCGATGCCTGAGGTGCTGCGCCAGGCGATTGAAGATTTCATCGCCGAGCACCACGTCGAGAAGGAGTTCTTCAAGCGCGAGCGGAGCCGCGCCGATCCGGAAGCGCTGGCGCAACGGCGCCATGAAGGTGAGCACGAATGAGCGAAGACGACTTTCTGGCGCGCTGGTCGCGACGCAAGCAGGCCGCGAGGGACGGCCACGCCGAACCAAGGCCCGAACAACCCGCCGAGGCGAATCCGCCGGCGGCGGCCGGCCCTGACGTGGCGGAGCCCTGTCCGACCGAGTTGGACTTGTCGAGCCTGCCGTCGATTGAATCGATTGATGCCGCGACCGACGTCTCGGCCTTCCTTCGCAAGGGCATTCCTCAGGAATTGAGCCGTGCCGCGCTTCGCCGCGCCTGGAGCGCCGATCCTGCCATTCGCGATTTCACGGGGCTGGCGGAAAACGCCTGGGACTTCAACGACCCGACCGCCATGCCTGGCTTCGGTCCGCTGGACTATTCGGCCGAGCAGGTTGACGCACTCGTCCGCCGTGTTGTCGGGGACCTCGTGCAGGCCGCCGAGAACGCGACCAACCCGATCGAAGGGGCTGTCGAAGACGCCACGCGACCGGCCGTCGCTGCGGTCGACGATTTGGCGCAAGCATCAAATCCGCTAAAGGCGCGCCCGGATCTCCCGCTGTCCGATGAGTCCGCAACCGTAGAATTGCCCTCAAGCTCTGCTGCACCGCAACTGCTAGGCCCGGGCGACGAGACTGCCGTTCGGCGGCGCGCACATGGTGGCGCGCTACCCCGATAGGCTGCGACCAAATGCTATAGCCGTAGGCTATGCGCATCGATTGACCGCTTCCCAGCTCCCGAATAGTCTTTGTTAAGCAAACGCAATCAAGCGCTTGGCCCCGAGGATGGGAGGGCGGCGTGCGCGATGCGGGCCTTGAAAGTGCCATCGATGCTGCGGGCGGTGTAGCCCAGCTAGCCCGGAAAATCGGTATTGCCCAGCCCTCGGTGTCGAACTGGAACCGGGTGCCTGCGCAACGCGTGATCGCTGTCGAAATCGCAACGGGCATCTCGCGAAAAATTCTTCGTCCCGATCTCTATAGCGAGCTTGCGATATCGGACATGCTCGATCCGATCGAAGCCGGACGCGCGCAGGAATACGCACTGCTTGCGACCCTGCTGTCGTCGGCGCCGTCGCAAGACTTCCTCGAGCAGATCGCGCGACTGAACGGCGATGTGACGCCGCTTGGTCGCGCCCACTCCGCTCTTGCGGAGGCCGCTTCGATCGCGGTCGCAACCGAGGTCGAGCGCGAATATTTTGACCTGTTCGTTGGCGTTGGGCGCGGCGAGCTGCTGCCCTACGCGTCCTACTATCTGACCGGCTTCCTCAATGAGCGCCCGCTGTCGCGGCTTCGTGACGATCTGGCCGCGCTTGGCATCGAGCGGGTGGAGAGCAATCCGGAACCCGAGGACCATGCGGCGACGCTATGCGAGATCATGGCGGGCCTTGTGGCTGGTCGTTTCCCGGCGTCGGTCGCAGCACAGCGCGCTTTCTTCGAAAAGCATGTTTCGCGCTGGATCGGACGTTTGTTCGCTGACATGGCGAAGGCCGAACGCGCCAAGTTCTATCGAGCGGTCGGGACGCTGGGATGCGTGTTTTTGGAGATTGAAACAGAGGCCTTCAAGTTCGCCAATTGACCGGCTGCCCGGTCCAGGAGAGGTGCAATGAGCGATGAGAAGAAAATGACGGCAGGCCGCCGCGACTTCCTTCGCAAGGTCGGAATCGGCACGGTTGGTGCAGGCGCCGCGCTGGCAACCCCCTTAATCGCGCCGGCGCAAGCCGACAGCGAGACCGAAGCTGAGAAGCGCAAGGCCCGCTACAAGGAAACCGACCACGTGAAGGCGTACTATCGCGTCAATCGCTATCCACGGTGAGGGAGGCGGCCATGCTGATCAGGAGAACACAGCGTTCCGATTCCGACCGACATGGATCCGTCGCGGCCCTCCTGTCCGGGCAAACCGGCGGCCTCGACCGCCGCACGTTCCTGCGTCGGTCCGGTCTGGCCGGCGGTGCGCTCGCTGCGCTCAACACGCTGCCCCTCGGTGGCGTTCGCGAGGCGGAGGCTGCCGCCGCCGGGCCGCTGACCGCGGGAGTGACGGCGCGCAAGAGCATCTGTACGCATTGCTCGGTTGGATGCACCGTGACCGCTGAAGTGCTGAACGATGTATGGATCGGCCAGGAGCCGACCTGGGATTCCCCGATCAATCGCGGATCGCATTGTGCCAAGGGCGCCTCGGTGCGCGAACTCGTGCACAGCGAGCGGCGGCTGCGCTATCCGATGAAGCTGGTGGGCGGGCAGTGGACCCGGGTCTCCTGGGAGGCCGCGATCAATGAGATCGGCGACAAGCTCCTGGACGTGCGCGAGAAGTCGGGTCCCGATTCCGTCTATTGGCTCGGATCGGCCAAGATGACCAACGAGGGTTCCTACCTATTCCGCAAGCTTGGCGCGTTCTGGGGCACCAACAACACCGACCATCAGGCGCGCATCTGCCATTCGACGACCGTCACCGGTGTGGCGAACACCTGGGGTTACGGCGCGATGACCAACAGCTTCAACGACATCCGCAATGCCAAGACCCAGATGATCATGGGCGGCAATCCGGCCGAGGCGCATCCGGTGTCGTTGCAGCACCTGCTCGAGGGCAAGGAGCTGCAAAAGGCCAACTTTATCGTCATCGACCCGCGCCTGACGCGAACCGCGGCGCACGCGACTGAGTATGTCCGCATGCGGCCAGGCACCGACATTCCGGTGCTCTACGGTATGATGTGGCACATCCTGCAGAACGGCTGGGAGGACAAGGAATTCATCCGGCAGCGCGTCTATGGTTTCGACGATCTTCGCAAGGAGGTCGAAAAATGGAATCCGGAGGAGGTCGAGCGCGTTACCGGCATTCCCGGTGAACAGCTCAAGCGTGTCGCGAAGATGTTCGCAACGGAAAAGCCGTCGACGCTGATCTGGGCCATGGGGCAGACTCAGAAGACGGTCGGCACCGCCAACGTGCGGGCGAGTTGCATCCTGCTCCTGATGACCGGAAATGTTGGCGGTCCGGGCATGGGCGCCAACATCTTCCGCGGCCATGACAACGTTCAGGGAGCAACCGACGTCGGACTCGATATCGTCACGCTGCCGTTCTACTACGGGCTCGCCGAGGGCGCGTGGAAGCACTGGTCGCGCGTTTGGGAGGTCGACTATGACTTCCTGAAGTCGCGCTTCGACTCCAAGCAGATCATGGAAGCGCCCGGCATCCCGCTAACGCGCTGGTTCGAGGCGGTGACGCTGCCGAAAGACCAGGTCGCCCAGAAAGACAATGTGCGGGCGGTGTTCGTGCAGGGACACGCGTCTAACAGCATCACCCGCATTCCGGAATCCCTGAAGGGTCTGAAGGCGCTCGACCTGCTTGTCATCGCCGACCCGCATCCGACCACCTGGACCTCGCTCGCGGTGGAGGCCGGGCGCAAGGACGGTCTCTACCTTCTCCCGGTCGCCACCCAATTCGAGTGCAAGGGGTCCCGTGTCGCCTCGAACCGCTCGCTGCAGTGGGGCGAGCAGATCGTGAAGCCGATCTTCGAATCCAAGGACGACCTCGAGATCACCTATCTGCTGGCAAAGAAGTTCGGCTTTGCCGACAAGATGTTCAAGAACATCAAAGTCGAGAACAATCTGCCCGAGGCCGAGGACATCCTGCGCGAAATGAATCGCGGCAGCTGGTCGACCGGTTATTGCGGGCAATCGCCCGAGCGTCTCAAGGCCCATATGAAGAACCAGGCGAAGTTCGACATGCTGACGATGCGGGCTCCGAAGGACGACCCGGAAGTCGGCGGCGACTATTACGGCCTGCCTTGGCCGTGCTGGGGCTCGCCGCAGGTCAGGCATCCGGGCACGCCGCTTCTCTACAACACAAATCTCGGCGTGATGGATGGCGGCGGAACGTTCCGGCCGCGCTTTGGCATCGAACGCGAGGAGAAGCTGGCCGACGGCACGACACGGAAGGTCAGCCTGCTCGCCGACGGGTCCTATTCGAAGGATTCGGAAATCAAGGACGGCTATCCGGAATTCACGCTGGCGAGCCTGAAGAAGCTCGGCTGGGACAAGGATCTGACGGAGGCGGAGATGGCCACGATCAACAGGATCAATCCGGCCACTCCGGACGCGGTGTCGTGGTCGCTCGACCTTTCGGGCGGCATTCAGCGCGTCGCGCTGATGCACGGCTGCGTGCCTTATGGCAACGGCAAGGCGCGCATGAACGCGTTCGGCTTGCCGGATCCGATTCCGGTTCACCGCGAGCCGATCTACACGCCGCGCGTTGATCTGGTCGCCAAATATCCGACGCTTCCCGATGCCAAGCAGTTCCGCATGCCCAACATCGGGTTCTCCGTGCAGAAGGCCGCGGTGGAGAAGGGGATTGCCAAGCAATTCCCGCTCATCCTCTCCTCGGGCCGCCTCGTCGAATACGAGGGCGGCGGCGAAGAGACGCGAACCAATCCGTGGCTCGCCGAACTCCAGCAGGACATGTTCATCGAGATCAGCCCTGCCGATGCCGCCGATCGCGGCATCAAGGATGGCGGCTGGGTCTGGGTGAGCGGTGCTGAAAACAACTCGCGTGCCAGAATGAAGGCGCTGGTGACCGAACGGGTCGGGAAGGGCGTTGCCTGGATGCCCTTCCACTTCGGTGGTTGGCTCGCGGGCAAGGACCTTCGCGGCAATTACCCGAAGGGGACCGATCCGATCGTGCTTGGCGAAAGCGCCAATACGATCACGACCTACGGCTATGATCCTGCGACCAATATGCAGGAGACCAAGGTTACCCTTTGCCAGATCGTCGCAGCCTAGAGGAGCAACGCACATGGCTCGGATGAAATTCCTCTGCGACGCCGACCGCTGTATCGAGTGCAATGCCTGCGTCACCGCCTGCAAGAATGAGCATGAGGTGCCCTGGGGCATCAACCGGCGCCGCGTCGTCACAATCAACGACGGCAAGCCCGGAGAGCGATCGATCTCCATGGCCTGCATGCACTGCACCGATGCGCCCTGCGCGGCCGTCTGCCCGGTGAACTGCTTCTACACCACCGCCGATGGCGTCGTACTTCATTCCAAGGATCTGTGCATCGGCTGTGGCTATTGCTTCTACGCGTGTCCGTTCGGCGCGCCGCAATACCCGAAGATCGGCAATTTCGGCTCCCGCGGCAAGATGGACAAGTGCACGTTCTGCGCCGGCGGCCCCGAGGCCGACGGCAGCAAGGAGGAGTACGAGAAGTATGGGGCCAATCGCCTCGCCGAGGGGAAATTGCCGCTCTGTGCCGAGATGTGCTCCACGAAATCGTTGCTCGCCGGTGATGGCGAGATCATCGCTCAGATCTACAGGGAACGTGTGGTGAAGCGCGGCTACGGCTCGGGCGCCTGGGGTTGGAAAACCGCCTATCGCGAGACGATCGAATCCTGAAAGCGGGGTCGCGCCTATACCGGGAGGAGTTCATGGCGTCTCTTGCAAAATACATCCGTCTCGCACTGGGCGCATGGGCGCTTGCGTTGATGATAACGGCGTCGGTGCCGTCCATCGCCCAGCAGGTCAACCCGACCGCTAGCGCGGTGAAGGAGCAACAGCTTCTGCAGGAGTTCAACCGGATCCAGGGACGCGTCAGCATTCCCGATCAGCGGTCAGGCGTGCTGGAGCAGCCGGCGGGGCGCGAGTGGCGGGAATTTCGCAACGTCACCCTGCGCTGGATCGGCGGAGTTGCCATTCTTGGCATGCTCGTGGCGCTCGTCGCCTTCTATCTCATCCGCGGCACGGTCCGGCTTCAGGACGGAAGGTCTGGGCGTACGATCGTGCGCTTCGGCGCCTTTGAGCGCTTCGTGCACTGGATGACTGCGACCTGCTTCATCATTCTGGCAATCTCCGGACTGAACGTCACCTTCGGCCGTCCGCTGTTGTTGCCGTTGATCGGCCACGAAGCATTCTCCGAATGGTCGCAATGGGCGAAATACGCGCATAACTATCTGAGTTTCCCGTTCACCATCGGGGTGGTGCTGATCTTCCTGATGTGGCTTGGCGGCAATATCCCGAACAAGGTCGATGTCGAGTGGATCAAGCGCGGCGGCGGTATCGTGGGGCACGATCATCCGCCGGCCTATCGCTTCAACGCCGGGCAGAAGGCGGTCTACTGGATCGTCGTGATCGGCGGCGCTGCCGTTGCGATCACCGGATATGAGCTGATGTTCCCGTTCTACCTGTCCGGCATCGAAGGAATGCAAATGGCCGCGGTGGTCCACGCGATTGTGGCGGTGTTGTTCGTCGCGGTGATGCTGGCCCACATCTACATCGGCACCATCGGCATGCAGGGCGCCTTCGAGGCGATGGGCAGTGGCATCGTGGATGTCAATTGGGCGAAGGAGCACCACAGCCTGTGGCTGGAGGAGGAGACGCGCGCCGCAGCCAATGCGCGCTCGAAGCCGGCCGCCACGGCGGCAGAGTAGGAGCAACGCCGCCTGCCCCGGGGGCGAGATCGCTAAAGCCGCACGGCCGTCGTTGCAAAGGCCTCTGCGACCGGCTCTTGTACGCGGTCAAGGACCGCGGCGCCGAATCCCGCCACGACGACAGCGGCCACGCAGGCGAGCAGGAAGGCTCTCATGGCAATCCTCCCAAAGAGGTCGAGTGCAGCGAGATTACACAAAGTGGATCGTCACGGACAGCCGCGCCGCCGTCGACCCCCGGCGCATTCCCTTCGGCAAGAAACAGGCTCGTTGGATTTCGATTGCTTGAGCTAGCTCAAACTTGCCTATGATGGACAGGACAAACGAGCGCGTTTCCTGAATCATGTCAGCGTGTTGCGTAGGGACACGGTTCTTCATGTACCAGAACTGTACCAAGCGCTGTGGTGCGCCGGCGCGACCAATCTCTCTGGCAGCAATGCGGAAGGGAATCCCGCGATCAACCTATCTCGAGGGTCCCCAGGCATACGCCTTCTTGGGGTTGTCGAACGCTCGGATGAGGGTGGAATCGGGAAACATGCCGCCTCTACTTCATGTTGAAAGTTAGCATCCTAACGCAATATTGGAGGCCCGCGTCTTCGATCTTCAGCGAGTCCCGATTTTGATACATGCATTCATTGATACGTCCTGCCCGAGCGCATGAGCCAAATTTGTACCAACTCACCGGCCTAAGAAGCGCACCACTTGTTTCTTTTGCGGATTTCCCCTGTTTTTTCGCAGAATTCTGTGTATGTCCTATCCAGGACCGGACCGCTGAGATACATAAGTGACTGAAAATAAATGGAAATTTAGTTGTGCGCCCATGATGGATTGGATCTAGAGTTCAAGTTTTTCAAATAGATGGAGGGCGGCGTGTGCACGACGTGTGCACCGGGAGGTCAAGAAAAATCTATTGTCCGCAACTGTGAGCAGCCGGTCGGAGGCGTGGTGTGGACGTCGGCTCGACGCGATGGATGGACGAAAGCAGGGCCGTCACCTGCGACCGAGGCAAAGGCGAGTTCTTCTGATCTCTGAAACATCAGGTCGTGGTAACAGCGATCTGGCCCATCGGTTTAGACCTGCGTCGCCTAGCGGGGAGTTGCGCCTTGCTTACCGACTCTGGGCGGTTCGAGCGTGACCTCCTTCAAGCGGTCACCACTGGCGATGATGACCACGAAGTTGAGTTTGCCATCCTGCTTTATCAGACCTCCGGCTAGAGCGCTTCCCTCTGTAGCTTTCTCGGCGATGCGCACGGCGTCCGACAGCTCTTGCCCCACTGACTTCAGGGCAATGATATTGCCAAGATGATCTCGGTCGAGCTCCCTCAGCGATGACGAAACTTCCTTCTCTGTCACGCTTCCGGTATTCGCATCTATGACATTTTCCCAAAGTCTCTCATTGCCTACCGTTCGCACGCGATAAATGGCCGGACCGGAGATCTCAAGGCTGACATCCGCGGTCCTCGAACCGTCATGTAAATGCTCGGCGATCGCTACCGCCTGGCTGAGTGGTATTTTTATCGTGCGAAATTGCTCGATCAGGCGACGTATCGCCGCCTCATCGGCATCGCCTTGGGCGGCTACGCCCCTATTTGCGGCGTTCAAAGGTGAGTGGGTGACGTTGGCTCTCGCGCCCGTAGCAGCATACGTGGCGGACAAAACGATAATCGCTAACATTCGCTTCTTCGACATGATGAGGTAAATCCCGTGGCTATCCGTGAAAAACTGATCGGTGGTCTTATGGGTGTGCGAGGGTCCACGACGGGCCTATCGACACGAACCTTGGCTCTGCGAAGCGCACCGTTCGAGTGTGGTATCGAAACTCGAATGCCGACCAGGTCGCCGCCGCTTCCCGGACCGAGTCTGTGCGAAATTGCGACGTGGTTCCAAGGCAAGCCCGACTGCCCTCGTGCTTAAGTCGGCTTGATCAGAAACCCCCGGATCTAACTGCGCAAACGTTTCACGGACCTGGGGCGGGATTGCGGGGCTACCGTCACTCGCATCGGCTTGCTCGGATATTGACGCGGGCGCCTGTCGTGCGGCATCGGCCAAGGTGAGCGGCGAGGGGACTGCAGTCTTGCTATCCGGGAGAATGGGCGGGAAACCGGGCTGGCTGGTATCGATGATAACTGCTTCCGGTCCCTTCAGCTCGGAGCCGATCCGGATCGGCGGAAGCGTGGAGTACGATTTGATGAGCGTGTTTGGCGCGGGCGCCGGCAGCAGGGAATTGGCTGCAAAGAGCAGCACGAGCAACGCTCCGCCGACCCACATAAAGTAACCCCACACGGGAGCTTGAGTATCGACTGAGCTGCGCGCACGCATTGACAAGACGGATGTTCTGCTCACAGCGCCCGGGTCCCGTGCTGAAGTCCTTTCGGCGCGATGCAGGACCGCTCGCCGGCGAATGCTTGCAGCTCGGCAAGCAACGCTATCGTAACGCCCAGCAGCAGACTCAGGGCCACGAGGGACAGGGCCACGACCAGGTTCAGGGATGCGAGCGCAAGCCCCGGCCACGGATTTTCCTTTGCGAACGACCACAAGAGGGTTGACATTCTCTGCTCAATAAATATACTAAACCGTATAGTTCATATACATCCCGGGCCGCAGGGTGTGTCAAGAGCGAAGACTCACAAGCTCGTGTTCAGACAGTTCGACGGGCAGGGAATCGGAGCATGACGCTGCGTTCCCCGTTCGAAAGCGCGATGCCTCGGCAGAAGAAGGGATTTTGTATGTTCAAGTACACATTAGTAGTCATGCTGGCGGCGATGTTCGGCAACGGGACTGCCGTCGCGGAGGAGAACCGCGGCACTCCTGAACAGAGGGCAGCATGCGCGCCTGACGCCTTCCGGCTGTGCCTTAGCTACATCCCCGACGCCACGAACGTAGAGGCCTGTCTCCGGCAAAAAGAGTCAGCGCTGAGCGATGCTTGCAGGGCCGTCTTCGACCGCGCTGCGGAAACTGGCGCGGTCAGGACTATTGCGGCGCCCCGCCGCAGCGCGAGAGATGAGGACTGATCGCATGAACACGATTTATGCGCCCGCCTTTGCCGCGTTCGGGGGCTCGGCTTTCGGAGCGATCTCCACGATCGTGACAGGATGGGTGACCCGGCGCCGCAAGCTTCGCGAGCGCCATGATTCCCGGTCGATCGCCAAGCGCGAGCGGCTTTATAGGAGTTTCATCGAGGAAGCCTCTCGTCTCTACGCCGAGGCACTCGTCAGCGACAGATCCGAGATTCCGCAACTGGTCAAGCTGTACGCGCTTATCGGGCGGATGAGGATTCTTTCTAGCGATGAGGTGGTTCAAGCCGCTGAGCGGGCAGGTCGCCTGATCGTCGAAACCTACCTTTCGCCGAACCCCGAACTGGTCGATTTGCCAGAGCTCATGAAGGAGATGGATCCCTTGCGTCACTTCGGCGAAACCTGCCGGCGTGAATTGCATTCGATCGCATCTCACTGAGGTCGCAAGCGATGCAAGAGCGGATGCGCGAAGTCGAATTGTCGTGCATTCGTCGGCGGATCGTCCAAGCAGCGATGCGATTGCACCGCGAGATCGGTTTCAGGAAGACCACCGTCGCCGATATCGCTCGCGGGGCGTCGATGTCGCCCGCAAACGTTTACCGCTTTTTTCCTTCAAGGCAGGCGATCGAAGAGACGGTCGTGGCGGATCAGCTCGATCGCGTGTCCGCGGCTGCAACGCTTGCGGCTCGCGGCGACTCCGCTCTCGAGCGCCTGACGGCTGCTTTGAGGACGATCTCGCAGCTGCACCAACATCGGCTGGAGCACGACACCAAGCAACACGAATTGGTCGCCGCGGCGGTACGCGAGAACTGGGCAGTCGCCCTGTCTCACGCAGACCAGATCCGGGGGCTTGTGCGCGCGACCATCGCTGCCGGACAGGCGAGCGGCGAGCTACGACCGGGATGTGCAATGGCAATGGCCTGTTGCCTGCTTGAAGCAATGGAGGGCTATCTCAATCCGTCGCGGATCAATGCGGCTGCCGTTCTGCCCACATTCGACGAGATGATGGATTTCTGCGCCGGCGCCATGCGTCATGGACCGTGGGGGCGGCCGATCGGCCTGGCCGCCGATATCCGTCCCAAAGTCGTGGCGCAAGGATAGCTGCAGGGCCTTCGGCTGGTTCACGGTCTCCAGTCCGCCTCGCAAGCCGCGAGAAAGAAATTGACCCGCTCGTGCAGGAACGTCGGCAGCTCTTTTTTGAGATCTTTCAGTTCCTCACCCATCAGAGATCTCATCAGCATCGGAAGCAGAATGAGATCCATGAACATTTGAGCGGTCGCAACGCTCCGCTTTGCGCTGAAGGGGCCTTTGGCTGAGCGCGCGACCCTCTGCGTCGCCTCGTTCAAGAGCTGCGAAACTGCTCCAGCCGCGCGGTCGCGCGCCGCATCGTGAACATTCCGGCTCAACTCGGGAAATCGGCGCGCCTCGGCGATCGTTGCGCGCGTGAGGTCCAACGTGTCCTCGACAAATCTCTCCACGATCTCGATGCCGAGATTGGCGAGCTTTTCCTGGATGGTGCGGCCTGCCGGCGTGAACCCCTCGAAATCGGTCAATCCGTTGATGGTCCGCGCCACCACAGCCACGAACAGCGCCTCCTTGCCGGGGAAGTGGGCATAGATGGTCGGTTTGCTCGCAGGGGCCAACTCGGAGATGTCGTCGATACTGGCGCTCCGAAAGCCTTTCTCGAGAAAGAGCTGCTGGGCTGCATCGAGAATCCGTGCCTGGACGTCGCCGGCCAGGTTCTTGGGCGGCCTGCCGCGTTTCGGGCTTTTGTTCTTTGCCATCAGGATCTCCTCACCACGAGTTTTTGCGTGTCTGGATTCCACTTGACACGTGCCGGCAGGAAATGCAATGAAAAGAAAATATACGGTATAGTATAATTAGATCGTCAGTGCCTGCGCCGACTGATCCGGATGACCGGTCGATCGCCACAGGCGCGTTCGACCGCCGCCTGTTCGGCGCAACTGAGGAGACCGTCGTGAGTATATGCAGCCCGGGTTCGCCAATAGTGCAGCAGGGCATCCTGCTGCGCGAATTGAATCACCGGATCGATGGTGGGCTCGCCTCGGCAATCAACCTGGTCTCGGCCGCGGCCGTCCGGGTCGAGGACGCGGAGGCCAAGCGCGCCCTCAGCGACGTCGTCGAGTTGCTGCAGGGTTATGCCGATGTGCAACAGACGCTGGCAGTGCCCAAGGGCAAGGCGCTGATCGACGCCGCGACCAACATTCGCATGATGAGCTGCGCCGTGCGCCGTTCGTTGCTGGATCGGATGAACATCCGGCTGGCACTCGCAACCGAATCTCTTCCGCTCCAACCCGAGCGATGCCGGCAGCTCGGATTGATCGTCCACACGCTCGTCACCAACGCAGCGACGCATGCGAGCTTCGAGGCGCGGACCGGGGAAATCAAGATCAAGCTGACACGAATCGGTGCGCTGGTGAACTGCGTCGTCCTGGACAATGGATCGCGATCGTCACGGAGCGCTGCGAGGCGCGGACTGCGGCTCAGCAATGATCTTGCCAGAGGTCTCGGCGGCCGTGTCGAGCATGGCTTTGGTGACGAATTCACGTCCGTCGTTCTCTCGTTTCCGCTGTCAGCGCGTGAGCGGCAGGCGAACGGGGCGATGGCGAAACGTCGCATCATGCGATCGCCTCGCCGGCCAAACGTCAGCCCGCCCGATGCCTCGGCGACTTGCACAGGAGCGAGCTGCCACGATCGGGAGAGCCGCCCCATTGCGACCCGACCGGATCCGAATCCGGCTCACGGAGCCCAACCCGTTTCTGCCCGTCCAGCGGCGGATGTGCTGGGCGCGCTGATGTCACCCCGCCACCGCATGGACCTGCTATGACCCATCACGCTACGAACCACAGCGAAATCGATCAAGCTGCCCGCAAATGCAAGCTGAGGGGGCCCGGTGGCCTGGTCGTCGCGCTTGTTGGAATTGCGTTGAGTGGTTGCAATGATCATTCCGCCGCTCCCGTCACGCACGCTGCGATGGTGCGCACGGAGATCGTGCAGCCGCGCGACCGGCAAGCCTCCGTCACGCTGACCGGCGAAATCCAGGCCCGTTTCCAGGCTAACCTCTCATTCCGCATCAGCGGACGTGTGCTCGCGCGCTATGTTGACGTCGGCGCGCACGTCGAGGCTGGTGAGATCCTGGCGGTACTCGATCCCTCCGAGCAGCAGGCCGACGTCGATGCCGCGACCGCGGCGGTGCTGGCCGCGGAATCTCAGCTGCGCGTAGCCAAGGTAACTTTCGAACGGCAAAATGCGCTGATCGCAAGCGGTTTTACCACGCGGACGGTCTACGATCAGGCGCAGGAAGGGTTGCGAACCGCAGAAGGTGCGCTTGAAGCAGCAAAAGCCGAACTCGGAACGTCGAAAGAGGCCCTTGGGTATACGGCGCTGCGCGCCGAAGCGGCAGGCGTCGTCACCGCGCGCAATTTGGAAGTCGGCCAGGTCGTCCAGGCCGCGCAACCCGTTTTCTCGCTGGCGCAGGACGGCGAACGGGATGCCGTGTTCGATATCTACGAATCTCTCTTGTTTGGCGATCTCGACGAAAGGCGCGTGTCGCTGGCGCTTGTCTCCGACGCAGGTGTGGCGGCGAGGGGGCATGTCAGGGAGGTCTCACCCGCGATTGACGCGAAGAGCGCGACCATCCGCGTCAAGGTTGCCATCCAGGATCCGCCGGCAGCGATGACGCTTGGAAGCGCCGTTGTGGGAACTGTCAAAGCGAAAGCCCAGCAGCAGATCGCGTTGCCCTGGAGCGCATTGGCGGCGGCCGGATCGAAGCCCGCGGTTTGGACCGTCGATCCGGTGACGAAAACAGCTGCGCTCAAGCCGGTGACGATCGGCGGTTATGAAGCCCGTGAAGTGCTGATCAAGGCGGGACTCAAGCCGGGCGAGCGCGTCGTGATCGATGGCGGCAAGCTGCTGAGCAATGGCCAGGCCGTCACATATGAGGGAGACCCGTCATGAAGAGGGGCGCCATGATTGCAGCCGGCACGTTTGTATCAGCGCTCGCGCTGGCTGGATGTCAGCAGGACGCGAAAGCGCCCGAGCCTGTGCGACCCGTGTTGTCGACGGTCCTCGAGCCGAACCGCCCGGACGGCGTCGTCGCCGTTGGCGTTGTCGAGCCGCGGTACAAGACCAATCTCGCGTTCCGCGTCCTGGGACGTCTGACCGGGCGTCCCGTCTCTGTTGGCGCCCTCGTCAGCGAAGGACAAACGATCGGTGTCATCGATTCCATGGCTCTGGAGCTTGCGGTGCGCTCGGCGAAGGCTGAGCTCACCAAGGCCGAAGCGCTGCTGGCGACTGCCAAGGCGACGGAGCAGCGGCAGCGAACCCTCATCACAACCGACGCCACTACAAAGCAGACACTGGACAACGCCGAGCAGGCGCGAGCCGGTGCCGCCGCGTCGGTCGCGCACGCACAGGCGAACTTGATCAAGGCCATAGAGCAACGGGGTTATGCCCAGCTCAAGGCCGATTTCTCCGGCGTCGTCACTGCGGTGGGCGCAGAAGTCGGGCAGGTGGTCTCTCCTGGCCAAAATGTCGTGACGGTTGCGAGGCCCGACATCCGGGAGGCGGTGGTCGATATCGGAGAGGATTTCCCGGTGCCGCTTGAAATCGGCTTGCCGTTCACCGTCGCCTTGCAGTTGCTCCCCGCCGCCCGGGTCGAAGGCAAGGTTCGCGAGATCGCCCCGCAGGCAGACCCTGTGACGCGCCTGCGGCGAGTCCGCATCGCCCTGAACAATCCGCCCGAAAGCTTCCGATTGGGCACGACCGTCACCGCGACGCTAGACAAAACGCAAAGTCCGACATTGCGTGTCCCCGCCTCGGCGGTGCTCGCCAAAGGTGGCGCGAACTTCGTCTGGGTTGTCGATCAGCCGTCGAGCACCGTCTCGCTGCACAAGGTCGATCTCGCCGGGGACCCCGCAGGTGCCCGCGTCGCCGATGGGCTTTATCCCGGTGCGCGCATCGTGACCGCCGGAATCCACAGCCTCAAGCCAGGACAACACGTCCGTATCGAACAGGATCAGAACCCATGACGTCGTTCAACCTTTCCGACTGGGCGCTCCGCCACCGTTCGCTCGTCTGGTATTTCATGATCGCCTTCATGGCAGCAGGCCTCTTTGCCTATCTTCAGCTCGGTCGTCAGGAAGATCCCGACTTCACCATCAAGACCATGGTGATCCAGGCACAGTGGCCGGGCGCCTCGCCCGAAGAGATGACCCGCCAGGTCACCGACCGGATCGAAAAGAAGCTCGAGGAGCTGGAGTCGCTCGACTACACCAAGAGCGTGACGGTCGCGGGCCAGACCACTGTGTTCGTCTATCTGCGCGACACGACAAAGGCGGCTGACGTCAAGCCGACCTGGGTCCGCGTCCGCAACATGATCGCGGATATCAAGGGCGAATTCCCGCAAGGCGTGATCGGGCCGGGCTTCAACGATCGCTTCGGCGACGTGTTTGGCAACATCTATGCCTTCACCAGCGACGGCTTGACCCAGCGTCAGCTCCGCGATGAGGTCGAAGGCATCCGCGCCAAGGTGTTGACCGTGCCGGATGTGGGCAAGGTCGACATTCTGGGAACGCAGGACGAGGTGATTTACCTCGAATTCTCGACCCGGAAGGTCGCCGCCCTTGGCCTCGACGTCCACTCGATCATGGCCTCCTTGCAGGGACAGAACGCGGTCGCGCCGTCGGGCGTGTTCCAGGACGGGCCCGAGCGGATCAGTGTGCGGGTGAACGGTCGGTTCACGTCGGAGGCAAGCCTGAACGCTGTCAATCTCCGGATCAACGACCGCTTCTTTCCGCTGACCGACGTCGCGAGCATCACGCGCGGGTATGCCGATCCGGCGAAGACCCTCTTCAGGTACAACGGCCAGCCCGCAATCGGACTAGCCATCGGCATGAAGTCTGGGGCAAACCTGCTTCACTTCGGAGAGGCGCTCAAAGAGGAGATGTCAAAGGTCATTGCCGACCTGCCGATCGGCGTCGGCGTTCACCTGGTCGCCGATCAGCCTGTCGTCGTCGAGCATGCGGTATCGGGCTTCACTGAGGCGCTGTTCGAGGCCGTGGTCATCGTTCTCGCCATCAGCTTTCTCAGCTTGGGCATGCGCGCCGGGCTTGTCGTCGCAATTGCGATCCCGCTGGTTCTCGCCATTACTTTTGTAGTGATGGCCTATGCCGGCATTTCATTGCAGAGAATTTCGCTTGGCGCATTGATCATCGCGCTCGGCCTTCTGGTCGATGATGCCATGATTGCCGTCGAAATGATGGTGGCCCGGCTGGAGGTCGGCGATCCCCTCGAAAAGGCGGCAACCCACGTCTATACGTCGACCGCCTTTCCCATGCTGACGGG
This sequence comes from Bradyrhizobium sp. USDA3010, assembly GCF_056429065.1. Lineage (NCBI taxonomy): Bacteria > Pseudomonadati > Pseudomonadota > Alphaproteobacteria > Hyphomicrobiales > Nitrobacteraceae > Bradyrhizobium > Bradyrhizobium sp. USDA3010. Next base: position 29,460 of record NZ_JBWJZD010000005.1, read on the forward strand.
CACGCTGGTTACGGTCGCGGGCTTCATCCCGATCGGGCTGAACAGCAGCAATGCCGGCGAGTTCACCTTCACCCTGTTCGTGGTGATTGCGGTCTCCCTGATTGTGTCGTGGGTCGTCGCGGTGCTGTTCACCCCGCTGCTCGGCGTCAGCATCCTGCCGGCTAAGATGAAGGGCCATCATGAGGCGAAGGGCCGGCTGGCGCAGATATTCTCCCGTCTGCTGCTCGTCTGCATGCATCACCGCTGGATCACGGTGGGCGTGACGGTTGCAGCGTTCTTCGTCGCGTTGTTCGGCATGAGTTTCGTGCAGCAGCAGTTCTTTCCCTCGTCGGACCGAAGCGAACTGGTGATTGACTGGAATCTCCCTCAGAACGCTTCGATCGCCGAAACCAATGCGCAGATGGCGCGCTTCGAGCGCGAACAGCTGGAGGGCAATGGCTCCGTGGAGCATTGGTCGACCTATGTCGGCACAGGCGCGCCGCGGTTTGTGCTGTCGTTCGACGTGCAGACGGCCAATGCCTGGTTTGGCCAGCAGGTCGTCGTGACCAAGGGCGGCATAAAGGCGCGCGACCTCGTCAAGGCGCAATTCGAGGAATATCTGAGGAAGACGTTTCCAGGTACCGACACCTGCGTCAAGTTGCTCGAGGTTGGCCCGCCCGTGGGGCGTCCGGTGCAATATCGCGTGAGCGGACCTGACGTCGCGAAGGTCAGGGATCTCTCGCAGCAACTCGCCGGCATCGTCCGGAGCAACCCCGACCTCGGCAACGTCGTGTTCGACTGGATGGAGCCTGCGCGGGTCGTCAAGGTCGACGTGCTCCAGGACAAGGCCCGTCAGCTCGGCGTGACGTCGGAAGACATCGCCACCGCCGTGAACTCGGTGCTCGAGGGCACCCAGATCACACAAGTTCGCGACAGCATCTATCTCGTCAATGTCACGGGACGCGCGACCGCAGTCGAGCGCGGCTCGATCGATACGCTCCGCGATCTGCAGTTGACCGGACAGGGCGGACAATCGGTGCCGCTCGGGGCCGTGGCCAATCTGCGATACGAAATCGAGCAGCCGACCATCTGGCGTCGCGCGCGGATTCCCACGATCACGCTGAAGGCCGGTATCGTCACCAACGTCCAGCCGAAGACAATCATGGATCAGTTGGCACCGAGGGTGGCGGAGTTCAGTAAAGCACTGCCGGCGGGTTATTCGGTGGCAATCGGCGGCGCCGTCGAGGAGAGTGCCAAGAGCCAGTCGCCGATCGTGGCCGTCGTTCCGCTGATGCTGTTCGTCATGGCTACCGTCCTCATGATTCAGTTGCAGAGCTTCCACCGCTTGTTCCTGGTGTTCGCGGTCGCACCGCTTGCCGTGATCGGCGTCGTCATGGCCCTGCTGCCGAGCGGGGCACCTCTCGGCTTCGTTGCCATCCTGGGTGTGCTCGCGCTGATCGGCATCCTGGTCCGAAACTCGGTGATCCTGATCGTGCAGATCGAGGATCTAAGGAAGGAGGGGCATCCGGCCTGGGATGCTGTTGTGGAAGCGACCGAGCATCGCATGCGTCCGATCCTGCTGACGGCGGCGGCCGCGAGTCTCGCGCTGATTCCGATCGCGCGCGAGATTTTCTGGGGCCCGATGGCCTACGCGATGATGGGCGGCATCATCGTCGGCACGATGCTAACGCTCTTGTTCCTGCCGGCGCTCTATGTGGCGTGGTTCCGGATCTACCCAGTCCAAGACGATGGCCGGCCAATGTCTGAGACGGTTGACCCGACGCCCGAGACTCATTCGTCGACCCCGACTCTTGCGCCGTCCGCGCAGGTGCCGGTCCTTGAAACGCAAATCTGAAACGGAGACTATCATGTCCGGGAAGGCACTCTTGACGCTGTCCGTCAGCGTAGCGCTCGCAACGATTTCGTGGGCACCGACTGAGGTGTTTGCACAATTCCCCGGTCCGCCTCCAATGGGGCCGGGCAGCCCTCCGCCGATCGCGGTCGGCGGTCCTCCGGCATTCATAAGTCCACCTCCTATGGGGCCCGGCCGTGCGGCCCACGCCGGCCTTGGCGGTCCGGCTCCTCGGTTGGGCGCCGGCGCTGGTCCTCGCGGCGATCTAAGGGCGCTTGGCGGGGTCCCCGCCGGCGGTGGTGACGGACCCGCGGTTGCAGGCTCGGTCCAGGCTCGCTCTGCATCGGTCAGCTACAGCCGTTCCGGAAGCTTCAGCAATGGCTATGGCGGGCGGCGATACGGCTACGGTGCAGCCTACATCGCTGGAGGCTCTGCAGGCTATGCCTATGGCAGCTCGAACAATGGCAGTTATTCCGATAGCGATTGCCACTACGCCTACGGACGCCAGCGACGCGTTCTGATTTGCAACTGACAATCACGAACTCGGGGCTGACCTTGACGGAGATCGGTTGTTAATCCCTGCTGCGTGACGTCGAAACGGACCTTGGCATTGCGCCATCGTGTCGAGCTGGTTGGGACAGTCGACACTGGGGCGGGCGCATGTGGGTCTCAATCAGCTGCAGCACGAGCTTGTGAACGCGCGTGGCTTGACTAGTAAATAAACTAAACGGTATATTTTGTTAAGTCGGATGCCTTCGACGACCGCGATCCGGACAGAGGGCGGGCTTGAGCAACCGCATACCAAGAGCACACGAACCATGAACTTTCAGCCTCGACCACACCTCGCGACCGCCGACCGGCGTCTGCCATTCGATTGCATCGCGTTGCTATTGCAAGGCGGCGGCGCTCTGGGCGCTTACCAGGGAGGCGTCTACGAGGCCCTGGCGGAAGCCGACATCCATCCGGATTGGATTGCCGGCATTTCGATTGGAGCGATCAATGCTGCAATCATCGCGGGCAATCCTCCCAATTCCCGTGCTGACCGCCTTCGCGAGTTCTGGACGCAGGTGACGCTGGACACGCCGTTCACCGATCTGATGAATAGCGATCACACCCGCAATTTTCTCAATCAGGTGAATGCGAGCTTTGCGGCGATGTTTGGCGCGAGCGGATTCTTTTCTGCGCGGCCACTGGCGCCATGGCTGCAAGCGGGTGGAACGCTTGCCGCCACGAGCATCTACGACACGAGCGCGCTCAAGACGACACTCGAGCGCCTTGTCGATTTCGATCGTATCAACGCCGGCCTGACGCGGTTCAGCGCAGGGCCGTCAATGTGAGAACCGGCAATTTGGTCTATTTCGACACGGCTACGCATACGATTCGGCCCGAGCACATCCTGGCGAGTGGGGCGCTGCCGCCGGGCTTTCCGGCGGTCGAAATCGATGGCGAACACTATTGGGATGGCGGCCTCGTATCCAACACGCCTTTGCAGTGGGTGATCGAGTGTGGCGCCCGTCAGGACACGCTTGTGTTTCAGGTCGATCTCTGGAGCGCGCGCGGCCAGATCCCGCGCAATATGGCCGACGTCGTCACGCGTCAAAAGGAGATTCAGTATTCGAGCCGCACGCGGGCGAGCACAGACCAGTTCAAGAGCCTGCACCGGTTGCAACGAGAGCTGGCGGCTCTCTTGAGCAGGCTGCCTGAAGATCTGCGCGAGCAAGAAGACGTCAGGCTACTCAGGAGTGCTGCCTCTCACAACGTGCACAGCCTCGTCCACCTGATCTATCGTGCGCGGGGCTACGAAGGCCACTCCAAGGATTACGAGTTCTCCCGCCTCTCGATGCAGGACCATTGGCGCGCCGGATATCACGATGCGTTGCGCACCCTCCGTCATCCCGAGGTGCTGGCCCGCCCGACCAGTGCGGACGGCGTCTCCACCTTCGATCTTGAGCAGGATGGTCGCGAATAGGCCAGCCAACCGGTTATTCCCAGTCACAGGAGAAATTGAATGCACGAGAATGAAGTGGTGAGCCGCGCATTTGCAATGCCGCTCACCAATCCGGCCTATCCGCCGGGACCATATCGCTTCGTCGATCGCGAATACCTGATTATCACCTATCGCACCGATCCGGCGAAGCTGCGATCGGTCGTTCCGGCTCCGCTCGAATTTGATGAACGCGAAGCGCTGGTCAAATACGAGTTCATCCGGATGCCGGATTCCAATGGTTTTGGCGACTACACCGAGAGTGGCCAGGTCATCCCGGTGTCGTTCTGCGGTCGCAAGGGCGGCTACACCCACTGCATGTTCCTGAACGATGAGGGGCCGATCGCGGGCGGCCGGGAGCTCTGGGGCTTTCCGAAAAAGCTCGGCCAGCCGACGTTGCGGACCGAGATCGATGCGCTGATCGGCACCCTGGATTACGGACCGTTGCGGGTAGCAACCGGGACGATGGGATACAAGCACCGCGAAGCCGACCCGGCGCAAGTCAAGGCCGCTCTCCAGGAGCCGAACTTTCTTCTCAAGATTATTCCGCACGTCGACGGCAGTCTGCGGATCTGCGAGCTGGTCGAATATCACCTTGAGCAACTTGTCTTGAAAGGGGCGTGGACCGGACCCGCTGCGCTCTCCTTGATGCCTCACGCGCTGGCTCCGGTGGCCGATTTGCCGGTCCTCGAGGTCGTGTCCGCGATTCACATCCGCGCAGACCTTACGCTGGGGCTGGGCAAGGTCGTTCATGACTATCTGCAACAGCCGGTCCGGCGGCCGCTCCGGAGCTACGAGAGAACTCTGGTCACATGACGGACGGCTGCAGTTGGCCGCGCACGCCAAGCAACCTGCGGTCACAGATCAACAAGGAAAAGCAATCAGTGTCTTGAAAGGTAAAGTCGCAGTTGTGACCGGCTCGACCAGCGGCATCGGTCCCGCGTATGCGCGGGCCTTTGCGGGCGCCCGAGCCAGCATCATCCCAATCTGGTGAAGTTCAGCGGCCATGTCGGAAGATCGGGTGCGGTTCGCGCGTCGGTGACGGTCCACGACAAATATGCATCCGGCTCGGGAAAGCTGACGCAAGACACCGGCCGCGGGACCTGGAGCGGCCACGCAGGAGGTGGGCGCTGCTCGGGATATTGGACCGCACAACGAAACTATTAGGACGCGATCACCGGATTTAGCTCCTTGAAAAAGCGACGGGTGCGACGTCCTCACGCCGTACCAACTAGCGTCGCCGTTCGACCTCGTTCGACGACACTTCCTTAGGTTACCCCAAACTAGCCCATGATGGACTGGAGCGAGAGTTCGAGTTTTTCAACAAGTTAGAAGGTGGCGTGTGCACGACGTGTGCACCGGGAGATCAAGAAAAATCTAATGAAGTCTGGCGCCAGAGAAGGGCGAACGGTCCTGAGAGTGAGGGGGCGGAGAAGGCAGGGATCACCACTGATTGGATGTTTTGGGAGACCCGCCAAACCTGCAGCCAAGTCGTTGTGAGTGGTCGATTGACCTGAGCATGGGCTGGTCTCTTACAGCACCGCTGCGTGCTGCAAGTCTGACGGTGACCGGCTGGCATTGGAATTCAGCAACATGCTGTTGACTCCCACTCTCTCCGCCATTTGTGCGATTTTCTACGCCAACCTGCGATCCAAGACTATTTTGCGCGCGATCGCGCGCTGTTGCGCACGGCAGGCACCTCGGAGCTTGCTGGAGCACGGACTATCGAAGCACTTGGCAGTTCGTTCGCGCTGCTTCCGAGTACAAGGCGAACCAGGAGGCATCGTGACCGTTCACCGAATCGCGCCCCTCCAAATCGGTAATGCTATGATAGTCTCTTTCGAGGGGCGCTTCGAAGTTTATCCGCATACGTGCAACGGCAGACATAGGCTCAGTGCCGCTCATTTCTTTGCCGCCAGAGCGCGCATCCGCGGTAAGGCGCTTCAGTCGAGAGCTAGCTCCGGACAGCTGGTCGTGATCGAAAACGACCGCGGGCTTGAAGCGCCGGTTCCAGCTTGTCGTCGCCGATCAGACCCTGACTTCGTAAGGTTGGAGCCGCTTGTCGGCCGGTCAATCGCTGCGGGCTGTCGCGGGTCCTAAGGTGCGAAGGTCTGGCCGAAGGATGCATCGATCAAACACGATGTCGCAGGTTGCCGTGGGAAACGCGCTAGCGATTCCCCGCTACTATCGACAACGAGCTGTACGCGAGACTACGAGTTTCCACGATTTCATTCGCTCGATGATAGCACCGAGGTGCTTAGCCCGACTTGCCGAAATTTGGCGGCGATGAAGTGGGTAACTCTGGGCTCGGTCGCGGCGCCGAACTCGTGGATGGCAGCCTGAACGGCCCTGTCGGCAATGGTCACGCGCTCGTGTTGCCGGAGGTGCTCGAGCCATGAAGCGACCATAAACGTCTCCAGAAAGCGTCCGCTCTCGGCGGCATCCTCGAACACGTCCCATGAGTAAGCGCCGTCGCGCCTTCGTTGTTGTTCCAAAGCTCTGATATAGGCGAGGAAGGCTTCACGACGCTCTGGAGCGATGCGGTACTCGACCGTAACCAGGACCGGCCCCCGGTCGGCGTCTGCGTCGATCGCTAAGACGGGTGCCGGCCAATGCATCGAGGGCGCAAGATCAATTCCTGCATCTGTTTGAAGCTTCCAGCGCCAGGTGAGCGCGACACCGGCGATGGCGCCTGCGGCGGCGAGGAAATGCGCTGTGGGCAAACCCAGTCCTGAGGCAAGCTGACCCCAAAGTGCGCTGCCGGCAGTCATCGCTCCAAAGAAGACGGTGACGAAAATAGCCAATCCGCGGCCCCGCACCCAATCCGGCAACGAGACCTGAACTGAGACGTTGACAGTCGCGAGGACGGCGATCCATGAGATGCCTGCGATCAGGCATGCCGCAAGTCCGATCTCCGAGTAACGCGCGGTGCCCAGGAGGATCAGACTAAGCGCGGTGCCGGCCGTGCCGGCCGCAACCAGCCGGTTGGGCCCGAAGGTCGCCTTCATCCAGGGTAACATGAACGCACCGACAACGGCGCCGACCCCGATCGCCCCGAGCAGAATGCCGTAGAGTTCCGGACCGCCCGCGATCTGATTGCGCGCGACGAGCGGGAGCAACGCCCAATAGGCGCTCGCGAAGAAGAAGAACGCCGCCGCCCTAACGAGTGTCGCACGGAGCCGCGGATTGAATCGCGCATGGCGAAAGCCGACCACCATGGCGCCGGCGAGGCGTTCCGGCGGCAGGGCGCTGCCTTGCGAGGACGCCGGGCGCCACCAAAGCAGTGCTCCGATCACGGCGAAATTGCTCAGCGCGTTGATCCAGAATGGCGCCGCGATGCCCAATCCGCCGATGACCACCCCACCTAGCGCCGGCCCGATAGCCCTGCTGATGTTGACGCCGACGCCGTTGCTGGCGATGGCCGCCGCTAGATCCCCCTTCGGGACGAGTTGCGGGACGACCGACTGCCATGCGGGCGCGGTAAATGCCGCGCCTGCGCCGAGCAGGAACGTGAACAGCAACAGGATGGGCGGAGTGACGAGGTTAAGCCCGACGAGCACCGCACTTGCTGCCGCCACGATCGTGAGGACGATCTCACAACCGATCAGAAAACGGCGCTTGTCGACGGTATCCGCAAGTGCGCCGGCCGGTAGCGCGAACAGAAACATCGGAAGGCTGCTCGCAACCTGAACCAGGGAGACGGTGAGCGGATCGGCATCGAGGCTGGTCATGAGCCATCCGGATGCAGCGTTGTACATCCAGGTGCCGACGTTGGCGACGACGGTCGCGGTCCACACGACCGTAAACGTCGTATGCCGAAACGCGATCCATGGAGAAGCGTTGCGCATTGCGGATGATGGATCGGGCTTTTCGTTGGATGGGGGCATCTTGGTCATTCAATCGATCGAGATTTCCAAAAAAGGCCAGCGGCGGCCCGCCCAAAATGCTCGAGAAACCCGCGCAGCGCGTCAGTCACGCGTTGGCTCGAGTACAGTAGTATAGTTCGTAGGCAACCATTCGAACCGGCCATCGATCGAGCGGATGTGCCCGATTCCAGGAAATGCAATATGAGCCGCAGCGATCCAGGTCGACGTTCGGGCGGCTTGAGCGAAGATCGCAGTGCGTTCGGCCTCTGCGGCCAACGGGTCGCTATCGTAAGTCACCGTGACGGCGGGGTCAGGAAACTGGATCGGGGCGACGTGAACGAGATCGCCCCACACCAAAAGTGTCTTTCCCTCACTCGAGATTTCGTACGACGTGTGGCCTGGCGTGTGCCCGGGCGTAGGAACCGCACGGATCCCCGGTGAAAGGTCCTGGCCTTCCGAGAGGGGCTTCAGCCGGCCCGATTCCATATAGGGCTTCAACGAAGCACGATCTCCCTCGAACATCGGCTTAAGGAATTTGGGAGCGTCGCCTTCGTTCTTGGCGTTGAGCCAGTAGTCGAGGTCCTTCTGGTTGACCCTGACAATCGCATTGGGAAACGCCGGCTTTCCTTGAGGAGCGATGCCACCGATGTGATCTGCATGAAGATGCGTCAGATAGATTTCGTCGATTTGCTCCGGCTTGTATCCGGCTGCTTGAAGGTTTTCCAGCAGGTGTCCGCAGCATGCGCCGTAGAGACTGCCGGCGCCGCTGTCAATCAGGATGAGTTTCTCTCCGGTGTTCACCAGGAAGGCGTTGATCGAGCCCTCCACGGGAGCGGAGAGACCGGACGCTGCAAGGAGAGCCTCCGCTTTGCCGGGATGATTCTCCGCGAGCTTCACGGCTTTCCGGTCTCCGCCCGGTATCGTCTCGTTCCTTGTCATTACTTCGTGGACCGGGAAAGGATGCGTGCCGTCGAGCAAAGCTGTTATTTCCACCTGACCAAGCATCATTCGGTAGAAGCCCGGTGCCTGGGTGCGGACCTGCGGCGCACCGGCATGAGCCTGCTCATGCGACAACAGGAATACGAACCCCAACAGCGCGATGGTGCGGATCGGCTTCATTTTCGTCTCCTCATCTTCGGGGGACAGTCATCGGCGGCTTTAGCCATTCCAGCCATTCAGGAAATCGAGAAGGAGTCTGTTGACCGCTTCCGGCTGTTCTTCTTGCGGGAGATGGCCGCAGCGTTCGATCGGAGCCACGGTGAGATTCTCCGCCATCTCGCTCCAGATCGCCTTCATGTCGAACAGGCGGCCGACGGCCCCGAAATCCTCTCCCCAAAGTGAAAGTACGGGACATTGGATCTTCTGCTCCGCGTCCTCGATATCCTGAGCGACGTCTTCGGCGCTGGCGCGATAGTCCGACATCGCGCCTCGCACGGCGCCAGGCGCGCTGTAGGCCTTGACGTACGTCTCGAACGCTTCGCCGGAGATCGTCATCGGGTCGTGACACCATTCGGAGAAGAAGTGGCGGAGCCAGATGCCCTCTCGTCCCGCGATCAATGCCTCCGGCAAGTCGGGGATCTGGTGGAACATGAAGAACCAGTATTCGCGGGCGATCTTGGCGTTCAACTCGCGAGCGACGATGCGGGTCGGAACGTTGTCCATGACGACGAGGCGGTCGACCAGTTCGGGGTGATCCTTGACGAAACGGGTCGCGACCCGCGCGCCGCGATCGTGCCCCACCAATGCGACACGCCCCACGCCGAGCGTCTTCAAGAGCTCGACGATGTCGTTGGCCATCGTCCTCTTGTCGTAGCCTTTCGAGGGCTTGTCGGTCTCGCCGTATCCGCGCAAATCCGGCGCTATCACCCTATAGTGAGCGGAAAGAACGGGAATCTGGAAACGCCAGGCGAAACTGGTCTCCGGGAAGCCATGTAGCAGGACGATTGGGGGGCCGGCCCCGGCCTCCAGATAGAATTGGCGGATGCCGTTTGCCCGGCATGCGGCTCGACGAATGGTGGTCACCGATCTCGCGCCCCGGTCACAAGGTTTCGAGCGCCATCCTTCGTGAAGTCGGTCGGGACTGATTGCAGGCTTTGACGACGCTTTGTACAATTGCGTCGCAGAAGCAGCGAAAACGCCGGCCGTCGTACCGAATTTTGCCCTGACGGCGGTTTCGTTACCGGGAGAAAGTCCAAGACTCGGCGGTGATGTTCGGGATTACGTAGCCGAAACGACCGGTAACTGGAGCCAAAGGGAGGACCCGTTACGTGAATATCACAGGCCGAACGGACCGCCTCAGGCCTCCGCATTGGACAGCCACTACGTGAACGCACGGGGACTCCATCACGTTACGACGATCATCAGCGACGTACGCCGCGCCGCCGACTTCTATGTGGGTGTACTCGGGCTCAAGCGTGTCAAGAAGACCGTCTGCTACGACGACCCCGGCAGTTATCACGTGTACTACGGCGACGACTTCGGGAATCCGGGCGCCGTGATAAGTACGCTCGCCTGGAATTGCGTGACACCAGGGATGACCGGTGCCGGCGAGGTTGTGCAGGCCGCATTCCGCGTCGCGCCGAATTCGCTCGATTGGTGGGCAGATCGGCTCGAATCCTCCGGTATATCCAGTCGAATGGAAGTGTCGCCCTTCAGGGAGCGCATGCTCTGTTTCGCGGATCCCGACGGTACTGCGTTGTCGTTGGTTGAGACGTGGGAAGCAAAGTCGGGGCAAGCGGGCCAAAACTCAATGGCCGATCGCACGCTGCGCGGCCTTCATGGTGTTACGTTGAACGTCCGCGAGGAGGATGCGACCATCGACATCCTCCAGAAGGTATTCGATTTCCAACTGGTCTCTCAGAAGGATGGGACCATGCGCTTCCTTGCTCATGAGGGCCCGGGCGGCACGATCACGCTGCGCATGATCGGCAAGTCTTCGCGGGGGCGCCTCGGCGGTGGCACCATCCGGCACGTCGCCTTCCGATCGAGGGATCTCGATGACCGGTCGCAGATGGTCGAGAAACTTCGGTCGACGTACGGCATCGTAGTGAGCGATCCCATCGAGCGAACCTACCTGAACGCGGTCGGCTTTCGAGCGCCCTGTGGCGTCCTTTTCGAGATTGCGACCGATGGTCCGGGATTTACTGTCGACGAGAGGCGGGAGCAGCTGGGCGAAAAATTGCAACTGCCGGCATTTCTGGAAGAACGTCGTGTCGAGTTGCAGGCAATTCTGCCCCCGCTCGATTGATGGATGCCACGGCCTTGTTTGCCCAAGGAAGGCGGGCTCGGCGCCGGCCTAAGTTGCCTTTCCTTCGATAAAATCGGTGAGGCGAGGGCAGACGAAGTCGAGAAATGCTCTTACGCGAAAGGGTAGGCGAGGCCCTCCGTGATAGAGCGCGTGAATCTGCTCATCGTCGCCTACCGTGCCCTCGAGGACTTCGACCAGACGGCCAGCCGCGATATCGTCTCGGACGTGATAGTCGGCGAGCCGGGCAAGGCCGACACCTGCAATTGCCATTCGCCGCAAGGTTTGCGCGTTGTTCGCGACCAGCGGACCGTCGACCGCCCGATCGACGATTCGGCCGCTTTCCTTCAGAGGCCAAACCGGTGCGGAGCGTCGGAAATTGAAACCCAAGCAGCGGTGACGGGAAAGATCCTGGATCCTTTTTGGTTCGCCCAAGCGGTCGAGGTAGCCGGGAGACGCGACGATCCTTCTTTTGACGACCCCGATGCGTCGGGCGATCATCGCGGAGTCCTGTAAGGGGCCGACGCGGATGGCGACATCGGTTCGGTCGAGGTACAGATCGATGATCTCGTCCGAGAGCGAGAGGTCGACCACTATGTCGGGATGGGCTTCCCAGAAAGCGGGAAGCAGGGGTTCGAGGCCGAGGATACCGAAGGCAACCGTGCAATTGACACGGATCGTCCCGCCTGCCAGCCCCGCACCTTGAGAAATATCCCGTTCAATGCCATCGAGCTCGGCCAGTAGTGCGAGGCTTTTATCATAATATATATGACCCTCTGACGTTAGCGCCAGCCGGCGCGTCGAACGCTCGAACAGTCTGACGCCGAGCCTTGCCTCCATTCTTGCGATTAGCTTGCTGACGGTGGACGGCGTCATCAAGAGCCGTCGGGCGGCTTCCGAATAGCTTCCAGCATCTACCACCCGGAGGAAGACCTGCATTTCTCCGATTCGATTATCCATTGTTTGCCAATCTGTGAAGTCGTTTCACAGATAATGTGGAACTTGGGGGGATTATCAAGGCCGGTTTCCGTCACGTATCCTGCCTTAACGTTTCCTTTTGCTGACTTCTCACGTGTGCTGCTTGCCGGTAGCTATGCGGATCGGCAACTTGAACGACGGCGAGGAACTGGACTATCTACGCCCGTTCGATAGACGCGGCATTCTTCGAGCGCCCCGTGATCGGCAGCATATCCAAAGACGGATCGATTGGACGCCAATGATGGAAGAGTCTGGTATCGCGTCTGACGGCTTCTATGGGCGTCGCCTCAGTCAGCACCTCGGAATGGAGGGCGATTGTCTGTTGCGGATCAATCGCGAAGGACAGTTGGCGCTCGCAGTGACCCGCCTGACCTGCTCCCGCTTCGTTCGTGAACGGACCGCGGCGATTCCTTCCGAACCGGCTTTCAGCATCCTGCACCAGCTCGGCGATCTCGAGAGGCACTCCTGCTGGCTCGCCGGACGACCGACCTATTCGGGCACTTTCGGCGCGGGGACGGTCAGTGTGATCGATCTTCGCGACAACCCGCAATGCGAGTTCAAGGGACCGTTCGACGCTCTTCAATATTATGTTCCACGGAGGGCTCTGGACGAGTTCGCTCGGGAGCATGGAGCCAGGCCGGTTTCAACGCTCAAATGGAGCAGGGATCAGCGTGACCCCTTCCTGTCGACGCTGTCGAGCGTTCTGCTCAGCGCAGTGGAGCAGGATCCGACAACCAATCAGCTCTTTATCGACCAGATCGGGCTGAGTCTGCTGGCCCACTTCGCACAAACCTACGGCGGCATGCGGCCGAGCGACGGGGTCTCAGGCGGAGGGCTCGCACCGTGGCAAGAGCGACGGGCCAAGGAGATCATGCGGACGCGCCTCGCCAGCAATCTGGCGATTGCTGACGTCGCCGCGGAATGCAAGTTGACGCCGAGCCACTTTGCGAGGTCGTTCCGACGCAGCACGGGCGTCGCTCCGCACGAATTCCTGTCCCAGCTTCGCATCGACGAGGCCAAGCGGCTGATGCTGACCACGAAGCTTCCGCTCGCCGACATCGCGCTCATCTGCGGTTTCGGCGACCAGAGCTACTTCACCAGGGTATTCTCCCGCTGCGTCGGCACCAGCCCTGGGGCGTGGCGAAGGGCCCGCTCCGAGGGCTGACTGGAACGCGACCTCTCTTAGAGGGGACGGATCATGTCGCGGGCGTAGGCCAAGCCGATCCCGTATCCTCCAGCATGAGATTCCACGATGGCACGTGCGCCATCGTATGTTTCGTGCCTCGTCCAGTCGCGTTGCATCTCGAGCAGGACCTGGATCCAGGATGTGAGGCGGGCACCGGCAGCCTGCATCCGTCCGAGAGCCAATTCGTGGCTTGCGGTCGTGAGCCCTCCGCAGGCGTCGCCGACGACGTAGACTTCCAAGCCGGCCGAGAGCGCCGAAATCACGGCGAAGGTCACGCAGGCCTCGGTGAGGATGCCCGAAACGATCAAGCGGCTTCGACCGGTGGCGAGGACGGCCTCACGCGCCCTGTCGTCCTCCCACACGTTCATGCTGCGCCGGTCGACCGGCTCGACGCCGGGCAACGCCGCCTTGACCGCCGGCATCAGCGGCCCGCTGTACACTTTTGTCGCTGAGGTCGAGGCGACGATCGGCAGGCCGAACACCGTCGCAGTCTTGGCGAGCGCGACGACGTTGTTCATGAGAACCTGCCGGTCGATCGAACCCACACCGAACGCCAGGCCGGCCTGTTGGTCGACCAGAAGCAGTGCGCAGTCCTTCGGCTCGAGCAGGTGAAGTGGGTTCGGGGCCATCGATATTCTCCGGCTAGGCTTTCAGGAACGCGAGCAGGTCGGCATTGACCTGGTCGGCATGCGTCGTCGCCGTCGCGTGCGGCGCGCCCGGATACGTCTTCAACTTGGCGCCCTTGATCATCTCGGCAGCCAGCTTGCCCGTATGGGGAAGCGGTACGACCTGATCGTCCTCACCATGGATCACCAGTGTCGGCACGTCGATCTTGGCCATGTCGGGCCGAAAGTCGGTTTCCGAAAAGGCGGTGACGCAATCGATGGTCGCCTTGATCGACGCCTGAAGCGCGATCTGCAAGGTCTGCTTGAACACACCCTGCGATACCTTCATGCCGTGGTTCGTGCCGTAGAAGAGGGGACTGAAGTCGTCGAGGAATTGTGGGCGGTCCTTGACCAGTCCGGCCTTGATGCCGTCGAACACCGACTTGTCGACGCCGTCGTGATCCGCGGTCTTGACGAAGAGAGGGGTTACGGCACTGAGCAGAACGAACTTGGCGACCCGCGACGTTCCGTGGCGCGCCACGTAGCGCGCGATGTCGCCGCCGCCCATGGAGAATCCGACGAGCGTCACCTGCTTCAGGTCGAGATGCTTGACGAGATCGGCGATGTCATCAGCGAATGTGTCGTAATCGTAGCCCGTCCAGGGTTGGCTCGACCGGCCAAAACCTCTGCGGTCGAATGCGACGGTTCGGTAGCCGTGCTCCGCGAAAAACAGCATCTGCGCGTCCCACATGTCCGCGCTGAGCGGCCAGCCATGGCTGAACAGGATCGGCTTTCCGCTTCCCCAGTCCTTGTAATAAAGCTCGGTGCCGTCCCGCAATTTAAGCAAGGCCATCGTTCGCTCCTGTGACGAGGTTGTCGGAACCAGGACGTCATTCTGCGCGGTCTTCCGGTTCCTGCCCACAACGTCGCGGATGGAGCGCGTGCTGGCTTGCACAATCTGTGCGCGCTTTGGACATGCTGGCGATCGCAGACCGGCGGACCGAGGGGGACGCTCGGCAATTCGTCGCACCGGATGAATCGTCGGGCCGAAGTCCAAGCCGCGACGAAATCGTCCAAGCGTTGGCCGGCACTCAGGGTTCACGATGGCTCCGCTTCACCATCCCCATTCGCACGACCGGCCCACGCCGATTGCCAGGAGACCATCTGATGTCGAAACTCGATATGCTCACCCCGGACAATTCCGCCATCGCACTGATCGACTACCAGCCGGCGATGTTTCAAGGCGTCCAGTCGCATGATCGTTTGGTCACCGTCAACAACGTCCAGATTCTCGCGAAGGCGGCCAAGCTCTTCAAGATTCCGACCGTCCTTACGACGGTAGCCAGAGACTCTTTCTCCGGGCCGTTCATGCCCGAAGTGACCTCGCTATTCCCGGAACACGACGTCATTGATCGTACGTCCATGAATTCGTGGCTCGATGCCAATTTCCGAAAGGCGGTGGCCGCCACCGGCCGCAAGAAATTCGTGTTGGCGGGTCTTTGGACCGAAGCGTGCGTAATCTTCCCGACGTTGGACATGCTTCGGGAAGGTTACGAAATCTACATCGCCGCCGATGCCTGCGGCGATCTCTCGCTCGAGGCACATAACCGCGCCATGGAACGTGCAATCCAAGCGGGCGCAGTGCCGATCACGTCTTCCCAGTACGCCTACGAACTCCAGCAGGACTGGGCGCGCAGCGAGACTTACGAAGGAATGATGGACATCCAGCGCGCGCATTCGCCGTATGGAATTCAAATCCGCTTCTCCAAATGGGCGCTCGGGGAGCATGCGTCCGAGGGCGGCACGAAGGCGGCCTGACCGTCATTGGTCTTGTCGGGAGTGGTGCGATGAAGATCTACCTCCTGTCACTTGGCGCCGGCCTTCTGGTCGGCGTCATCTACAGCCTCTTGAACGTGCGATCGCCGGCCCCGCCGCTGGTGGCCCTGGTGGGCCTTCTCGGCATCTTGGCCGGCGAGCAGATCGTGCCCGTCGCCCGGCAACTGATGTCCGGGCAGGGGCTCGCGTCCGCGTGGCGACAGGCCAAATGCGCTCCGCACATGTTCGGGATGCTTCCCGGACGTCAGAACGACTCATCCAAGAGCGTCTCTTCGCTCGAAGGTCTGGAGAAACACTCATGAGCACGACACCGGACGTCATCCTGCATCGTGGTTTGTTCACGACCCTCGACCGATCGAATCCCACGGCTTCGGCCGTCGCGATCGCCGCGGGCCGGTTCGTCGCAGTCGGACACGATCAGGAGGTGATGAAGCTCGCCGGGCCGGACACCAAGATCGTCGATCTGAAGGGGCGCCGCGTGTTGCCCGGTCTGATCGACAACCACCTGCACATCATCCGCGGCGGCCTGAACTTCAACATGGAGCTGCGATGGGACGGCGTGCGTTCGCTCGCCGACGCCATGGACATGTTGAAGCGGCAGGTGGCGATCACGCCGCCGCCGCAATGGGTGAGAGTGATTGGTGGATTCACCGAGCATCAGTTCGCGGAGAAGCGGCTCCCGACGATCGAAGAGCTCAACGCCGTCGCTCCGGATACGCCGATCTTCCTGCTGCACCTCTACGATCGGGCGATCCTGAACGGCGCGGCGCTCCGCGCTGTGGGCTATACCAAGGATACCCCGGAGCCGCCGGGCGGCGAGATCACGCGCGATGCGAAAGGCAACCCCACGGGGCTGCTGCTCGCCAAGCCGAATGCCAATATTCTCTACGCGACGCTCGCCAAGGGACCGAAGCTGCCGTTCGAGTATCAGGTCAACTCGACGCGTCACTTCATGCGGGAATTGAACCGGCTCGGCGTGACCGGCGCGATCGATGCCGGCGGTGGATTCCAGAACTATCCCGAGGACTACGCGGTCATCCAGAAGCTGAGCGACGAAGGGCACCTGACCATCCGGCTCGCCTACAACCTCTTTACCCAGAAGCCCAAGGGCGAGAAGGACGACTTCCTGAACTGGACGAAGACCTCGAAGTACAAGCAGGGCGACGACTATTTCCGGCATAACGGGGCCGGCGAAATGCTGGTGTTCTCGGCGGCTGATTTCGAGGATTTCCGCGTCGCGCGTCCCGACATGCCGTCCGAGATGGAGGGTGAACTCGAGGAAGTCGTTCGGGTCCTCGCCCAGAACAAGTGGCCGTGGCGGCTGCATGCGACCTACGACGAGACAATCTCGCGAGCCCTCGACGTGTTCGAGAAGGTGAACCAGGACATGCCCCTGGAAGGACTGCACTGGTTCTTCGATCACGCCGAGACGATCTCCGACCAGTCGATCGACCGGATCGCGGCGCTCGGCGGCGGCATCGCGGTGCAGCACCGGATGGCCTACCAGGGCGAATATTTCGTGGAACGATACGGGGCGGGTGCCGCCGAGGCGACGCCACCGGTCAAGAAGATCCTCGACAGGGGCGTCAAGATATCAGCCGGTACCGACGCTACCCGTGTGGCGTCCTACAATCCGTGGGTCTCGTTGTCGTGGCTGGTCACCGGCCGTACCGTCGGCGGACTGCGGATCACGCCGCAGCGCAATTGTCTTGATCGCGAGACCGCCTTGCGCATGTGGACCGAGAACGTGACCTGGTTCTCAAACGAGGAGGGGAACAAGGGGCGCATTCAGGTCGGTCAGCTCGCCGACCTGGTCGTGCCGGATCGCGACTACTTCTCCTGCAGCGAGGCCGAAATTGCCGATACGACGTCGTTGCTGACCATGGTCGGCGGGAAGATCGTGTTCGGCGCCGGTGATTTCTCGAGGCTGGAGACCGGCGCGCCGCCGCCGGCCATGCCGGATTGGTCGCCGGTGCGTCGCTTCGGCGGCTATGCAGCCTGGGCCGACGAAGGCGCCAAGGCGAAGGAAAATACCCTGGCCATGCGAGCGATGCAGGCGTGTGGCTGCGCCAATTCGTGCGGCGTGCATGGGCACGACCATGCGGCGGCCTGGTCAAGCCGTCTGCCGGTTTCCGACTTGCGGAGCTTCTGGGGCGCCCTCGGCTGCGCGTGCTGGGCGGTCTGACATGCCGTCCGCAGCATCACCCGCCTGGGTCTCCGCGATCCTGCGCTGGCCGCTGCTGTGGCACGCGGCAAGGATGGCGCTGGTGTCCGCCTATATCCTCGGCGGCTCTACCAAACTGCTCGACTTCGCGGGCGCCATGGCCGAGCAGGAGCATTTCGGCCTCCACCCGGGATGGTTGTGGGCGGCCGCCGCCATCGTGATCGAACTCGGTGGTTCTCTGCTCGTCGTTGTCAATCGTTTCGTGTGGCTAGGAGCCGGTGGGCTCGGCGTTCTGACCTTCGTCGCGATGCTCACCGCCAACGCGTTCTGGACGATGGGTGGCCATGAGAAATTCATGGCCACGAATGCTTTCTTCGAACATCTCGGGTTGATTGCGGGCCTCGTCGTTGTATCGATTGCTTCCGACGGGGCTCCGTTCCGCCCGAAGCCCGCTGCGCGAACTCAAGCTACCTAAGGAGTTTCTCGATGAAATCGACCAGAATATTCGTTCTGCTTGCGCTCGCGGCGGCTATCACGGCGACTACGCCGGTCGTCGCAAAGGACGCAACAAAGTCGAGGGAGGCCGGGGTCGCCGTCGCTCCCCAATACGACACGACTCATGTCTACGTGGCGCCCGAGGACGTGGACAAGTTTGTGGCAAGCTTCCTAGCGACCTTCGGCGGCAAGAGCACCAAACAGGTGGTCGCGACTGTGACGCCGACGCCGAGCAGCACCACGTCGCAACTGCTCCAGACGCCCGTCGGCACCGTCTCGCTGTTCGGCTTCAAGACGCCGATCCCGTATCCGTTCGGCGCCGAGCGCAATGGCTATCTCGTCACGGACATCGACGAAGCGATCAAGTCCGCGCGGGCTGCGGGCGCCGACGTGATCGTGTCGACCTTCCCGGATCCGATCGGTCGTGATGCCGTCATCCAGTGGCCCGGCGGCGTCAACCTGCAGATCTATTGGCACACGACGAAACCGGACTACGCCGCCTTCGAGCGCATTCCGGAAAACCGCGTCTACGTCTCGCCCGATCGCGCCTCCGCTTTCACACGGGGCTTCCTCGCGTTCTCCCGTGGCAAGATCATTACCGACGACGCGAAGGCGCCGGGTGTAGAGATCGGCAGGCCGGACGCGACCTACAGGCGCATCCGGATCGAATCCGCGTTCGGCAAGATGGTGGTGATGGTCACGGACGGTCATTTGCCTTATCCCTACGGACGAGAGACCACCGGTTATGAGGTGGCCGACCTTCCTGCGACGATCGGCAAGGCGAAGGATGCAGGCGCTACCGTTCTCGTCGACCCCTATGCGTCGGAAGGTCGCTCGACGGCGCTCGTCATGTTTCCGGGTGGGTACGTCGCCGAGATTCACTCGCTCGGGCCGAAGAGCGCATCGCGCTGAGGAATGAGGTGACGTCGGCCGATGGCGACTAGGCGCGATTTGCGGAGTTTCTGGACAATCATGGCGCTTGCGGCCTTCGCCGCAGGCCCCGCTCCGGCGCGGGCGGATGACGCCGCGACGGTCGCGACCAGACCGGCGATCCAGGCAAACCGCTGGGCCGAGGATTGGTCTGTTCTTGCCGATCCGAAGCTGCGCACCGAACCGTTCGACGGCCTCAAGTACATCCCGCTTTGGGCCACCGACCCGAAGAGCTACATCTCCCTGGGTGCGACGTTGCGCGAGCGTTTCGAGAGCAACGACGCGGCGGGCTTCGGAACCGGCGGAACGCCATCGGAAAACTACCTCCTGCAGCGGCTGCAGGTTCACGCGGACATCCACTTCAACGAAAACTGGCGTGCGTTCATCGAGCTGGAGGACGATCGCGCCTTCGGCAAGCAAATCATCTCTCCAGTCGACCAGGATCGGCTCGACCTGCGCCTCGCCTTCGTCGAGTACGTCAACACGTTCGCTGAAGGTACCCTGAAGGCTCGCGCGGGCCGGCAGGACTTCGCCTTCGACCTGCAGCGCTTCGTATCGTCGCGGGACGGCCCCAACGTAAGGCAGTCCTTCGACGCGCTCTGGGCCGACTGGGAGAGCGGTCTGTGGCGTTTCATTGGCTTCGTCAGCCGACCGGTCCAATATTTCGATGGTCGTCCGTTCGACGACACGTCGAATGACAGCTTCCGCTTCAGCACGTTGAGGGTCGAACGCAAGGTGCTCGGCGACAAGGAGCTGTCGGCCTACTACTCGCTGTACGAACGGAACAATGCCAAGTATCTCGACGCGTTCGGCGACGAACACCGGCACGTCTTCGATGTGCGCTTCGCGGGCAACGCGCAGCAAATCGATTGGGATCTTGAGGCCATGGGCCAGGTTGGCCAGGTGGCCACGGCGGATATTCGCGCCTGGGCCGTAGGTGCACGGACCGGCTACACTTTTGCAAGCGCGCCTTGGCAGCCTCGGCTCGGCATCCAGTTCGATGCTGCCTCCGGAGACCATCATCCTGGAGACGGCACGGTGGGGACGTTCAATCCGCTCTTCCCGAACGGCTACTATTTCACGCTCGCCGGCTACACGGGCTACGTGAACCTGGTCCATTTCAAGCCGTCCATCACCGTCAGTCCGGCGAGCAAGTTGAAGGTGATGGGGGCCATCGGCCTGCAGTGGCGCGAATCGACGGCCGACGCCATCTACGTCCAGCCCAATGTGCCCGTGGCCGGCACCGCCGGAAAGGGCAGCAATTGGACCGGCGCCTACGGCCAGTTGCGCGTCGACTACGCGTTCAACGAGCACCTCACGGGTGCGGTCGAGGCGGTGCATTTCGACGTCGGCGACACGATCCTTCGCGCTGGTGGTCACACCAGCAACTATCTGGGTGTCCAGCTTCAGTACGGTTGGTAAGATGCCACGGCAAATACTTCTGCTTCCACTTCTGATGAGCTTCAACGCCGGCTTCGTGGATACCGCCGGCTTCCTGGCGCTCCAGGGGCTGTTCACCGCGCACGTCACCGGCAATTTCGTCACCTTCGGAGCAGCCATGGTGCTTGGCACTTCAGGTGCACTTGCGAAGCTTCTCGCGCTTCCGGTCTTTTGCCTGGTCATTATCACTACACGGATCTTCAGCTTCCTTCTCCCCGCAATCGGGTTGCCCATCTTTCGCTCGATGCTGGCCATCAAGGTGCTGCTGCTGGCGGTAGGCGCCGCTTGTGCCGTTCGGTTCGGACCGTCCCTCCAGGGCGATAGCTGGCAGGCGATCTTGACCGGGATGATCCTGGTCGCCGCCATGGCCATTCAGAATGCGGCGCACCGCATCCACATGGGTACGGAGCCGCCGAGCACCCTGATGACGGGCACGACCACCCAGATCATGATCGATGTTGCCGACGTCTTGCGCGGCGCGCCAGCCTCGGTATTGACCGTCGCCAGGCCGCGGCTGGGCAAAATGGCGGCGAGCGTGGCGGCCTTCGCGTTGGGATGCGCCGCCGGCGCATGTCTCTACGCGAAGTTCGGGACGTGGTGTTTCGTGCTTCCACCGCTGATCGCGTCGCCGGCCGTGTTCTTGGCCTCCGCGGAGCGGAATTGACGCCGGGGGAATGGGGCGGCGACACAATGGTGACAGCCAATGATCTTCGATGGGCATGCGCCCCGGTCGGCGGACTGCCAAATGACCTGTCCGAACAGGAAGTCGACCGGAGAGCAGCGGTGGTCGTCCGAGATCGATTGTCAGCAGGCCGTCGCATGCTGCTTCGCTTCAGCCAACCACGCACGGGCGAGCGCGACGTCGGCCTGCGAAAGCTGATGACCTGTGGAGAGGATTTGATGGTCGACTGTGGCTCCCGCCGTCGACAGCATCGCGGCCAGCGCATCTGCATTGTCGGCCGGAACGATGGGATCCTGCCGTCCGGACAGGATCAAAACCGGCTTTCGGCCGAGATCCGCATCCGGAGGATCCGTCAGCGGGACCATGGCGCGCATCAGGATCGCGCCGGAGAGCGCTCTCGGATTCATCAGCAGAAGCGCTGCGGCGATGTTGGCGCCGTTCGAATAGCCGACGGCGAGCGGCGCGTCGATCCCGTAGCACTCCCGAGCATCCTGAACGAAGTCCCCGAGTTCGAGCGCGCGATGGCGGACATCTTCCTCGTCGAAGACGCCCTCCGCGAGGCGGCGAAAGAAGCGAGGCATCCCGTTCTCGAGAACGCGGCCGCGAGGCGACAGGAGCGGAGAGCCCGGCGAGATCATGTGGCCGAGCGGGAGCAGATCGTTCTCGTCGCCGCCCGTGCCGTGAAGCAGCAGCAGGGGCGGGGTGCCCGTCCGATCGCCAGGTTCGAAGCGATGGGTGAACTGAGACTTTGCGGTCATGATGCGGCTCCTTGAAGCTCGGGCAGAACGCCCTCGATTTCCTTGCGGTGCGGCTCAAGGAAACTCGGCAGTTTCAGATCGCGACCGAGCGTTTCGACCGGTTCGTCCACGGCGAATCCCGGAATGTCCGTTGCGACCTCGAACAGGACGCCGCCCGGCTCGCGGAAGTAGATCGATCGGAAGTAGCTGCGGTCCTTTTGTTCGGTGGGATGCAATCCATGATTGCTGACCAGCTTCTCGGCCATGTTTCCCTGTTCGGCGTCGTCCTTTGCCCGGAATGCGATGTGGTGCACCGAGCCGCGGCCCTGTCTGCCGCGCAGAAAACCTTTCGCCTCATAGATATCGACCACGTTTCCCTGCGCGTCGCCGGGCGCCTTGAACCGGATTACGGAGCCCTCGCGAGCTGTCTCGCGAAACCCGAATACGTCGGTGAGGACCTTCGCGGTCCTGGTCGCATCGTCGAGCAGGAGGGTGACGCCCTGGAAGCCGCGGATCGCGCGCTCTACCGGCACGTCACCGTTGCTCCATGCCGGTTCGTCCTCGGCACCTGCAATGCCGACCAGAGCAAGCGCCATACCGTCCGGATCGGAAAAGGCGAGCACGGACTCGCCGAAGCGCTTTTCGAGCGCCTCGAATTTGATGCCCTTCTCAAGGAAGCGCTGCGTCCAGTAACCCAGCGCGCGCTGGGGGACGCGGAAAGTCGTCTGATGGGTTTCGCCGACTCCGCGACGGCCCTCCGGAGCTCCCTCCCACGGGAAGAAAGTGAGGATCGTGCCCGGCCGGCCGGCCTCGTCCCCGTAATAGAAATGGTAGGTGGCCGGATCGTCGAAATTGACCGTCTTCTTGACGAAGCGCAGGCCGAGATCCCGCGTGTAGAAGCCGAAATTTTTCTGCGGGTCGCCTGCTATAGCGGTGACGTGATGAATGCCTGACATCTTGCCCTCCGGGTTCGAAAGAGCCGCTTGGCCCTCCCACCACATATCGGACGGCTTTAATCTGAGAACAATCCATGCTTTCATGACGCCACTGTCTACAAATTGGCGACAATCGGGGTCAAACGATGGACAAGGTGGCCAGCCTTAAGGCCTTCGTGAAGGTGGTGGAAACCGGCAGCTTCTCCGAAGCGGGCCGCCAGCTGCGCCTGTCCAGGTCAGCCATTAGCAAGTATGTCGCGGAGCTGGAGGAGAGCCTCGGCGTGCAGCTTCTCAACCGGACGACCAGACACGCGAGCCCAAACGAGAACGGCCAGCTCTATTTCGAGCGGGCGCTGACGATCCTCTCGGAGCTCGATGCTGCCGATCAGGCGGTTACGCATTTGCAGTCTACGCCGCGTGGCCTTCTGCGTATCAATGCGCCGATGTCCTTCGGCACGATCAGGCTGGGGCCGGCGCTCGCCGACTTCATGATCAAGTACCCGGAGATGCAGCTTCAACTCGTGCTAAGCGACGACCTCGTCGATCCGGTCCAGGATGGCTTCGATGTGACGCTCCGGATCGCCGAGCTCGAATCGTCGAGTTTGATCGCGCGGAAGATCACGCCGATGCCGAGAGTGATCTGCGCTTCGCCGGACTATCTCAAGCGGCACGGTACGCCACGTCATCCGCAAGATCTCCGCGATCATGTCTCCCTGACTTACGGCTTCCTTCTCACCGGCAATCAGTGGAAGCTCAGCGGTGCGGACGGGGAGCACTGGATCCAGCCCGCCTGGTCGCTGTGCGTCAACAACGCGGAGGTGCTGCGCGACGTCGCCGTCAAGGGAAGGGGCGTTGCGTTGATACCCGCGTTCATCGCCGGAGAGGCACTGCAGAGGGGGCAATTGAAGGCGATTTTGAAAGACTTTTGGGCGCCGCCGCTTGCGCTGTATGCGATCTATCCGCCGACCAGGCACCTGTCGGTGAAGGTCCGGCTCTTCATCGACTTCCTCGTCGAACGCTTCGGGCGCGAAGTCGATGCACGAGGGAATTGAAATGGCTTCCGAGAATCCCGTTCCGTCACCTCGATCCTATCCTCCGTCGGTCACGTTCGTGCGTCGGGTAGGCCCCATTGCGGTCGCCGCCGGCAGCATCGGCACCTTCGCCGAGATCGAAGCGTGGCTGTTGGAAGAGGCTTCGGCCGAGCGGCAGATGATCGATCTCCTGGTCAAGCTGATCCGTCGGATGAAGGCCGCCGGCTCGTCGGTCGATCGACTTACCCTACACATCGGCACGCTCCATCCTCAGCTTGTGGGGTTCGCGTGGGTCTGGAACGCTGACGATGGCTTCTGCGACGAGGTGCGGGTCGCTGACGCGACAATCGATTCCGATGCCTACAGGCTCAACCCGCTGCAGCGGATCGTCGAGACCGGTGAGACGATACGGCGAGCGCCCAACGACGCGCCGGCACAGGCGGAATTTCCGATCATGTCCGAGCTCGCGGCCGCCGGCTTGACCGATTACGTGGCGATTCCCCTATCGGGCCTGGATACGCGCAACGTGATCACCATCGCGACGAAAGTGGCCGGCGGCTTCGACGAGGCGGAGATCAGTTCCTTGAGTCGTCTCTTCAAGCTATTCGCCTTGCACGTGCAGCGGCACAGTGAGTTGAAGATCTCCGAGAACGCGTTGGGAGCCTATCTTGGTTACGGCGCCGCTGCCAAAGTGTTGGAAGGCGCCATCAAGCGCGGCGCAGGAGACTCGATCCGCGCGGTGATTTGGGTCTCGGATCTGAGAAATTTCACGAATATGTCGGACGTTCTGGCCCCGACCGACATGTTGGTGCTGCTTAACGCCTACTTCGAAGCAATGGTGAGCGCCGTGCACGCCCACGGCGGCGAAATTCTGAAGTTCATCGGCGACGGCATGCTCGCCGTCTTTCCGGTGACGGTAGGCGTCGCCGAAGCGTCGTGCGCGGCCGTGTCGGCGGCGAAAGAGGCGATCGTCAGACTAGAAGGTTCCAATCGGAAAATCCGGGTGGCGTCCGTCGCCGAGGACAGTCCGGTGCTCCGGGCTGGCATCGTCCTTCACGAAGGTGAGGTTTTCTTCGGCAACATCGGCGCTCCTGATCGCCTGGACTTCACCGTCATCGGCCCCGCCGTCAACGAGGCCTGCCGCGTGGAAGCCCTCACCAAGACGATAGGCCGGGACCTGCTCATGACGGAAGCCGTCGCCCGGCATCTCTCTCAAGGCGTCGAGCATCTTGGTGAACACCAGTTGCGAGGAGTGTCCGCCCGGATGTCCGTGTACGGACTCGCAGGATGACGACTGTCGTCGACCTCTGCCGTTCAACCCGTATTAAGCTCGCGCAGCGGCCTCTCTGTTGACTGTCTCGAGCAGCGAATAGTCGAGATAGCCGGAATCCGAACCGCCGTATATCCCGAACGGTTTCGGGGAGTTGTAGGGGCCGCCCGCTCGGATCCGCGCCGGAAGGTCCGGATTGGCGAGAAAGAGGCGGCCGAAGGCGACGGCGTCCGCCTCGCCGGCACTGACGATTTTGTCGGCGTGCTCGGGAGTGATCCCGGCATTGACGATAAGTGGTCCGCGATAGCGTCCGCGGAAGATCGAAAGCATCTTTTCGTATTCGGATGCGCCGGTCCAGGCGTTGGTGTCCGCAAGGTGCAGATATGCGAGCCCCGCAGTCTGCAGCCGAGGCGCGAGTTGCCCATACGTATCTTCCGGCTTCGGGTCTCGAGTGCTGTTGTAGTCCGCGAACGGCGAGAGCCGCAGTCCTATCCGCGAACGCGGCATGACACCGGCAATTGCCGAGACGATTTCCAGAAGCAACCTGGACCGTCCTTCGGCGCTGCCGCCATAATCGTCGGTTCGCAGATTGATGGTTGGAGACAGAAACTGGTGGATGAGATAGCCGTTGGCGCCGTGGATCTCCACGCCGTCGAACCCTGCGCGAACGGCGTTGGCGGCCGCAAGTCTGAATTCGTTCACGACGCCTTGGATCTCCGCAAGCGACATCGCACGCGACGGCGTGGCGGCGATCCGCACGTATGCGCCGTTGGCGAGCAGCGCCCATACCTGCAACCGATCTAGATCGTCATTCACGCCCGACGGAGACAGCGGTTGTTTGTCCGACAATAGGCCACGCGCGCTTGCCCGTCCGGCGTGCCAGAGCTGCGCGACGATGCGTCCCCTTTTTTCGTGGATCCGATCCACGATGGCTTTCCATCCCTCGGTCTGATCATCGGTCCAGAGACCGGGTGTCCGATCGAAGGCGCACGACATCGGTCCCACGTTGATGCCCTCGCTCACGATGAGGCCGGCTCTCGCCCGCGCTCCGTAGTATTCAGACGCGGTGGGATTGATGACGCCGCGCTGGTCGGCGCGCGACCGCGTCATCGGGGCCATGACTATCCTGTTCGCGAGATCGAGATCACCCAGCGTCATCTGATCAAAAAGACCCGCCATGTTCACACTCCTTCAAGCTTGGGATCTGGTGCCAGTGGATAGAGCTAGCCGGCGCTGGAGAATCCTGACGATCCGATCAGTCCCTGCGATCGCCAAATAGTGCCGTCGCCTCAGTGACGTGAGGCCCCATTGGTTCGGGACGAAATCGTGGGTAGCTGCAGGAACAGGCCCGCCATCGCAAGTGCCGCCCCGTAGGCGCAGACGCCTAGCCAAGACAAATGCGCATAGGCCCAGCTTGCCCCGAGGGATCCGAGCGATCCGCCGATGAACATTGCCGTCATGAAGACGGTGTTCAGCCGGCTGCGAGCCTCCGGGCGGAGCGCGAAAATCAGGTGCTGATTTGAAACGAGGGCTGCGTTCACGCCCATGTCGAGCAACACTACCCCGACGACCAATCCTGCGACAGCGTTCCAGCCCGCGAACACGACCCATGAGGAAAGCGAGATCGCGGCAGCGATCGCAATCACCATGTGAGGACCCCGCTTGTCGGCTACCCGACCGGCGAGAGGCGCAGCGAGGATGCCTGACGCTCCGATGACGCCGAAAAGGCCGGCGATCTCCGGTCCGAGTCCGAATGTGGGTTCTTGAAGATGGAGAGACAGGACGGTCCAGAAGGCGATGAACGAGGCAAACAGCATCGCTTGCGTTGCGGCGGCCAACCGCAGCGCCGGCTCCTCGACAAGCAGGTGGATGAGCGAACGCAACGCGGCAGCGTACCCGATCCTTTGCGTCGCATGGTGACGCGGCAGGATCGAACGAACCAGCGCGGCGGCGCCGAGCGCCAAGGGCGCACCGAGCCAGAACATCTCGCGCCATCCGAAGTGCGAACCGACGAAACCGGCTATCGTGCGGCTGAGGAGAATGCCGCCCAGGATTCCGCTGACGACAGTTCCGACGGCGGCGCCTCTGGTCCGGTCATCGGCAAGCGTCGCGGCGAACGGGACGATCTGTTGGGCGACGGTGGCCGCCACGCCCAGCATAAGCGACGCTGTGATCAATGCGGGCGTCGACGGAGCGACCGCGGCGAAGGCGAGAGCCGCCGCCAGAACAACGAATTGCGCGGTGATGAGGCGACGCCTTTCGACAAGGTCCCCCAAGGGCACGAGGAAAAGCAGGCCGGCGGCGTAGCCGAATTGTGTGGCCGTGGGGATGAGGCCGATTGCCGAGGAGTTCGGATAGTTCGCCTCGATCAGGCCGAGCAGAGGCTGATTGTAGTAGATGTTTGCGACCGCAATCCCGGCGCAAACCGCCATTGCGAACGTGCGCGCACGGGTGAGTTCGGGCGCCTGCTGGTCCGTCGCGATCGTTGATGTCGACATGGCTGCAATCCTTCGTTCGTCGGCGCGCCGTCCTGGTTCGGCGTGCCGGCTCTTGATCTCGGACAGATCGCCAGTTAATTATCAATCGATAAATAGCAAGGGATCGTCAAAAATGGATGGCTCCTATGTGCCGATGGCTGCGTCGGCATGTTTAGCGACGGTGTTGGAGATCGCCGTGATCGCCGCCCTGGCCGCATGCTTGCTTTGGGAGAGGAGAGTTTTCGTTCGATCCTTATGCTGCGGACGCGCGGCCGTATTGGACTCGGTGCGCACGCTTTGGATTGGTTCGTCGAGCCGTGATCGGGAGATTGTGCAAGTCGCGCATGAAGCTGAAAAGATCGCGACCGGGCTAGCCTGATATGGCGTTCGCACCCACGAGGGAAGGGCGATGAAGCTCAGGTCTGTTCTGCTCGCATTGCTTGCTATCGCGGCGATTGGCGCGACGGCGGCAGTTCTTTATGCTTGGGAAACGCCGATGCCTCTCGTCGATCCGCGGTCGCTCGGCGAGCCGGATCGTGCCGTGGTGCGTCGCGGAGCGAACCTTGCTCTGCTCGGAGATTGTGCCACGTGTCATACTGCCACCGGCGGGGTCCCATACGCTGGGGGGCTTGCGATGCCGACGCCCTTCGGAACGATCTACTCCACCAACATCACACCCGATCCGGAAACGGGCATCGGAGGATGGTCGGAGCAGGCGTTCATTCGCGCTCTGCGCTCCGGCGTGGATCGCGAAGGCCGCCACCTTTATCCTGCCTTTCCGTACGATCATTTCACGCGCGTGTCGAATGACGATGCGAAGGCGCTGTACGCCTTCTTCATGTCGATCGATCCGGTCAAGTCGTCGGCGCCACCGAACGAACTTCCGTTTCCTCTCAACGTCCGCCTGACGCTGGCCGGCTGGAAACTTCTCTTCCTGCGTCAGGTGCGCTTCGTCGCTGACCCCTCGAAGGACGAGAAATGGAATAGGGGAAAGTATCTGGTCGACGGGCTCGGGCATTGTGGTGCCTGTCATTCTCCCCGCAATCTGTTGGGTGCGGAAAAGACATCGGCCAGTTTCAAAGGAGGCGAAGCCGAAGGTTGGCGCGCCTATGCGCTTGGTCGAAGCTCGCAATCGCCCGTTTTATGGGATGAGGCTGCCCTCACAGAATATCTCGCGCAAGGCTCACACCCGCTGCACGGGACCGCGCAGGGGCCTATGGCGAATGTGGTCGACAACCTGTCTCAGGTCGATCCCGCGGACGTCGCAGCGATAGCACACTATCTTGCCTCTCTCGACCAAGGCGAAGGAAAGCAGGATGTGGAGACAGTCCCTTCTGGTCCGGGCCGCCTGCCGCAGGCCGCCGGCGCTCAGGCGGCGACGCCCTCTATCCCATCCGAGCCGGGCGGTGCGATCTACGCCGCCGTCTGCGCGTCGTGCCACGAAGGCGACAGACCCTTGCCGTTAGGTGGCTCGAGACTCGAACTCTCCACCGCAGTTGCGGACGAGACACCTGCCAATCTGATTAATTTGGTGGTGCAGGGAATACCAGCCGCCGCCGGCGCTTCCGCGCGTCCGATCATGCCCGGTTTCGGCGCCGTCCTTGGCGACCGGCA
This sequence comes from Bradyrhizobium sp. USDA3010, assembly GCF_056429065.1. Taxonomy (NCBI): domain Bacteria; kingdom Pseudomonadati; phylum Pseudomonadota; class Alphaproteobacteria; order Hyphomicrobiales; family Nitrobacteraceae; genus Bradyrhizobium; species Bradyrhizobium sp. USDA3010. The sequence continues at coordinate 58,765 of NZ_JBWJZD010000005.1, forward strand.
GATCTCGGATCTCGCCGACTATCTGCGTCGCCGGTTTGCCGGAAAGCGGCAGTGGAACGGGTTGGCCAAAGCGATCACGGAAGCGAGGGGTGATCGTGAAATCGCACCAGAGAGCAAAGATCAAAAGGTTCGGTGAAGTACATGACAATGCTGACCGTGAACGGCGAGAGGCGATCCATCAAGGCGGACCCGGATACTCCGCTGCTCTACGTTCTCAGGAACGAACTCGGCCTGAATGCCGCAAAGTACGGCTGTGGGCTCGGCCAATGTGGAGCTTGCACCGTCATCGTCGATGGCAAGGCCATCTTCTCCTGCATAACGCCGGTGATGGTGTTGGAGGGACGGACGATCACGACACTCGAAGGACTCGGGAGCGAGGATGCGCCTGGCCCGATGCAGCGTGCGTTCATCGCCGAGCAGGCCGCACAGTGCGGCTACTGTATTCCCGGCATGATGATGCGCGCCCAGGCACTGCTGAATTGCGATCCGCATGCCACCGACGAATCGATCAAAGCGGAACTGCAGCCTCATCTCTGCCGGTGCGGAACGCACATGCGTATCTTGCGTGCGGTTCGACGTGCCGCGGAAGAGATGCGGTCGAACACAGCTGACGCGAGGACGGGACGATGACGCCTGCTGTCTCTCGGCGCAGCGTATTGGCGGGCGCCGGTGCGCTTATCGTCGCCTTCCGGCTTTCTGCGGCGCATGCACAGACCGAAACCGGCACGGGTGGAAAACCCTCGAAGCACGGTTTGCCAGGAAGCCTCGACGACACTCCGAGTATCGACGCCTGGATTCGCGTTGACGCGTCGGGTGCCGCTACGATCCTCACCGGAAAGGCCGAACTTGGACAAGGCCTCAAGACCGCGCTTCTTCAGGTCGCGGCAGAGGAGCTCAAGTTGCCGCTCGATCGGCTATCGCTGATCACGGCCGACACCGCGCGGACGCCCAACGAAGGCTACACGGCCGCCAGCCACTCGATGCAGGACTCCGGCACCGCAATTCGGCATGCGGCGGCGCAGGCGCGCGAGATACTCGTCGATGAGGCCGCCCGCAGGCTCGGGGTGGCCGCCACCTCGCTGCAGGTCCGCGACGGCGAGGTATTCGCCCCTAACCGCGTGCGCTTGGGCTACGGCGAATTGGTTCGCGATCAACTGTTGGCGGTCGACGCGAAGCACACCTCGCGGTTGACCTCGCCGGCAGACTTCACCGTGATGAACCGACCGGTGCCGAGGGTCGATATTCCTGCCAAGGTGACGGGTGGAGCAGCCTACCTCCAAGATCTGCGCCCCGAGGGAATATTGCACGGTCGTGTCGTTCGCCCGCCGAGTTACGGCGCCACGTTGCGGGACTGCGACGTCGCGCGTGCCGAGCGGATGAGCGGGATCGTCAAGGTCGTCCGGGACGGCAACTTCCTCGGCGTGCTTGCGGAACGCGAGTGGGCTGCAGTGCAGGGAATGCGAACGCTCGCGGCCACGACGACATGGATCGAACGAGAGGAACTGCCGGACGCCGCGGACTTGCCGACCGCTCTCATGAATCTGCCTTCGCACGACACGACGATTCACGATACGGGAAATCCGGGCAAGCCGGGAATCCTGGTCGAAGGGACCTTCAGCAGACCCTATCTTACGCACGGCTCGATCGGGCCGTCCTGCGCGATTGCGCAATTTCAGGACGGAAAGCTCACTGTTTGGACCCATACGCAAGGCGTATTTTTCCTTCGCGATGCGATTGCCGGCATGTTGCGGATGCCCGCCGAGAGCGTGCGCTGCATCCATTCAGAAGGCGCTGGCTGCTATGGCCACAACGGAGCGGACGACGCGGCGGCCGACGCGGCGATGCTCGCCCTTGCGATGCCCGGTCGGCCGGTCAGGGTCCAGCTGATGCGCGAGCAAGAGCATGCGTGGGATCCATTCGGGCCGGGCATGGTGGTCAAGCTCAAGGCGACGGTCGGAGCAGACGGCACCATTGCGGACTGGCACCACGAAGTCTGGAGCCAGTCGCATATGATGCGGCCAGGCCCCCCGGGGACGCTGATCGCTGCTCGACTGAAATCCGACGCCTTCCCGCCCGCGCCGCCCGTCGTGCTGGCCCAGCCAGAGGGCGGCGGCGATCGAAATGCAGTTCCGCTCTACGCGATCCCGAACTCAAAGGTGATCAGCCATTTCCTCCCCGACATGCCCTTGCGCGGATCCTCCATGCGCTCTCTGGGTGGATATCTCAACATCCTTTCGATCGAGAGCGTTATCGACGAATTGGCGGTGCGATCGGGTCAGGATCCCGTCGCGTTTCGGCTTCGGCATACCGAAGATCCGCGTGCGCGTGAGGTCATCGAAACTGCGGCATCGCGTTTCGGCTGGGCCGCGCGTGTCAAGCGTTCGCAGAGCGCCGGATTCGGGTTTGGCTTTGCACGCTACAAGAATCTCGAGGCCTGGTGTGCCGTGGCCGTCGAGATCGAGATTCCACGCCAGAGTGGTGTCGTTCGCATTGGTCGCGTCGTTGCGGCGGTGGACACCGGGCAGGTCGTGAACCCGGATGGGATCCGCAACCAGATTGAAGGCGGCATTTTGCAGTCGATCAGCTGGACGCTTTGCGAACAGGTGACGTTCGATCGCACCCGTGTCACATCGGTGGATTGGTCGGCCTATCCGATCATGCGGTTTGACAGCGTTCCCGTCTCGGTTGAAGTCCATCTGATAGATCGTCCGGGCGATGCCTTCTATGGTGTTGCTGAGGCCGCGCAAGGGCCTGCGGGAGCCGCGATTGCCAATGCGATCAGGGATGCGATCGGCGTTCGGATGTATGACCTTCCATTCACCGCGGCCCGCATCAAGAGAGCGATTGCAGTCTAACCGGAAGGATGGTTGGAGATTTGGCGTCGTCGATGTACGGCCCACCAATACAGCCACGGCACCCCAATTGCTCTTCGAAGGCGGCAGACGTGCCTACCGAGCCTAGACTGGTGCTTTCGCCGGCAGAACGGAGCGAACGCCATTCAGGAACGTCGCTATCTTTGCGTCGATGATCGAATTGACATCTGTTTCGAGGGGCATCGAGTAGATGAATTGACGCACTCCGAGATAGAAGATCGCCGCATGCAGGCCCCACACCATCTCGATTTCGAGAACGGTAATCGGGAATTCGCTAATTGAGGGGCGCCCATACTCGAGCCTGATCTCCTCGATCACCTTCTCGAAGGCGCGCTCGCGCAGCATTTTGAGATAGCGAGCATTCAATCCGAGATCCTTCAGGCCCGCGAACATGAACAGGCGGATCCACTCGTAGGTGAGGATGGCTTCGGCGTATTCGCGATAGAAATGGACCAGCCGCGCCTTCAGGGGGACCGAGCGATCAGTGATGACTTTCTCCCAAGCTGGCTTCCAGCGTTCGACGAAAACGTCCTGATAGACCCGCTCGATAAGAGCCTCCTTGCTCGGAAAGTAGCGATAGAGCAGGGGCTGGGTAATGCGCAGTCGCTTTGCGAGTTCGCGGGTCTGCCCCTCGAACCCGTACTCGGCGAAAAACGAGACGGCCTCTCGCGCGATAATGGCTTCCCGCTCGGTCGGGTCCAGCCTCTGCTGTTCTCGGGTCGGCGTTCGGAAACGCGCTCTGCTTGGCTGCTTCACACCTGATTCGTCAGTTTGAGTGTTGTCAGTGACTTCATACACCGATTTGCTGCCGCGGCCGATCAAGACCGCGGCCATCACATTTGTTTATCAAATGATAAATAGCCGTTGACTTGCGTCAATGACAGATCGATAATTGATCAAACGATAAATAGCGCTTTCACAAAGCGCTACACCACCAACAACAGAAGGGAGGCCGCTCTTGAGCGACCATCGTTGGAGGCGCGAGTCGCGGCCGAAAGCGCTCGTGGTTGGAGGGTCCATGGCTGGACTGTTCGCTGCGTTGCTGTTGCGGCGGGAAGGCTGGAACGTCGATGTCTATGAGCGTATCGGCGCCGAACTGGCAGGCCGCGGCGCGGGCATAGTAACCCATCGTGAGTTGTTCGAGGTACTGGGCAGGGCCGGCATAGATACTGAAGCTGCCGCCGTTGGAGTCGTCGTTCCTGGGCGGCGCGTGTTGGACCGGAGCGGCCGTATCGCCGGCGAGCTTGGGCTACGGCAGGTTCTTACTTCGTGGGGACACCTCTACGGTCTTCTGAAGAAAGCGCTCCCGGCCGAACACTATCATCACGGCAAGAACCTCGTGGACGTCGTGGAGCTTGGCGACCACGTGGCGGCGCGTTTCTCCGATGGCTCGAAGGCCTTGGGAGATCTGCTGATCGGCGCGGATGGCATATTTTCGTGCGTCAGGGCACAGCTTGCGGCCAATGTCCGCCCTGCGTACGCGGGACGTCGCCTGGCGTGGCCTCGTCAATGAGCGGGACCTATCGCCCCGGACGCGCGCAGAATTGTGCGATTGGTTCGCCTTCAGCCTCCCTCCCGGGGAGCAAATGCTCGGTTATCCCGTCGCTGGCGCCAATGAAGAGATGGATGTCGGCGAGCGCCGCTTCAATTTTGTTTGGTATCGTCCCGCCGATGCCGACCATGGCTTGGCAGATCTTCTGACGGACGTCGACGGCGTTCGGCACGAATTGTCGATTCCGCCGCCGAGGATTCGATCCGAGGTGATCACCTCGATGCGTCGGGATGCGGAACGATTGCTTGCGCCGCAATTTGCCGAGGTCGTTCGCCGCACATCTCAGCCATTCATCCAGGCCATTCTGGATCTCGAGACGCCACGTATGGCGCTTGGATCCCGAACGGTGATCCTGGGCGACGCTGCGTTCGTGGCCAGACCCCACGTCGGAATGGGAGTGACGAAGGCCGCGGCCGACGCGGCTGCGCTGGCTGATGCGCTGCGCGCGCATCCGGGCGATTTGCCCGCAGCGCTCGCCAAATTCGATTCGATGCGGCTTTCGTTTGGAGCCGCAATCGTCCGTCGTGCCCGCGATCTCGGCGCATACATGCAGGCACAGATCGCCACTGCCGAAGAACGGGCGATGGCGGAGCAGCATCGCAGTCCCGAGGCAGTGGCAGTGATGGCGGAGACCGCCGTCGGCCGATACTGAACTGGTTCTCGGACAGACCATGCCGTATAGTGGGCCGGCGTCGGCCCTGAGCGCCGTCGGCAAGGTGCAGACCCGCTTTTTCCAGATGATCAACGATCGTGGCGGCATCAATGGCCACAAGGTCAAGCTGATCTCCCTCGATGGTGGCTACAGCCCGCCGAAGGCGGTGGAACAGACGCGCAGGCTGATCGAGAATGACGAGGCGGTTGCGATCTTCGGCAGCATGGGAACGGCGCAGAACGCCGCGGTGCAGAAATATCTCAACGCCAAGAAGATCCCTCAGCTGTTCGTGTTCGCGGCCAGCGAGCGCTTTGCCGATCCGAAGACCAGTCCCTATACGATCTCGGGCATGACGCTGTTCAGCACTGAGGCTGCGATCTACGCGCGGTTGGTGGCAGAGCACACGCCCGGTGCGCGCGTCGCCGTGTTGTACCAGAACGACGACTACGGACGCGAATATCTTCGCAGCTTCAAGGCCGAACTGGCCCGGCTCGATCCCAAGGCCGAGATTGTCGCGACGTCGCCTTACGAAGTCACGTCGCCCGCAGTCGATTCGCAGATCGTGGCGCTGGCGAGCACCAACGCCAACGTCTTCCTCAATGCGTCGACCGGAAAATTTACCTCGCAGGCGATCCGCAAAGCGGGCGAGTTCGGCTGGCGCGCGCAGCAGTTCCTGCCGATCGGCAGCAACTTCGTGCCGACGATCCTCAAACCGGCCGGGCTCGACAACGCCAAGGGAGCGATCTCTGCGACGCCGACCAAGTCGGTCGGCGATCCCGAATGGGCCAACGATCCCGCCTATCTGGAGTGGCTGGCTTTCATGAGGAAGTATTATCCCGAGGGCGATATCGAGGATCAGCTCAACTTCACCGGATGGAACGTCGCTGTTCTCATGACCAAGGTCATCGAGGCCTGCGGTAACGATCTGTCCCGGCAGAACATCATGAAGCAGGCCACTGCACTGAAGAACGTGGCGCTGCCGGGCCTGATCCCGGGCATCACCGTCAACACCAGCCCGGATGATTATCGCCTGATCACGTCGCTGCGCCCGCAGCGTTTCGACGGCGAGCGCTGGGTTCCGATGTCCGGTACCACGGCCGCGCAATGAGGGCCGCCGATAGTGTGGCGAAGCGGGGCCGGCCGCTAGCGGCCGTGCCTGAGCTCTCCGGTGGCGCGCCGGAGCACTCGTGAAGCCATTCCTGCCAAGGCTCGTCCTCGACGCGTTCGTGCCAAAGCAGCCGAACCTTGGGCGAGTCATTGGACATCGCGAACGCGGTCCTCTTTCTCGCCTGCAATCCATTCTCGACCGGTTCGATCGTCGTCGTTGATGGGCCGCAACGATCGCGGCGTGAACGACCCTGAATCGGTGGACCGCTTCGCCAGGCGGGGTATTATCGAGAAAAGGGAAGATGTTCGTCTATTGAACACAACGATCGGGAGGTTGGAATGGTCTGCAGGTCGGCGGCGCTCGCGATGCTCGGTACAGGAATTCTATTCGCGGGCGCAGCGCCCGCTGCTGCTCAGCAAGGAGATGTCAGCTCGCCCGATCTCGTCCTCGTCAACGGAAAAGTTCTGACCCTCGACGAACGATCCAGCGTGACCGAGGCGATCGCCGTTCGGGACGGAAAAATTCTCGCGACCGGTAGCAGCGCATCCATCCGGGCACTCGCCGGAGCGCGCACGCAAGTGCTCGACGTGTCCGGCAAGACCGTGATTCCCGGCCTCATCGATACTCACGCTCACTACAAGGCGGCCGGTCTCGCCGACTATGTCGTCAACATGAGCCGCGCGAAGACGGTCGCCGAAGCGCTCGAGGCGATCAAGATGTTCGTGGCCAAGAAGAAGCCGGGCGACTGGATTGTGGGCGGCGCGTGGCATCCGCCGTCGCAACTCGCCGAGAAACGGTATCTAACGAGGCAGGAGATCGACCGCGTCGCCCCGGACAATCCGGTCTATCTGCGGACCGTCGGTCATTTCTCTATGGCGAACACAATGGCCCTGCAAAAGGCAGGGGTCGACAAGACCACCGCGAACCCGAGCGGCGGTTCCTTCGAGCGCGACGCCGCCGGTGAACTGACCGGCGTCCTCGTCGAGACGGCGATCGACCGGGTCGAGAAGGCTGTTCCGCCGTGGACCGAAGACGACGAAATCAGGCAGTTCGCGCTCGCGGAGGGGGCACTGAACAGTTTCGGGATCACGAGCGCGGTCGAAGGCGCCACGGAAGCGCGCGACGTCCGCACAGTGCAGAAGATCGCCGCGTCCGGACAAGCGACGTTGCGGACGGGATTGATGTTCAGACCCGAGCCGCCCGCCGAGCTGACCGCTTGGGAGGCGATCATGTCGGGCAACGGAGCTTCGTCAGGCTTCGGCGACGACTGGGTCAAGTTCGCCGGCATCAAGATCTTCTACGATGGCGGCATGACCCTGAAGACGGCGCTAATGCGCGATGTCTATCCGGACTCGCACGATAACTACCATGGCATCGCCCAGCAAACGCCCGAACGGCTCATGCAACTCGTCTCGATCTGCAATCGCTACGGTTGGCGTGTAGGCGTGCACGTCGTCGGCGATCTCGGTATCGACCAGGTGCTCGATGCTTTCGAAGCTGCCGACAAGGAACGGTCCATCCGGGACCGTCGTTTCGTTCTCATTCACGCGAGTCTGATCAGGCCCGAGCAGATGGAGCGCGCTCGCAAGCTGGGTGTCAGGGTCGATTTCCAGAACGTCTTCATGTGGGATAAGGCCGCGACCGTCGAGCGCTTCCTGGGACGGCCGACCGCCGATCGCGCCGTGCCGACCAAGACCTTGATCGAAAAAATGGGGCTGGACAGCCTCGGCGCCGGAACCGACTTCCCCGTCAACCCGATCAACCCGTTCCTCAACATGTACATCATGGTGACGCGGAAAGATCCCAATGGAAGCGTGTACGGCGCCGCGGAAGCTATCAGTCGCGAACAGGCGCTCCGTCTCTACACGTCGGCAGCTTCGCGCTACACGTTCGACGAAGCACGCAAGGGTACGATACAGCCGGGCAAGCTTGCAGACCTCACGGTCCTTTCCGCGGACTACATGGCCATTCCGGAAGAGCAGATCAAAGACATCAAGGCGGACATCACGCTGGTCGGAGGCAAGCTCGTCTTTCAACGCTGACCCAGAGAGGAGATGAACGCCGAAGCATGCAATGTCGACCTCGCCAGCGTTCGCCGGCGCCGGACGCTTGGGTCGGAGGACGGCAGTGCGGGGAGCGGGCTCTGGCGACGGGGGTGTGTTCCTGAACCGTCGCGCTTATTTACCCTGCCGCGCGATGTCGAGCAGCGTCATGCAGGCCTCGAGACAGGCTGCGGCGATCGTGCGGCCGAGCGGACTCGGCTTCTTGTTCAACAGCCGATGCATTACCACGCCGTGCAGCATCATCATGACCGGATAGGCCACGTGCGCGGCTCTTCTTTCATCGACGCCGGCGCGCACCAGATGGCTGGTGTATCGTGCGATCTCGCTGCCCTGCGCATCCGTTGTGACGCGCTCCATCCAGCCGCGCCCGTAAAGCAATTCATAGTCGCGGGGATGGCTGGTGCCGAACTCAAGATGTCTCACGCAGGCGTCGCGGAAGTCGCGCGATTTCGCGAGGTAGGCTGAGAAGCGCTGAAAGGCGAGCGCGCGCAATGCCGTTAGCAGGGCCTCCCGGTCGGCGTAGTAGCTATAGACCGTCGGCGTCGTCGTGCCCGCTTCGGCCGCCACGCCGCGGATCGTCACGGCCTCCTCGCCACCCGACTGCCAAAGGGCGTCGGCGGCCTTCAAGATTCTGTGAGGTAACTCCGGATCGGCGGTTCGCGGCATCGGCCCTATTGCTTTTACACCGTAAAAGTTATACGTCGTCTAATTAATAGACCCGTTTCCAGGAGCAAGCAAATGGTCCTTCCCCCGAAATTGATCGGACCGGCGATTTCCATGATCACCGGCCTCATCACCTCGACCAGCATGTCGTTCGTCGGTCTTGCCATGAACTACGGCTTTCAGCCCGATTTCGCCGCGCGCTGGCTGCGGGCCGCGGTAACGAGCTATGTCGTGATCGTGCCGATGCTGGTGATCGTCATCCCTCGAATCCAGCGCTTCGTCATGCGGCAGGCCGGAATGCCGCCGCGTTGAGCGGCGGAAGCCGAAGGCTCTGGCGAAAAGCGGGGCCGTCAATCCACTTCTTCGAAACAAGCGAGGAGCCTGAGAAATGGCGACGAAACAGAAGCACGACAGCCCGATTCTCGTGACTGGCGCAGCCGGCACGGTCGGCGGCATCGGTCGCAATCTTACCCGGTTCCTTCTGACCAGAGGGCATAAGGTGCGCGCCTTAGTTCGCCGCGAAGACAAGCGCGCCGAGGCCTTGCGGCAGCTCGGCGCCGAGGTCGTACAGGCCGACCTGACGGATCTCGCCTCGATGCACCGCGCCATCGAAGGTTGTCGGCGCATCTATTTCGGAATGTCTGTCTCGGCGGCATACCTGGAAGCGACGATCAACACCGCCGCGGTCGCTCGCCACCACGGTGTCGAAGCCTTTGTGAATATGTCGCAGATGACGGTCTCGCAGATGAGCATCACCGAGACCACCGACAGCCCGCAGCACAGGCTGCATTGGCTGGCGGAGCAGGCCCTGTCCTGGTCGGGATTGCCGATCATCACAGTGCGGCCGACGGTCTTCCTCGAGGGCTTCTTTCTGATGCTCGCCGCTGCGAGCGTGCGGGCCTCTGACGAGTTGGCGCTTCCGATGGGCGACGGCAGGACCTCGCCAATCTCGGCGGTCGATGTAGCGCGCGCGGTCGCGGCGATCCTCGACGATCCCACGCCGCATATTGGACAGGTCTACGACCTGACCGGGCCGGAATCCGCCGATCTGAACCAACATGCGCGTGCCTTCTCGGAGGCGCTCGGCAGAACCATCCGATATCGCGACGTCCCGCGGGCTGCGTGGAGCGAAGGCCTTCGGCGGGCAGGCTTTCCGGAGCACGTCGTCAACCATCTCTCGGCCATGACCGAGTTGAACAGGCAGGGGCGTTACGACCGCATGACGGACACCATGTACAAGCTCACCGGTGAAGCCCCCGTAAGCACGCGCGATTTCGTGAAGCTCCATGCCGCCGAATTCAAATAGTATGGATCGGCGCTTTGACTCTCGGTATATACCAAAAACGGAATCCGACTGTTGAGGCGCCATGGTCCGCTCTGGATGGAGGCTGTGCAATGGCCCGGCCGCCCGAAACTCCAGCGTCATAAACTGCCCGCGGCCACGCTCTGTCGCCGGTCTTGCGCAAAGCGTATCGGGGCAAGCCGACGCGGGCAGTCGAATGAGACCTATTAGGGAAGGGCAGGCGCTTCTGGCACGCTTCGTTCTGCTGCTCTTTTTGAGCGGCTGTGGAGAAGCGGACCAAATGGCGGGCCAAGCGTGTCGTTCTTTGGATGCTCGCAGTTCGGTACTCAAGGTGTTTTCGGACGATCAAAATAACAAGCTGGTGACCTTCACACTCAAATACTCGAGCTCGCTTGACGCAATGATGAACGCTGCGAAATCGGAAACTGAAAAGTCGGCGATTTTGGAAGGTGCAAAGAAAAGCGCTGTCTACAGCCTGGATGCCACGATACTTGTGAAGTCAGAGGACAAAGCGACGCGAGAAGTCACTTGCATTGGGATACTGTCTGTTTCCGTTTTGGACACGAGCGCAGAAAAAGAAATAGAATTTAGAGTGAAGCAAACGCCCGATGGAAGGCCGCTCGTTTCAGTCAGCCCATTCCTTTTCAAGGTACAATAGTTCTGAGATGCCGGCGGCTGTGTCGCATACAGGGCCAGGAGGCGATCTCACACTCGCCGTTCGCTCACTTTAGCAGTGCGGACCAGCAGAATCGGAGCGACAGCGATTCCCGACGTCGCAGCGAATGGCACAGCCGATCCGCCGAACTTCCAATTTGAGTATTCTCAGAAATCGTCTGGAATGGAGCTTCCGACGGCAGCCCGCATGGCACCTCGACACGCGATGGAAGGTGCCGGGCGTGTTGGATTGGTCGACCATGACCCATAATCCCCTTGTGGACGTGACTAAGGACACGACCACGCTCTATGCCAGCGACCGCGACGTATTTCTGTTTCTGGTCGACGACACGAATCCAATCGAGGCGGGACGCTTGCGTGATGGATCGCCGGACATGTACTTTCGAGGCTTCTACTGCTGGAACAGCGAGGTCGGCAGCAAGAGGCTTGGAATTGCGAGCTTCTACCTCAGAGCCGTCTGCATGAATCGCAATCTCTGGGGCGTGGAGAACTTCGAGGAAATCACGATCCGACATTCAAAATTCGCCGCGCAACGCTTTGCGCATGAAGCGGCGCCCGCGCTGTCAAACTTTGCCAATTCGTCGCCCGCGCCGTTCGTCGCAGGGATCAAGGCTGCCCGGGAGCGGATCGTTGCTCGCACTGACGAAGACCGGGAGAGCTTTCTACGCAGAGCCGGGTTTTCGAGATCCGTAACATCGGAAATCATCAAGACTGTCCTGGGCGAGGAAAATCGCAAGCCGGAAAGTATTTTTGATTTCGTGCAGGGCATTACCGCCATTGCTCGCGGCGAGACGCATCAGGATGCGCGGCTTGAACTGGAAGGCAAGGCAAAGTGGTTGATGGAACGCGCAATCTGACGGCATGAGCTGCGCAATCAGTACCCGGCTGCGCGGCCGTTTCAAGTCAATCCCGTTGCATCGTCGCCGATCCGGCTAGCCGGATCGGTGACGATGACGCGTCTCCGCGTCCGGCGCTCGCCGGGCCCTCCGGCCCGCTCGCGGCTCAAACAGTGTCACACCATTTAGACCGGGGGTCATCTATCAACCGCGGCGCATGTCTCTCTCAACCGTCGACGAAGGGCGCTTGAGGAGATCCGCCGCCCGACACCGCGATCCCTCGCGCCGCGACGCGGTCTGCGTCAATCTCAATGTTTGGAAAACAGAGGAGGCTTATTGTCTCAAGCCTGATGCGCTGAGTTCCGCGATGTCGGCCACGCATGACGATGAGTTAGCTATGCAGCTCACACCTGCGAACAATTTTGCAGGATGTGCACCAAACCGGCGCTGCCCAAGCCGGCGTTTTGTTGCAGTCCGGTGCGAGCACCTTCGACCTGGCGTCGACCGGCGATGCCGCGAAGTTGCCACGTGAGCTCCGCGATCTGGGCTAGTCCTGTAGCCCCGAGCGGATGGCCCTTCGACAACAGGCCGCCGGACGGATTCACGACTATGTCTCCTCCATAGCTGCCACGGCCTTCGAGGATGAATCGCTCAATCTCGCTTTCGGAGCAAAAGCCGAGAGCTGAATACATCAGTGCCTCGTTGCTGGTGAAACAGTCGTGCAGCTCGACGACGTCAATGTCCCCCGGCCCAACCCCGGCATTCTCATAGGCCTTATCTGCAGCGTCTCGACCGAGTGCCCGGAACATAATGTCCAGTGGATCACCTGCAAAATGTTCGCTGCGATCGCTTGTCCATCCAGATCCGATCACGCGCACACTCGCTCGCAACCCGTGCCGCGCTGCGAACCTGGGCCCGCACAGGAGTGCCGCTGCCGCTCCACAGCTCGGCGGGCAAGCGAACAGCTTGCGGAGGCCTCGAAAGAGCAAAGGGCTCGCCAAAACTGCATCTTCCTGCAACGGCGTTCGAAACAACGCGTAGGGGTTGGCTGCGGCGTGACGGCGAGCCTTAACCGCAATCTTGGCCAAGGCTCGATCGCCGACGCCGCAACGTTGCTGCAGCAACTCGATCTGACAACCAAAGAGCTGGATCGCCGGGGGTTTGGCGCGGTCATCGACGGTCAGCTCCATGATTTCCGCCACACGGGCGAGGTGCGGGCCAATTGGATTGGGTCGATCGCCGAATACGATGTCTAACGCGCCGGGAGCCATTTGCTCGAACCCCAGGGCAAGGATGCATGCGTCCGGCTGATTGCGAACCGCATCGACTGCAAGCGCAAATGCGGTCGAGCCGCTGGCACAGTTGTTGTTCACGTTGATGATCGGGATTCCTGTTGCGCCCAGGTGACCGAGCGCGGCTTGGCCAGCGCAACTGTCGCCGTACACGTAACCCGCATAGGCCCGGTGAACATCGGCGTACACGATACCGGCATCGTCCAGTCCGGCGCGCACGGCTCCAGCACCCATAAGATCGTAACTTTGATTTTGACCGGGCTTGGCGAAGGGGATCATACCAACCCCGGCGATCAGGACGTCAGTCATGCTGCTCCACCTCAATTCACTGCACGTGCGTGCCCGTGCCAATAGGCTGCCCTCAGCTCAGTCTTGAGGACCTTCCCAACCGCGCTGCGCGGCAGATCATCGACAGAATCCACGCTCTTGGGCGCCTTGACACCACCGAGGGCTTGTTTGACCAAGGTGATCAGCTCCGCTTCTGTCGCTCTTGCCGCAGGCTTAAGCTGAACCACAGCCTTGACGGCCTCGCCCCACTTGTCGTCGGGGATCCCGATGACCGAGCATTCCTGGACGGCCGGGTGGCTGGCCAGAATCTGCTCGATTTCATTGGGGAAGATGTTGAAGCCCCCCGAAATGATCATGTCCTTCTTGCGGTCGACAATCGTGATGTAGCCATGCTCGTCCATCATCCCGATATCGCCGGTGTGATGCCAGCCAAACCGGCGGATGGAGGCAGTCGACTCCGCGTCCTTGTAGTAACCGGGCGTAACGAGAGGCCCGCGCACACAGATTTCTCCGGGTCTACCGCGGGGCAGTTCTGCTCCGTCGTCGTTGAGAATGGAGACCTTATTCCACACGCCGGGGCGTCCGACGCTATGCAGGCGCTTGAAGTCGATTTCACCTTTGGCGTTGAGATAGTCCCATGGCGCTTTGAGGCAGATCGCGGCCGGACATTCGGCCTGACCGAAGGTTTCGGACAACACCGGTCCGAAGACTCTTAGGGCCTCCTTCAGCTTCTCCAGCGAGGAGGGCGCCGCTGCCACAAGCAGATGACGGAGCGATCTATAGTCGTGCCGGCCAAACTCGGGATGAGCCAGCACCATGTAGAGAACCGTCGGCGGCAGGAAGAGATGGGTGATGCGGTGCTCCTGAATCGCCTCGAGAATGGCACCGGGATCGGCCTTTGCCATGATGACGTTGCATCCACCCCGACTAAAATGAAGACAGCCGAGAATGCCGGCCGAATGCGTCATTGGAGCCACCACAAGATGCCGCGCATCGTCGTAGTAACCGAAGTGGCTCATGAAATTTCTGAACATCGCCGCGATGTTGCCGTGAGTGACCATCACCCCCTTCGGCCGGCCCGTTGTTCCGCCGGTTGGGAAGATCGCGAGCAGGTCATCCGCCGTATATTCGCCGCTGATGACGCCAGTATGGTTCTGGCTCGTCCAAGTCTCGAGCGAGGGACCCAGGACGCTGTCGGCATCGAGGCAGACTGCGCCGCGCAGCTCAGGGGCCTCCGGAAGGATGCGTTGCGCGTCTTCTTCATGAGCCTGGCTGAAGAACAGCAGCTCACCATCGAAGCGCCGCAGCAGGTCAGCGTTAACGGCTGCAGGGTTGCGGGGGTTAAGCGGGAGCCAAATTGCTTCGGCGCGCATCAGTCCGATCAGGGTCACGAACGCGGTGCTGCTATTGGGCGCCAGGATACCTATCTTGGCGCCTTCGCCAAATCCATGCCCTCGAATTGCAGCGGCGATCAGCTGTACGCGACGAGCAGCCTCTCGATAGGTCAGGATTTCGCCGCTGGCGAGATCGTGGAAGGCAACGGCGTCGGGGTAGTAGGCAACGCCCTGATCGAAGTGATCGATGATCCGCATGGGGCCTCGCTTCGAGAATGGTACGATTAGTGATATATTGGTACCAGATCGAGCTTGTCAACTTAGCCCTGGGTCGATCGCGGAATATCGCGCTATATCGGGAGACCACGCTGAGGAGAGACGAAAATGAGCCCAAGTCCGCGCCGGAGCGAGGACCGACAGCACCGGCGCCACGAGAAGATCCTCGATGATCTCGAGGAAATTTTCCTTACCGAGGGCTTTCAGACGCCGACCGTTGCCGATCTGTGCGCGCGACTGCGCTGTTCAAAGCGCTCCCTGTACGAAATTGCCCCCAACAAGCCCGAGCTGTTTTTGGTGGTCTTGCGGCGGCTGCTTGATCGGATTCGCCGACGCGGCATGCGCGCTGCTCTCGAGAATGAAGATCCGCAGACTCGTATCCTTGCTTATCTGCAGCCTGGCGTGAGCGAGAGCTCCCGAGCGACCCAGCAGTTTAATGAGGAATTGCGAGCCTTTGAGCCCGCCCGGCGGATGCTTGAAGAGCATCAACGCGAGCGGGTCGCGGTGCTGCGCGATCTCATTGAAGACGGTATCCGTAAAGGGCATTTCCAGCCGCTGCACGCTCATCTGGCCGCCGAGGTTTATTTCGCCGCGGCGAGACTCATCAATCAACCGGAGGTCCTTGCTGCGGCGGGACTCACCATGAGCGAGGCCTTCGCCGAGCTTCCGGATCTGCTCTTCCAGGGCCTGTTCAAGCGCGACAACGCGGCGCCGCGGTGCGAGACGCCAAGGAAGCGCTAGCTTCGATATATCAAGCCAAAGGCGGCAAATAGAAGCGGCGGGTACCGACTCAACGGCTTCCGAGCGCATCGCGGCCGCACGCCTCTCCGCAAAACTTGCGCGGGCTACTTGACAAGCATAGTGGTACGAAATTAACAATAATCGTACCAAGCGGCCTGGCGCAACAAGCTGGCGCTGATAGGGAGGCGGAATGATGCAAGCCGGACGACGCGTCGTCATTTCGGTCAACTGCGCGGACATCTCCCTTCAGGCGTCTTGCCAACAACAGAGGAGATTGCATGCGACGCTTCATTGTCGGAAATGATCGGGACGGAAGGTCAGATGTGCTGACCATCGACGATCTTTCAACGTTGCCCCAACTTGGCTTCAACGTGTTTGCCCGCGATCTCTGGATCACGCGCGAGACGCCAGCCGACCTTTCTTCCTCGCTGGATCCCACGATTGGGGTACCGATGCGGCACGAGCCGCCGGACGGGGGCACCATTTTCCGCATCGTCCGCATGAGGCCCAACGCGGAGCGGCAGTCAGCCGCGGACGTGGAGGCGATGCATCGCGCAATTCAGAGCGTGCACGTGCCGTCCTCGGAACAACTGGCGACCGCGAAGCACAGCTCGATGCACAAGACCGATACTCTTAACTATTTCATGGTGGCCTCGGGCCGTGTGTGGATGCTGACCGAAGGACAGGATGTTCTTCTCGAAGCCGGCGACGTAGTCGTGCAAAACGGCGGCATGCATGGGTGGCGCAACGATGGCCCTGACGATTGCGTCCTTGTCGGAGTCCTCGTCGACGGAAGGAGCCCAACATGAGGCTTGTCACCTTCAGTGCCCGGGGCACCCAAGCAGTCGGAGCTTTCTTGTCTGATGATCGTATTGTCGACCTGACGGCGCTGACCAAAACAGACCCAGAGGGCCGGTGGTTTCAGTCAATGCAGGACATGATTGAGGCGGGCCCTGAAGCGCTCCGGCTCGCAGAAGATATCGTCAGCGATCCGCCGCGATCGGCCATTGTGCCGTCGGCCGAAGCGCACCTGTTAGCTCCGTTGCCGAAACCGGTTCGCATGCGCGACTGCAACCTCTTTACCGAGCATGTCGAACGGTTCTATGAGCGCAAGCACCAGCTTGAGGTGGAGGCTGCCGCTGGTTCAGAACAGGCCGCAGCGCAACTCGCTGTAGCCAAACGGCTACGGTTTGATCTGCTGCTCAAGCGCCTGACCTATTATACGGTCGATCCCCTGTCCGTGTCAGGCCATGATGAGGACATTCATTGGCCAGCCTATTCAAAGATCGCTGATTTCGAACTGGAATGGGCTGTGGTTATCGGAAATCGCGGCAAGGACATTCCGCTCGAAGCGGCGGCGGACCACATCTTCGGCTACACGATCTTTAACGATTGGAGCGCCCGAGATGAGCAACTGGTCCACATGGAGATGGGGATCGGACCTGCCGGCGGGAAGGATTTCGACGGGGCCAAGACGCTTGGGCCGTGCATCGCCACTCCCGATGAATTTCGTAACTTATCCGACGTGCGGATGATCGCGCGCGTCAACGGCGAGGAATGGACCAATCGGTCCTCGCGGAATATGCGCTTCACGTTTGAACAGGCGATCGTGGAGATGAGCCGCTCGCGCACGATCTACCCTGGCGACATTTTTGCTTCAGGCACGGTTCTCGGGGGCAGCGCAGTCGACCACGGCCGCTCGCTCAAGGACGGAGACGTTGTCGAGCTCGAGGTCGAGGGCATCGGAGTGCTGCGCAACCGCGTGCGAATGTCAGACGGTCAGTCCGATCGTTCGCGGCGCCCCTGAGCGGGGACATGAGGCAGGTGAGGGGAGGCGAAATCGACGGGATTGATCAGCGAGGGAACGGCGAACTCCATGATGGGGCCCCGGGCCCGCGGCACATCGATTTAATGTAGGCACGTCCGCTCGATCTTGCGATCCAGGCGGGCTCCAAAGCACGAGTAGAGCTGCGGTGCGTCGCGATTGCCGGCGAAGCCGCAGGCGCTGTACGGGACGCCGCGACTAATCAGCAAGACAAAACGATCAGCTCTCCGACGGTGATTCCGACGGCGAGGAAGGGTGTTCGTTTGTCTGCTGCGGGGGGAAGGCAACCAGCCTGGTGATATCCGGGCAATGACTGCTTCGAAACGGTTGGAACGAAAAACATCATCAAAGGGAGGAGAAAATGCATCGAAACCACGTCGTCCTCAGCATTCGAGGAGCCCGGACGATTGCCGGAAACGGTTTCCGCCAGCTTCGGAGGAGACTTATTGGCTCGGCCGGCCTTGGCTTGGCATTGCTTGTCATCGGTGAAGCGGCTGCTCGAGCGCAGCCCATCGAGGCAGATGCAAAGCCCGTCGCATCGGTCACCCAAAAGCAAAGGAAGGTTGCAACCGCTCAAAGGATGAGAGGGGCAGACCATGCCGTATCGCGGCAGGACAATGCGCCGATTGCCAAGGGATCCAATCCGAAGCTAGTTGATTCAGCAACGGAACGCGAGCGGTTGAATGAGTTGAACAAGCGCTACGGGGTAAAGGGCTGGAACATCCCATTCCCCTCCTATAGCGATTCTCTTCTGCGTGACGAAGGCGGCTGGCGTTCGGCATTGGCGTCGGCAGGTTTTGGCCTGCAGACCTACAATCTGGCCATCTTTGAATCGAATATGCTGAATACGCCGCGCCAGGTCCCAGGCTACTTTCCGCCCTGCGTCTCACGTTATTCCCAGGTAACCGGCGCATTGTGTGCCGGCAATCAGACCTATTTCGGTCAACGCCCAAGTTACATCAACGAGACCATCGCTTGGCTGACCTACGATCTGAGCCGTTGGGGTGTGCCGGACGGGCAACTGATGGTGGCTGGACAGTACAGCACTGGCAACGATGTTGGATACATTCCCAATGTTCTCCAGCTCTATCAGCTGGCCTGGTATCAGACGCTCCTCGACAAGAGGCTGGAGATCAAGTTCGGCTACGTCACCAACACGACGGAGTTCATCGGGACCTTCGTTGGGTCGAATCTCGCCAATACGTTTGGTCCGAGCGGCTCGATCCCGGTGCAACTGGGCCTATCGATTTTGCCGACCCCAAGCTTCAGAACAACGTGGCACATCACCGACACGATCTACAATCAGGCTGCGGTGCAGCGAAGCCTTCCGATCAACAGTGTCACCGGTAATGTAGTGTTTGACGAAACACTCACGAACCCTTCAGGGTTCAACTGGAACGGGCCAATAGGAACCGGCGAGCTCTTGATCGACGAGTTCGGCTACAAGCGGCCGGCGAGTCCGGGAAATCCACAAGCCTGGCTCCGGTTCGACGTCCTCTACAATAGCTCCACATTCCGTGACTTTTCGCATCTTCCTGCCAATCCGTTTGCAACACACGCGGGCAATTTCGGTGTAACGTTTCTTGCCGACGGACAGCTGTGGCAACAGGATCCGTCGTCACCTCTGACGGCGCACCGCGGCATCTATGCGGGCATGTCGGTCATGTACGCGCCGCCCGAGACGACGGGCATCTCTCAATACTATGAGGGCCGAGCGTATTGGATCGGACCATTGGATAACCACCCAACGGACATACTCTCGGTTGTCATGGCTCGAAACGTCGTAAGCCACTATCTGGCGGACGCCACCAATCAGCTCTCAAGCCTTACCGGAGCCTTTGCTGCTCGAACCTCCAATTCGGTCACGGCGACATACACCGCGCATCTGATGCCCGGGCTCTGGGGGACGATCGGGTTGGGCTACACGGACCATCCAAGTCTCGCGTACTTCAAGACCGAGGGGCCCTCTCTAAACTTTCTCGCTTCTCTGCTCATAAACATGTAGCAGCGCATCTCTAGAGGCCATCGACTGGATCGCGAGATCTCGGGATCCAATCGATGGAGAATGTCGGCACTGTGTGGCCAAGCCGGGGCGGGAACTGTTGAGGCAGTCCTGTCGTGGAGTCGAGTGAGCGCGATCTCTTAGCGGCCGGCGTTGCCCGGTAGCCAAGGCCGCTTGCTGCCTACCGGTGGCGTGTCTCGTGTCTCAGCTGGTGACCTGACCGGGCCGGTGACTCAATGATGACAGCGGTGGATCGGTTATTTCAGGAGTTCGTCGATGCCATCTGGACGGTAGACGACGAGCAGGGGTTCGAAAAGGTCGCGCGACGCGTGACCTTGCGGCTGGGATTCCGATGGTTCGCTTATCTGCAGATCACCAACCAAGCACCGATGCTTGTCTCCTCCTATCCGAAGGCGTGGACCGGGCGATACTTCGAACTTGGTTATCAGAGACTCGATCCCGTCGTGCGCCGGGCTCGTTCTGAAAATGAAATGTTCTGCTGGGGTGACGGTGCATCCAAACCCGCCGGAACAAAGCAACAGCGCAGCTTCTTCGATGAGGCGATGACGTTCGGGATCAGGTCTGGCGTCACCGTCCCGATTAGAGGCGGTTACGGACAGATGGCGGCGTTCACCATGGCGACCGACGAACCCGCCGCCTCAACGAGCCGGCTTGTCGCGGGTTCTGAGACTGCCGTTTACCTTGTCGGGCTCTACTTTCATGCCCACGCAGCCGTACGCCTGCGAATGCCCACGCGGGGGAGCGCCACGCTTACCCAGCGCGAGCGTCAATGTCTTGCCTGGGTCGCACGGGGCAAGACCGTCGCGGATATCGCCGTCCTCGTTCAGATTTCACCCCGTACGGTGGTGTTCCATCTGGAGAACGCCCGGCGCAAGCTGGACGCCGCAACGATCGCCCAATGCGTGGGTGAAGCGCTGCGCCGGGGATTATTACCCTGACTTCGCCGCGAGCGTTGGGATCGCGACCCACAATGAAGCAGGCCTCCTCCTCACTTGAGGAAGGGCATCTTCGATTGCTGAAATTGGCCTATTCTTGATAGGGGTAGATCTAGCTTCGCCTGTATCGGCGTTAGACCTGCAAGATTCGACAGGCGCGCGATCCGTCCGCCTCTGGCTTTGTGAATCCTGTTCTCAACAGGAGGTCACCATGCAAGTCGTCGTTCTCCGCCATCATCAGTTCGGGCATCATCTCGATCTGCTTGCCGCAATGTTTCGCCTGCGCCGGCGCGTGTTCAAGGATCGTCTCGATTGGACAGTTTCCGTATCGGGCGAGTTCGAGATCGACGTCTATGACGCCCTTAACCCGACCTATCTGCTGATTGCGACCGAGAGCCGGGACGTCGTGGCATCCGTTCGGCTGCTGCCGACCACGGGGCCCACCATGTTGTCGGATACGTTTCCGTGTCTGCTCGGAGGCCAGCCGGCACCGCGGAACGAGCAGATTCTCGAAAGCTCGCGGTTTTGCGTCGATACCACCCGCGCTTCGGAGCCGGCGGCGGGCGGGCTCAATCGCACGACGTTCTTGCTGTTTGCGGCCATGATCGAGGGCATGCGAGCGGCCCGAGCGGATGCGATCGCAACCGTCACCGACGTGCGCATGGAGCGCATTCTCAGGCGCGCCGGATGGCCGCTGGAGCGGATCGCACCCGCGCAGCGAATCGGCCAAACCATGGCGCTAGCGGGTTTCCTGCGGAATTCCGATGCTGCGCTAGCCGCGATGTACCGACATGCAGCCGTCGAAGGCCCCGTGCTTCGGGAAGGGCCCCTGCCTCTCGCGGCCGCCTGACTACGGCTTTCCGTCATCTATCGGCGATCCGGTCCATTCTCAAATCGAAGCGATGCTGGCAGATCCACGGCAAAGTCGTCTGGTCCTGATCAATTCCGGGCTTAGCAAGCCCGGGACAGCGTCGATCGAATGCGCTGATAGCCGGCGGCAGAGCATGGCGCTCCTGCCGGCGGTGTTCGAGGTTTTTGGGGTCGCGGCCGACGTCGTCGGTGAGCACGAACCGTCGTGGGTCAGCCAGTTTCCGGGTCTTGCCACGGTACCCGGGGCTGATCCTCTGGACCTCTGGCGTAATGACAGCTTCATTGCGAGCCTGACATCCACAGCTACGAACGTGCTCTTTGTTGCGGGAGCGTGGCTGGAAGAGGACGTGCTCATCGCCGCGCTCGAGGGTACAAGGCTCGGTTACGACGTGCGAGTGCTTGCGGATCTTTCCCTCATCCGCCGGGAGCGCGAGCGGCTGGTTGTTCTTGGTCGCCTGGCGCTGCACGGAATTCTGACGACGACGATTCGCCAGACCATGTTTGAATGGGCGGCTTGCCTTCATTGTCCGAGCGCAATAGGGAAAGTGCGGCAGCTTCTGGACAGTCCGGAAAGCGAGTGATCCTGAGCGCGTCCGATCACAGATGGCGTGATTGACACGCGACTTGATCAAAACGGTCGCACCCGTTCCCAACCTCTCGACCTAGATCCCATCGCGGCCGCGGCGAAGAGCTGAGCGTGCCCGATCACGTCCCGCGAAGAGCCTGCATGCTCCCAGCTGCTGGGAGGGCGCTAAGCATTTGCTTATTGGCGACTGAGCCTGCCGATTCGACTTCGGTAGGCCCCCACCGCAGTCGTTCGGCGGGAGTCCCCGAGTCGTGAATCAAACCCTAACGCCGCGAGAAATAAGCTTGCGGCGCCCGCGCAGCGACTCAGACTATGAGTCCGGCTCGATCCACGGAAGGAACTGGACGGAGCCGGCCCATGCCAAATGCATTCAGCATCTTTGTTGACGGCAGCGCCATGGTGAAGCGGTGCGTTGCGCAGTTTGTGGTCGGGGGCGCGACGCTGACCGCGATGCTCGTGATGCTGGTGCAGGTTGTTTCCTCGCTGACGGTTGGTGGGCCGTAGGCCGCGGCGGGGACATGTGGAAAACCGGCCATCCGAGAAGATCGCGTCAGGGCAGACCCTGCCGGAGCGAGGTTGAACCGGGTTTCGAGGCCAAGGCAACTTGCAAGCCGCGCCTTCGCATTGCTCGTCATCGTCGCGACACCGGTCGATCGGGCGCGCGCCGGCGACGTCGCCGGGCAAGCGAGCGTGATTGATGGCGATACCATCGAAATCCATGGCACACGCGTGCGTCTCTACGGGATCGACGCGCCGGAGCACGACCAGCTCTGCCGTGACCGGCGGGGGGCCATTATCGCTGCGGGCAAGTGGCCGCAAACGTATTGGGCGCGTTGATCGGGAGGCAGGCCGTGGCCTGTGTGGAGGTCGACCGCGATCGGTACGGGCGGTCGGTGGCAGTCTGCAGCGTCGGCAAGGTTGATCTTGCCGACTGGCTGGTGCGCGGCGGCTTTGCGATCGACTGGCCGCGCTACAGCAAGGGTGACTACGTCGGCCGAAGCCGAGGCGCGCGGCAAGCAAAGCGGCATGTGGAGCGGACGATTCGTCGTGCCCTGGCGCTACCGTCAATGCATCGGCGATGGAGGCCGGCCGAACGCCTGCTCCGTCGAAGGGGCGGCCGGGGGGCGATAGCGCGCAGCCGGCAGAGGCAGAAAAGCGGGGCGGCTGCGCGAGGTCGCTGCCGCAGGAAGAGTCCGGATGACCGGATCATAAGAAACCGGACCCATGTGCATCAATTCAGAGGCTGCTCGAGCCGTGTGCACATGGGGCCGGCCTGATCGTCGCCGCGGCCTCGGAAGGGCATCTTGCGATGCGTCCGGTCTCACCACGCCATGATCGGCGCAATTGGCGATGCCGCGGCGGCGTGAGCGCGGAAAACCGCGCTTACTTCTTCATCTTTTTGGTCTTCTTGGCGACCTTCTTGGTCGCCTTCGCCGTCTTCTTCGCCTTCTTCGCTTTCTTGGCCATGTCGTCCTCGTGGTTTGGTTGGCTCGACGAATGTGCACACACCGTGAACCGGTGCGCGCACCATCAAGCTAATATGAAACTTGCAAGATTGATACCACGTCGGGTTAACGCGTTGCCTTGAGCGTCGCGGACTGATCAGCGATGCGGTGCGCTTCGCTCTGGCTCTGCGGACGCGCCGATGCCGTGATCGGTCGCCGACGACAGCTTGCGGATTCGTCGGCCGCTCAATGGCTGCTCAAGCGTGCCTTGCGTTTGGCTGGTCGAGGCAAGGGGGCCGTCCTCTTGCCGCAATCGGTGGGAACGATCATAAGCGCAACCTCAAGGCGTGGTGGACCCTCTTGAACATGTCGCATCACAAGCGAGCTCGGTGCGGGGGCGGCGAAGTGGCTTCTGGTCGGGCCCGCTTCGACGCGGCCGACTGGGCGTGGGAGTTCCTGAGGCGTAACGCCGACTATGCCGCAGACTGGCGATGCTGCGTTCCGAAGCATCTTCCATGTCTCACGCTGACCGATGGCACGCGGTTGTTGCGGCTGCCCCGCCGGTTCCCGCACGCCGAAAAATGGGGTCTGCTGGCCTTCGCGGATCCTGCGCTCGCCGCGCGCCAGGCGCCGGTGTTGTGGCATGCGCGTGCGTTGAAACGCGTGGTGCGGCTGAGGGCATTGCCGCCGCGCCAGGGCGGCGAGGAACCAACGAATGTGCTCGCCGACTTCAAGGTGGAGCGCCATGCGGTGATCGACGCTGACGGCGTGCCGCTCGTGCTGATGAAGGGCGGGGGTGTTCATGTCGCGGTCGAGCTCCATGGCCTTCCGGTTCTCACCGGCAGGTTCCGACCGGTATTCGAACTCGAAAGCCTGTCGGAGCTTGCGGCCCAGATCGAACTCATGAAGCGCCTGCAGCGCTTCATGGCGAGCGAGACGCCGCCGCCCGAAACCGCTTCGTTGGGCGGCGACGAGCGGCTTCGCCAGGCGCTGCTCGCGCTCGACGAAAGCCTCAGCGGCAAGACCTATCGGCAGATCGCGATCACGATCTTCGGCGCGCAGATGGTCGCCGACGAATGGCAGGGACCGAGCCAGTTTCTGAAAGACCGGACACGGCGGCTGGTTGCCAAGGGCACCGAGCTGATGAGGGGCGGATACCGCGATCTGCTCGGCTGAGCAGGTGGCTTGTCTCTCGCTGGACGTTACCTTCCCGCGCGGGGTGGCAAACCGCCCCGGTTGATCTTCGCCACTCGGATTCCCGCTGCGATCTGACGACGCTTCTCCTCGCATCCCGTGCCTTTGCGCGGGCTCTCGCGAGAAGGAGTGCCGGACAACATGACGAAAATCGAAGACAAGCAGCCTGACAAGCCGTTCCTGAATACGACGGAGGCGGCCGCCTGGCTCAGGCTCACCAAGAACACGCTGGAGAAAATGCGCGTGCAAGGGCGCGGGCCCGCCTACCGGAAGCACGGCCGCTACGTCCGCTATCACATCGAGGACCTCGTGGAATTCTCCCAAGCCAGCAAGCGGAGGTCGACCTCCGATGCGGATTGATCCACGCCGTCGCCTCAAGAGAAACACGATCCTCGCAACGACGTGCGGCGGCATCGTCACGCTTTTCATTGCCTTTGCCGACCGGGCGCCGTGCCTGATCTACAACGCGTCCGGCAGCGCGCCGCTCGGCTTCTACTATCTCGAGCAGCGCCTGCCCGTGAGGGGGGATCTCGCGGTGCTGAGGCCGCCGCCTTCGGTCGAGCTCCTGATCGTCGCGCACGAGATCGCGCCGCCGGCGGTGCCGCTGCTCAAGCAGGTGGTGGCGGTCCGAGGCGATGAGGTCTGCCGCACAAAGGACCCGACGGACGCGATTTCGATGGGCGGAAAGGTCATTGCCGAAGTCCAGGAGAAGGACCACGCAGGCCGGCCATTGCCGTCCTGGGAGGGCTGCATGCGGCTCGTCGACGGGGAGTATTTTCTGCTGCAGCCGCATCCTCTCTCGTTCGATTCCAGGTATTTCGGGCCGGTCCTGCGCTGCGATATTCTGGGCGTCGCGCATCCGCTCTGGACTTGGAATCCGGCTATCTGAATGGCGGTGGACGATGGACGCGCGCCGGCAATGGGCGCGCGCCTTCCAATGTCCTGTGGCGCGCTCTCGGTCAGCGGGCGCTTGTGCAGACCGGGCCGCCCGTTCGGTGGCGCACGGCGCCGGCTCGATCGATGCAAAGTCGCTTCTCCTGATGCAAGCCTTTTCCTCCGATCAGGGGCCGATCCGTCCGACTCAGGCCGTTTGCTGCGGCCGGGCTGGCCGTGTTGCGCGTCTTGTTGCGAAGCAAGGCAAATCAGGCCAGGCGTCTCGTCGAGTCATGATGGCGCGCATCGAGTGCACACTTTGATGTGCAGATGCCGGCATTTTGCCGGATCGGTTTCCGCCGTGTCTCCGTGTGCTGCGCCGGAGCCGGACGCCACGCTAGTTCTGGTCAGTTCCGTCATGGGCTCGCGTCCAACGCGACCTCGATTGGGCTGATCAAGCCCCGGGGGGACGGCAAGGGCCTCGATCGCCTTCCCGCAACGGCTGCGCCTGCTTTTTTCCCCTGCCGCCGAGCGGCGGCATTCCTCGCGAAAGACAAAAAAGCGGGCTTATCGCCGTCCTCCGCTGGCGCTGCGGGCCTTGTGGCTGCGGGCCGATCGCTCCCCGGGCAAGGGATCGCCATCGAGGCTGCGATGGGCGCGGCCCGAGCAAAACAGACGGAGATGAACATGGCAACCATCGGCACTTTCACCGCTTCCGACAACGGCTACACCGGCTCGATCAAGACGCTGACGCTGAACATTAAGGCTAAGCTCGTCGCATCCGAGAAGGACAACGACAAGGCCCCGGACTACCGCATCTTCGCAGGCGCAACCGAGTTCGGCGCCGCCTGGAAGAAGACCGCCCGCGGCAGCGAGCGCGAATATCTCTCGGTCAAGCTCGACGATCCGAGCTTCCCGGCCCCGATCTATGCCTCCCTGGTGAAGGTCGAAGGCGACGAGGGATTCAGCCTGATCTGGTCCCGCCGCAACGGCGACTGATTTGGCGAACCATCAGCCCCGCCTCCTCCGAGGCGGGGCTTTTTTTGTTCGTCGCGCCGGCCTGGAGGAGAGCCGAAGGGCCTCTTTCCGTTGAGGCGAGGTTCGCCGCCGGCCAAAATGCGATCAGCCGGACGGATCTTGGGGCGGCGTCTTGGACTGATCTGCCGGAATTTCGCATCGCGTTGGACTCCAATTTTCGATCGCTGCGCATGCTGCTTCGGCAGTTCGAGCGATCCTGCTACAGCACGAGCAGGAAGGGCCCCCGAGCCCGAACTGCTGTTCGTCCGATCGATGAAACGCAACCCCTCGTGTCATTTGCTCCCTCGGCCAAGTGGCATTTTGAGCAAAGCAAGAGCCGCTAGGGCTTAAGGCGGTATGCGTCAGGGGGCTGCACATGACGTCGGGCCTTGATGAGCTTGGCGGTCTTGAGCGGCAAACAGCCGACTCGGGGAGCTCCTGCAATAGGCGAGGCCTCTCCACGCGGCCGCGTTTGCGATGTCCGTCATTCGGCCCTTAGTGCCCGGTACCATCCAGCATGTCGGTGAACCGCTTCTTCGCCAATTCCTTATTTTTCATGCCGCACTCGAAGCAGATATTTTCGTGGTTTGGGCCGTAAGGCCGAAGCTCATCCTTCTTTCCGCACAGCTCGCATTTGCCGACGAAGTGAGAGATATCACTGCGGTCTATGATACGTGCGTTCCCACGACGTTCGAACAACTTTGGTTGAGTTCGTTTAGTGACCATTTGATAGCCTCGATATTGTTCGGGCGTTGTCGCCCGTATGGCCCTTCACGGCCGCCAGTGCCTCCAGGATGGCATTTCGCGCTATATTTGGCTAGTGCAGCTGATGCCCGTGGCCGTTGGCATGACGGGCAAGCTGGCAGATCCGTGCGGCGCAGGTTCAAATCACAGGGGCTCTGCGGATTTCCAGTTCCACGGCAGCAGTTCCTCGAGACGGCTCACGGGATGTCCGTCGACTACGCTGCAATACGTCAGGCAGGTAGGCGTAGGGTTCGACGTCGTTGAGCTTGCAGGTCTCGATGAGCGAGCAGGCGACTGCCCAGCGATGTCCGCCGCCATCGCTGCCGGCGAAGAGGTGGTTCTTGCGGCCGAGCGCCACGGGCCTGATCGCACGTTCCACCGGATTTGTGTCGAGTTCAATGCGGCCATCTTGCAGGAAGCGCGTCAGACCTTCCCACCGCCTGAGTGCGTACCGGATCGCTTCATCAAGCGTGCTGCTGCTAGGTACGCGAGAGAGCTGCGTTTCGAGCCAGCTATGAACACGGAGCTCCGCCGCGGCGGACGAGACCTGGTGCAGATCCACGACGACGGAACGCACGTTATCTTGCGTGTGGCCACGCCCCTCAAAGGGCGACTGGACCACGCGATAGTGCCTGTGATGATGCTCCGTCAGACCGATGGAAAGATGCGCCGCGACGGTTATCGGCTGCCTTGTCGCAGCGAATTTACGCCCGTCGACGAGCGCGCAAGAGTGCACGGCGCACCGGGACTCTCGTGGTCGGCGAGGCTTCGTGGCGTCGATGCGAGGACCTTGTCACAGCAGAGAGAGGAAGCGAGAATGGGTGAGATGAAGCGCACGAGACGACTGATTAAGAGGGCTCTTCAAATCGGGCCTCGAGATACCGGTGCACGGGGATAAGACGGTCGTGGCCGAATCCGGAGCCTGGTGCAACGACTTGGAAAGTCGTTGCCATAAGGGAGAGCTCCGATGAAACTGTACGTTGGATTGGACGTTGGCCTTGAAGAAACCAGCGTTTGTATCGTGGATAGCGAGGGTCTCACGGTCCGCGAAGTGAAGGTCAACACTGAGCCAGAGGCGATCCGCTCCGCGTTGGAGGACTACGCGGATCGCCTCGATAGGGTGGGGGTCGAGGCGTCATCGCTAGGTATCTGGCTGTATCGCGAACTACAGGCAGCCGGGCTTCCAATCATTGTCGTGGAAGCGCGCCATATGCGCGTTTCGCTATCGACGATGCGCAACAAAACTGACCGAAACGATGCGCGCGGCATCGCGCAGATGATGCGGTTGGGCTGGTACCGCGCCGTCCATGTCAAGAACATCGAGATGCAGAAAATGCGCCCTCTGCTAGCCAACAGGAAGCTCCTCAAGCGTAAGCTGATCGATCTTGAAAACCACATTCGTGGCACGCTGAGGGCATACGGTCTGATGGTTGGAGCGGTCGGCCGCGGGGGATACGAAGCGCGGGTCCGCGAGCTCATCGAGCACAGCGATCCGGTATTTTCCATGATGATTGAGGCCATGTTGGACGTACGCCGAGCGATCTTCGTGGGTTACGAACGATTGCATAAGGTGCTCCTGCAGGTCGTCCAGCATGACGCGATCTGTCGTCGGTTGATGACCGTACCTGGCGTCGGTCCCGTTGCCGCCCTTTCGTTCAAGGTTGGTGTTGATGACCCTCTTCGGTTTGCACGATCTCGGACAGTAGGCGCCCATTTTGGCCTGACGCCAAGACGACACCAGTCTGGAACGTCCATCGACTACGAGGGCCGAATTACCAAACAGGGCGACGTCGCGGTTCGCGAGGCGCTCGGCGAGGCGGCGGCAAGCCTGCTGCTGCGGGTCAGGAAATGGTCGGCCTTGCGGGCGTGGGGCCTGCGGATCGCCAAACGGTCGAGCATGCTGTGCGCGATTGTCGCGGTCGCACGCAAGCTTGCGAGCATCCTGCATAGGATGTGGGTTAATCAGACCGACTTCCACGTTGGGTTCGGCGCCAAGGTCACACAAAGATTGCGTTTGAAGCCTGCGCAGTAATTGCTGCGGGGACGCAAAAGATTAGCGCTGGTGTTGCAGCCGGCATGTTGAGAAGGAGCAACCATTAGAGATCCGCGCGCGCGGTGAGCGTCCCCTGGCGGGGCCGCGAAACAGGGAATGTCCGCTATCTCTTGCCTGCTGCCATTTTCGTGATGAGAGCGCCAGACTGCTTGGACAGCCCTGTTTACGAACCTGATGAAGAGCATGCGACGGCCGATGTGCTGAACGCGAAGGAACGCATGGACCCCGCCTGGTGAATGCAAGCCGCGGTCGCGGTTTTGGAGAGGTGCGCGTGTTGTTGTTGCAAGGAGTCTGTCATGGCTGAAGTGCAGAAAGGCGAAGAAAAGCGTAGGTGTGGCTTGACTTTGAACGCCCGATTAGGAAGGCAAGATAAAAGCACTGGCGCTACGGAGCGCCCAAGCCGTTGTCTGCACATCCAAGATTTAGCGCTCTCCGGATCTTCGCTGTCGCCAGGTTCGGCCCAACGCAATGCCGAACTTGGGCAATTGCATCTGCGTCTTGGCGAGCGCTCGTCGGCTTCACATATCGGCGTCTTCGCCAAACGCCGGACGCGGGCCATGCGAGAGATCGACGACGAATTCGAAGTGAAGCTTGGACGGATCGGCAACCGCCGGGCGAGGAAGGCGTCCAGCTATCTTCGACGCGTCCGGCAGGAGGCAGCCAAGGCTGGCCCCAGTGCGCGGACGGCCTCGCCGTTCAGCGGCGGCCGCATCGGCCGCGGCGGCGCGCAAGGTGCGGTGCTGGCCGATCGCGGACGAAGCCAGGGCCAACGCCGTGTCGTGGTCAAGGCGCGGATCGTGCGGATCAAGTCCGGCGACCTAGGTGCCGTACGAGCTCACTTGCGATACGTCCAGCGCGACGGTGTCACCCGCGAGAGCGAGCCGGGGGAGCTATACGACGCCAGCAATGACCGCGCCGACGGAAAGTCCTTCACGGAGCGCAGCGCCAGCGATCGCCACCAGTTCCGGTTTATCGTTGCGCCTGAGGACAGCGCGGAGCTGGCGAACCTGAAACCCTTCGTCCGCGACCTCATGCGGCAGATGGAGCAGGACCTCGGCACCAGGCTCGACTGGGTCGCTGCCGATCATTTCAATACAGGCCATCCCCATACCCACATCGTCCTGCGCGGCAAGGACGGCGAAGGAAACGATCTCGTCATCGCGCGCGACTATATCGCTCATGGCTTTCGCTCGCGGGCGGCGGAGCTCATCACGCGAGAGCTCGGCCCGGAAACGGAAATCGAGGTCGCATGTAAGCTTCAGCAGGAGATCACAGCCGAACGGCTGACGCGGCTCGACCGGAGCATTCTGCGAGATGCTGCCGGAGGAGCTCTTGAGTTGGGTACGCTGTCTGGACAGGAGCCCGCCTGGCAAACGGCGCGAATCGGACGGCTGCGAACCCTGGAGCGGATGGGGTTGGCAGAAGAGGGTGAGCCGGGGCGCTGGCGGATCGACCCTGAGCTCGAGCCAAAGCTCAGGCGCATGGGGGAACGCGGTGACATCATCAAGACCATGCACCGCGAGATGGCCGCGGCAGGATTTACGCGGGCGGCCGGCAACTACGCAATCTTCGATCCGGAACGAAGCGATCGTCGTCTGGTCGGTCGGGTCATTGGCGAGGGCTTTGCCGATGAGCTGACGGAGCGCCGCTATGTCGTGATCGATGGGGTGGACGGGCGGACGCACTATGCGGAGCTTGGTATCCTTCGTGCCAACGAAGAACCGCCTGTCCGGAACACGATTCTGGAGCTCCGGTCGCGCGTCGCTGAGCCGCGCGCAATCGATCGCACGATTGCAGAGATCGCCGCCCACCATGGAGGCATCTACAGCGACCATGCGCATCGAGAATTCGATCCGCAAGCATCAGGCGAATTTGTCAGAACCCACATCCGTCGTCTGGAGGCGATGCGGCGCGAGGGGATGGTAAGCCGTCTTGCCGATGGCGGTTGGAGCGTGGGGCGGGATTATCTGGACCGGGCGCTTCGATACGAACAACTCCAGCAATCGCGCGCTTCGGTCCGGATCGCGGTGCTGTCGTGGCAGAGGCTGGAGGATCTGCCGCAGGCGGTGGGCGCAACCTGGCTCGATCGCAGGCTCGTTAGCAAGGAGCCCAATGAACTCGCATCGACCGGCTTTGGTGCGGAGGTCGAGACGGCCTTGCGAGCCAGACGACAATGGCTGATCGAGCAGGGGTTGGCGCGAGTGGAAGGCGGTCAGATGCGTTTTGCCAGGAACATGCTCGAGACGCTTGAGGCGCGCGAGCTGGCAAGGACTGCGGCCGACATATCCGCGCGCACCGGCCTTGAACATGTCGACGTCAGAGCCGGCGACAAGATCGAGGGTGTCTACCGGCGCATGCTGGCGCTGAACAGCGGACGGTTCGCCCTGATCGAGCGGTCTTATGAATTCGTACTGGTGCCGTGGCGTCCGGTGCTGGAGCAGGTCCGCGGGCAATTGGTCACCGGCCAGGTCGGCGGGGAGGGGATTTCCTGGTCGATCGGCATGAAGCGCGGATTGGGCCTTTAGAACGTATAAACTACTGATAAATATGGGAGTTATACTATTTTTGCCGAAATAGTATAACGGGCTTGCCCCTGCGCTGAATTGGTTATACTATTTTCGCTAAAATAGTATAACTGGGGTTCCCGGCATGACCTCCGCCCGCCTCGATATCACCTATCAAACGCTATATTCGGAATTGGCCCAGCGTAGCCTCGATGAGAGCTTCACCTCAGAATTTTCCTCGAATGGAAGATTCGTGGCTGTCGAGGTCAAGGACAAGAAATACTGGTACTTCGACACACCCAAGCCAGAGGGGGGCGGCCAGGATCGTCGCTACGTCGGTCCAGTGGACGATCCTGAAATCACCAAGCGGGTCGAGGCATTCAAAGATCTGAAGGCCGACCTGAAGGGACGTCGCCGCCTTGTTTCCACGCTGACCCGCGAGGCCTATCTGCCGCGCCCCTTACCCATGGTTGGCCAAGTCGTGGAGCAACTGGCCAAGGCTGGCTTTTTCCGCATGAGGGGGGTCCTCGTGGGAACAGTGGCCTACCAATGTTACTCCGCCGTGCTCGGCCGACGCCTTGATGCGGTCGCCATGCAGACTGGCGACGCCGATTTTGCGCAATTCCATGAAATCTCGGTCGCGATCAAAGATTCCATGCCTCCGATCCTGGAGGTACTTCGACATGTCGATCCGACTTTTCGCGAGGTTCCGAGCCAGGCCGACGGCAGGGTCTTCACCCAGTTCGTGTCGAGGGACAACTTCAAGGTGGAATTCCTGACGCCGAACCAGTGGTCCGATGATCAAGCAGGCAAGCCAGTTCCGATGCCGGCGCTCGGTGGTGCGGCGGCATTTCCGCTGCGCTTTCTCGATTACCTGATTTACGAGCCCATCCGTGCCGTGCTGCTGCACGGTGCAGGCGTGCCGG
The DNA here is from genome assembly GCF_056429065.1 of Bradyrhizobium sp. USDA3010. Lineage (NCBI taxonomy): Bacteria > Pseudomonadati > Pseudomonadota > Alphaproteobacteria > Hyphomicrobiales > Nitrobacteraceae > Bradyrhizobium > Bradyrhizobium sp. USDA3010. Next base: position 91,416 of record NZ_JBWJZD010000005.1, read on the forward strand.
CTCTCATTCCATCTCCAGAGCGATATGCCATCCACAAGCTGATCGTCGGATCCCGCCGGAAGCAAGACCGCGACGGGACGGCCAAGAGCGCGAAGGATCGACTTCAAGCCAGATCGATCATTGAAGCAATGATCGAGAACCGGCAGCACGCTGATCTTGCCTCCGTCTTCATGGAGGCATGGGCTCGTGGTGACCAGTGGAGAGCTGCGATCCGCACCAGCATTGCAACCTACGACGATGACTTCCAGTCGTTGCTCCGAACCGAATTTGCGAAGGGTGTATCCGAGTTCGGATCCGATCCAGCTAATTACGATTTGGTAGACAAGTCCGCCGACAAGCCGGCTCCTCCGCCAAAATGACATGTGACGGGCAGGCCAAGTTCTGCCTCGCGTTTCCGCCTTTAACGTCACCTCGACCAGCAGCACAGGCGCGGCGTCAACATGATCGCCTCTGTCACTCAAGTGCTGCCGATGAAGAGCCGATATCGGCATGCCGATCACGTCGACGTCACCGATCATGCTCGGCACCGCGTCTGGCGCAATATGATGGTGGCAGTGATCGGACTGTCCGCGCCTTGCTGGCTTTTGCTTGCCAAACGGCATGTTGATCACTGACCCATTCGACACTTCGCGATGAATACAATTAGATCCAGCTCAGTCTTGCAGAACCACATCGTGGGGCTTCGTGGCCGCACCGACTCGCGCATGGTCGCTACGGTGTTGAGCGCCAATCGCCAAGGTTCAGTGGGTGACATGGCAACGAGATGCTATTTACGCCAAACGTTCACGCGCTGTTGAGGCGTTCGATGACGCTGCACTGATCTTGATCTTCAAGGCCGACGCCTGATTAGACCTGATGAATCTCGCGCTCGCTGACGGCGCGACTTTTTATTTCGATTGAAGGCTCGCCGCATTCGCCGTTTTGATCCCGCCGTTCACGTGGGGTGAGTGAGTGGGGCAGGCGGATGTTTCCAGCAAAAATCTATGTCGGTCAGATCGCCGTCGTGCTCGGCATCGTCGTGGTCTCGACCTGGGGCGCCACGCAATGGACCGCTGCGGCTCTCGGCTATCAGCAGCGCTTGGGTGAGCCCTGGTTTCTGATCGTCGGCTATCGCGTCTATCTTCCCTGGCGGTTGTTCGAATGGTGGTTCGCCTTTGAAGCCTATGCGCCCGAGATCTTCCAGGAGGGCGGAGCCATCGCGGCCGGCGGCGGGATCGCGGGCGCGCTGTTTGCGATCGTCAATTCGGTGTGGCGCGCGCGCCAAAGCCAATTGGTGACCACTTACGGTTCGGCTCGGTGGGCGACCCCAAAGGAAATCAAGGCTGCCGGCCTGTTCGCATCCAAGGGCGTTTTCCTGGGGCGCCTCGAGAACAACTATCTGCGCCACGACGGACCGGAGCACGTCATGTGCTTTGCGCCGACCCGGTCGGGCAAGGGCGTAGGGCTGGTCTTGCCCACATTGCTCTCGTGGACGTCGTCGGCGGTGGTGCACGACATCAAGGGCGAAAACTGGGAATTGACCTCCGGTTGGCGTTCGATCTTCTCGCATTGCCTCCTGTTCAATCCCACGGATTCGCGGAGCGCCCGCTATAATCCGTTGCTCGAGGTGCGCAAAGGGGCGGCCGAGGTCCGCGACGTCCAGAACATCGCCGACATCCTGGTCGACCCCGAAGGTGCGCTGGAACGTCGAACCCATTGGGAAAAGACCAGTCACTCGCTGCTGGTCGGCGTCATTCTTCACGTTCTCTATGCGGAAGAGAAGAAGACGCTCACCCGCGTCACCGAGATCCTGGCCGACCCTGCGCAGTCCTTTGAGAAGACGCTCAGGATCATGCTGGCGACCAATCACCTCGGCACCGAGGCGGAGCCGAAAGTGCACCCCGTCGTCGCCGCGACCGCACGCGAGCTGCTCAACAAGTCCGAAAACGAACGCTCCGGCGTTCTGTCGACCGCCGTGAGCTTTCTCGGCCTCTACCGCGATCCCGTCGTCAGCCGAAACACCGAAAGCTGCGACTGGCGCATCGCCGACCTCGTCAGTGCCGGCAAGCCAGTCACGCTGTACCTCGTCGTTCCGCCGTCGGACATCAGCCGGACCAAGCCGCTGATCAGGTTGATCCTGAACCAGATTGGTCGACGGCTGACAGAGACGCTCAACACCAAGGGTGACCGCAAACTGCGCCAGCTCCTGATGATGCTGGATGAATTTCCTGCGCTCGGCCGGCTCGACTTCTTCGAAAGTACGCTCGCCTTCATGGCCGGCTACGGCATCCGCGCCTATCTGATCGCCCAGTCGCTCAACCAGATCGCAAAGGCCTATGGCGAGAACAACGCGATTCTAGACAATTGCCACGTCCGCATCGCGTTCGCCGCCAATGACGAGCGCACCGCAAAGCGGATATCGGACGCCCTCGGCACCGCGACAGAACTGCGGGCCCAGCGCAACTATGCGGGCCATCGGCTGGCTCCGTGGCTTGGCCATGTCATGGTCAGCCGTCAGGAGACGGCGCGTCCTTTGCTGACGCCAGGCGAAGTGATGCAGTTGCCGCCCGACCAGGCCATCGTGCTGGTGTCCGGCCTTGCACCGGTCCGGGCAATCAAGCTGCGGCACTATGATGACGCAAACTTCGTCAGGCGCCTGCGCAGGCCGCCGTCCTTGACGGGCGACGAGTATCCCGACCGGCCTGCGGCACGCCCTGACAATTGGAGCGGTCAGGTGCGCTCCACCGACCTTCGCCTTGCGACCCTGCCATATCGCGAGCTCATGCAGACAGGCGGCGAAGAGGGCGGTCTCAAGCAACAATTGCCGTTGTTCGATGAGGCGGCACCGGCCGTAAACGACGCTCGCGCCATCGAGGAGCGATTGCTTGACGACGAGTCTGACGTCGCCGCCGACCACAACCAGATGCAGCAATCCGCAGGCGCGTCCGGCGCCGTACGCCGAGCCCATGCCGTCACCCGCGACGATGACGATCTTCTCCCCTCATTCTGAAGAGCATTTCCGATGAAACCGAAACTGTCGGCCTACGTCAGCGATAGCGTGGCGCAACGGCTCGAACTCGCGGCCAAGCGGCCGGGAACCAATAAGTCAGCGATCGTGGACGCTGCGCTTGATCGCTTTCTCAATCCTGAGCGGGACGCAAGCGGCGATGCGGCGCTGATCCGAAGGCTGGACCGGATGAGCCGGCAACTGGAACGGGCCGACCGCGACGTGAGTGTCCTGGCGGAGACCATTGCGCTCTTCATCCGCTACTACCTGACCATCACCCCGCCATTGCCATCGCAAGACCAGGATGCGGCGCGAGCGCTGGGACGTGAGCGGTTCGAGATGTTTGTCGCGCAGGTCGGCAAGCGCGTCGCCTCCGGCGGCCGCCTTGTCGCCGACGTCATGGACCGCGTCAGCGCCTCGAAGCCGGATCTCTTCATGCGGAACGTCGAGGAGGGCGCCCCTCTGGGCGCTGCCCAACACAGCGATACTGGGTCCCGCGCGCAGGGCGCGACGGGTGAGCCGCCGGAGCATTCTCCGGCAGGGCGAGAGGAGGTCGGCAATGTCTGATCTTCTCTCGCCAGAGACCCGTGAACGACGCCGCGGGATGCTGCGGACCGCGATGGGACCAGCGATCGCCCTGGCTTTGGAAGAGCCTGATGTCGTCGAGGTCATGGTCAATCCCGATGGAAGGCTTTGGCTTGACCGACATGGGACGGGCCGCGCTGACACCGGCGTCGTCCTGACGCCGCAGGAGTCGGAGCGGATCATCCGGCTTGTTGCCAGCCACGTGCGGGCGGAAGCGAGCGGTTCGTCTCCCATCGTCTCGGCAGAGCTTCCCGAAACCGGCGAACGCTTCGAAGGGGTCCTGCCACCGGTCTCGCTCGCGCCGTGCTTTGCGATCCGCAAACCCGCAACGACCACGTTCCGCCTGTCCGACTACGTCAAGGCCCAGATTGCCTCGCCGCTGATGGCGAAGGTGCTGACCGCCGCCGTCACCGAGGCGCGCAGCATCCTGATCGCCGGCGGCACCGGGTCGGGCAAGACGACGCTCGCCAATGCTCTCCTTGCGGAGATTGCCGGTCTCGAAGAGCGGGTGGTCATCATCGAGGACACCCGCGAGCTGCGCTGCGATGCGAAGGACGCCGTGACGCTTCGGACCAAGCCGGGCGTGGCGAGCCTTGCCGATCTTGTGCGGTCCACGCTGCGCTTGCGCCCAGATCGCATCGTCGTCGGCGAGGTCAGAGGCGCCGAAGCCCTCGACATGCTGAAGGCCTGGAACACAGGCCATCCCGGCGGAATTGCCACGGTCCATGCCAACTCGGCACGCGCTGCGCTCTACCGGATCGAACAACTCATCCAGGAGGCGGTCGCAACCGTGCCGCGCCGGCTCATAGCCGAGGCAATCGACCTGATCGTCTTCATCAAGGGACGGGGTCCCGCACGCCGCATCGAGACCGTGGCCGAGCTCAAAGGCCTCGATCCGTCAGGCGACTACCTGCTCGAGACCCCGCCCGGACTTCCAAACACCTCCCACCGTCCTTAACCCCAAGGAGAGTGCAACATGTCCATTCGACTGCATCTATGTGTGCGTTCGGGCCTGCGGAGCTTCTGCTCGATCCGCGGGCTTCCCTTGATGGAGCTCGGCGCGGCCTCAGCCTGCATGCTTCTCAGCGTCCCGGCAGCGCACGCCGCAGGCTCTGGCATGCCGTGGGAGGCTCCGCTCGAGCGTGTCCTGGAATCCGTGCAGGGACCCGTCGCCAAAATCGTCGCCGTCATCATCATCACGGTAACCGGCATATCACTGGCCTTCGGCGATACCTCCGGCGGCTTCCGCAAGATGGTCCAGGTCGTGTTCGGCCTCTCGATCGCATTCGCCGCCAGCTCTTTCTTCCTGTCGTTTTTCTCGTTCGGTGGCGGAGCCCTGATCTGATGCGCGCGGAAGGTTTTGAACTCGTGCTCCACCGCTCGTTGACCGAGCCCATTCTGATCGGCGGCGCCCCACGTGCCGCCGCCATCCTGATCGGGACACTCTCCGCCGTGCTGGCACTCGGTCTGCGCCTTTGGCTCGCAGGCCTCGTGCTCTGGGTCATTGGCCACAGCGCGGCCGTTTGGCTCGCCAAGCGCGACCCGGCCTTCGTCGAAGTCGCTATCCGTCATACCAAGCACAAGGGGCGGCTCGCATGCTGAACTTGAGAGAATTCCGCGGCAATGCCTATCGGCTAGCGGATTGGCTGCCATGGGCATGCCTGGTTGCTCCTGGCGTCATCCTGAACAAGGATGGCAGCTTCCAGCGGACGATACGCTACCGCGGGCCGGACCTCGACAGTGCGACCGAGGCCGAGCTGATGAGCGTCACGTCCCGTGTCAACAATGTCTTGAAGCGTTTTGGCTCAGGCTGGGCTCTCTTCTTTGATGCCACGCGCATTCCGACTGGCGAATATCCGCGGTCGGAATTTCCCGATCCGGTGTCCTGGCTGGTGGATGAAGAGCGGCGGGCCGCGTTCTCCGGCGCCGCTGGGGTGGCGTGGGAGGATCCGTCGCGCCCCGACGGGCAGCATTTTGAAAGTGTGTTGCATCTGACCTTGATGTATCTACCGCCAGCCGAAACGGTCTCGCGCCTCGAAGGTCTATTTCTCGAGCGCTCCAAGGATGGGCATAGCATCGCGGGAAAGGGGAAACCTACTCGTCGCGACCAATCGAGTAAGAGTTCTGCGCAAGGCGGCATCCAGGACGGCGAGATTGACGGCCAGCAGAGATTTGACAGCGACGAGAAAGGCTATCGCGATCGTCTTCAGCGGTACGTCCAGGAAACCGACCGGGCGATCGATCTGCTCTCGTCGGTCTTGCCCGAGATCTGGCCTCTGAACGATGCGGAGACGCTGACTTATCTTCATAGCTGCGTCTCGACCAAGCGCCATCCGGTCAGCGTTCCCAAGATTCCGGCCTATCTCGATTGCTTCCTGAGCGATGAGCCGCTGACTGGCGGATTGTCCCCCGCGATCGGACGGAGCCATCTGCGCGTACTGACCGTTCTTGGGTTTCCGCACGTCACTTTTCCGGGCCTGCTCGATGAACTGAACCGGCTCGGCGTTGCCTACCGCTGGGCGACGCGATTCATTCCGCTCGACCGCACGCAGGCAAACGCAACGCTGTCGCGCTATCGACGGCAATGGTTTGCCAAGCGGAAGTCGCTGGCAGCGATCCTCAAAGAGGTCATGTTCAACGAGCAGGCGGCACTGCTGGACACTGATGCCAGCAACAAGGCGCTCGACGCCGACGCGGCGCTCTCCGAGCTTGGCGATGATCTGGTTGCCTTCGGCTATATCACCACGACCGTCACCGTCAGTGACGAGGACTCGCATCAAGCCGATGAGAAGATCCGCGCGGTCGAGCGGGTGATCAATAGCCGGGGCTTCACGGCCATTCGCGAGAGCGTCAATGCTGTGGAAGCCTGGCTCGGCAGCCTGCCTGGGCAGGCATATGCCAATATCCGCCAGCCTATCGTTCACACGCTGAACCTGGCCCACATGTGCCCATTGTCGGCGGTATGGGCCGGACCTGAGCGGTGCGAGCACCTTGATGGCCCGCCGCTTCTGATCGCCAAGACCAAGGGCGCGACCCCGTTCAGGTTGTCTCTCCACGCCGGAGATGTCGGGCACACGATCATCGTCGGTCCGACCGGCGCGGGCAAGTCGGTCCTGCTTGCGATGCTCGCCCTTCAATTTCGCCGCTATCCGAACGCGCAACTGATCACGTTTGACAAGGGCCGCTCGGCACGGGTCACTACGCTCGCGTTGTCGGGGGCCTGGTACGAGCTGGGCGCCAAGGGCGGTATCGCCTTTCAGCCGCTCAAGGATGTCGCGGAGGAGGGCGCGAGACTCTGGGCGCTCGACTGGCTCTGCGGCGTGCTCGCCCATGAGCGCGTGACCGTAACGCCCGAGGTCAAGGAGACGCTCTGGTCGGCGCTCAGGAGCCTCGGATCTGCACCCGTCTCGCAGCGAACGATGACCGGCCTCGTGGCGCTACTTGCCCGCGATACGCTGCGGCAGGCGCTGCAGCCCTACACGCTGGAAGGACCGTACGGCCGTTTCCTGGACGCGGACGCTGACCGTCTTTCGGGCGCAGACGTGCTCACCTTCGAGATGGAAGAACTGATGGCGTTGCCTGGCCTTGTGGCGCCCGTTCTGACCTATCTGTTCCACACCCTTGAAGAGCGCTTTGATGGCCGGCCCACGCTGCTGGTGCTGGATGAGGCCTGGGTGTTTCTGGACGATCCGCTGTTCGCGAGCCGCATTCGTGAATGGCTGAAGACGCTACGCAAGAAGAACGTGGCCGTCATTTTCGCGACCCAGTCACTCGCCGATATCGCCGACAGCCAGATTGCGCCTGCGATCATCGAATCCTGTCCAAGCCGGATATTCCTGCCGAACCCCCGGGCGCTGGAGCCGACCCAGACCGAGACCTATCGCCGGTTCGGCTTGAATGACACGCAGGTTCGCCTGATCGCGGAAGCATTCTCCAAGCGCGACTATTATCTGCAGTCCCGCGCCGGAAACCGTCTGTTTGAGCTGGGCCTTGGACCGGTCGCGCTCGCGCTCGTCGGGGCTTCCTCACCAGAGGATCAGCGCGCCATTGACGCCGTCCTCGCCCGCACCGGGTCTCACCATTTCGCCGAGCGTTACCTCGCCGAACGCGGTCTGAACTGGGCCGCTAACCTCATCAGCACCTTTGAACAGGCCCGCGGGGCCTGACCTCAACCTCAGTCCCTGGAGTCTTCCATGCTCGAACGTATCGGCCGCGCGCTTATGGGTACAACCTCAAGAGTTATCATAACGACGATACTCTCGTTCGTCATCGCGGTGAATGGATCTCGACGGCTCGGCGCGTTCGATATCGTCTTCGATCCCACGAACTACAGTCAGAATCTCCTGACCGCCGCGCGTGCGCTTGAACAGATCAACAATCAAGTCAGAAGCCTCGAAAATCAGGCGCAGTCGCTACTCAATCAAGCCAAGCACCTCGCGAGCCTGCCCACAAGCGTCGTCGGTCAGCTCACGTCGACGATCAATCAGATGAACGGCCTGATTGCTCAGGCGAAGAACCTCTCATTCGATGTTCAGAAGACCCAGCAGGATTTTGAACGCCTGTATCCCCGCCAATATGCAGCAGCCTTGTCTTCCGACAGGATGGTGCAGGACGCGACATCGCGTTGGGACAACAGTTACGATGGGTTGAAGCAGTCGCTCACCATTCAGTCGGCTATCGTCAGTTCTTTGGACCAGGATGGCCAGACGCTTCGAACCCTGATGGCGAATTCGTCCGCAGCGGTCGGCTCGCTGCAGGCTCAACAGTCCGGTAACGAACTGCTCGGCCTTCAGATCAAGCAGTCGTTGCAGACCCAGGCACTACTGGCAACCCAGGCGCGCGCGGACACCTTGCGTGCCGCTGAACAGCAGGCGTCGTCGGCCGCCGCGAAGGAGCGCTTTAATCGCTTCATCGGCGATGGCCATGCCTACACCGGCGGCAGGTAGGTGAGGGCGCCATGGCTGATCTCTCCGTCATTGACCGCTTTACCGAGACCTTCTCGCGCTACATCGACTCCGGATTTGGTCTTCTGTCTGGCGACGTCTCATTCCTGAGTTCAACGTTGATCGGCATCGACCTGACGCTTGCCGGGCTTGCCTGGAGCATGCGCGCGGACGACCATATCATGGTCACGCTTGCCAAGAAGGTGCTCTATGTCGGCGCCTTCGCGTTTATCATCGGTAACTTCAAGAGCCTCGCCGACATTGTCTTTGCGTCGTTCTCCAGCATTGGGCTGAAGGCCTCGGGCGGGACCTTAAGTGCGGCCGACCTGGCGCGGCCAGGCTTTGTCGCCGCCGCCGGGTTTGCGGCCGCTCATCCTCTCCTGGAGGAGACCGGCCAATTCTCCGGCCTTGATGTCCTGACCAACCTGCCGACGATCCTGATCCTGCTGTTCTGCTGGATCCTGATCGTGCTCGCCTTCTTCGTCCTCTCTGTGCAGCTCTTCGTCACGCTGATTGAATTCAAGCTGACGACGCTCGCAAGCTTCATTCTCGTGCCGTTCGCGCTGTGGGGCAAGACCGCGTTCCTGGCGGAAAAGACCCTTGGCAACGTCGTCGCTTCAGGGGTGAAGGTGATGGTACTTGCGATCATCATCGGCATCGGCTCGACCATCTTCGGTCAGCTCGCAAGCACGCTGACCCGGCCAGTCGATATCGTCTCGGCCATGAGCTTGCTGCTTGCGGCCCTTTCGCTGTTTGGCCTTGGCATCTTTGGCCCTGGAATCGCGGCGGGCCTGGTCTCGGGTGCACCCCAGCTGGGCGCCGGCGCAGCCGCGGGAACGGTGGCGGGTGCGGCGGCTGTCGTGATCGGCGGCGGAGCGGCGGCCGCGGGTGGGCTACGTCTTGCGGCGGGTGGTTCAATGACTGCGGTTCGCTCCGCAGCATCGCTCACCGGTGCGTCCTCGGTGGCGGGCACGTCAGCCCGGGCCGCAACCGTGGATCAGCTCTCGAGCGCGAGCACCGGCGGCGCAACGAACGGAGCGGCGGCCTCAGGCGCGGGTCGTGCGCCGGCCTCGTCGGGACGGGGACACGCGAGGGAAGCGGCTCAGGTCGCTGCTCACACCCTCAAGGAGGGGGACAAAGGCGGGCATTCTTCGGGTCCGAAGCTGGGGGAGGAGTAAGATATGGCTGGTCACCCCTTTCAGCGTGCGTCCGTCCGCTATGGCGAGACGCCGGAGCCGGTCACGCCATATCAGAAGGCAGCCCAAGTCTGGGACGAGCGGCTAGGCTCTGCCCGTGTGCAGGCCAGCAACTGGCGGCTGGCAGCGCTGGCGGCCATCGGCCTGTCCGGCGTCCTCGGATTGACGATCTTTACCCAGATCGCCCGGTCGAGCGTTACCCCCTACGTGGTCGAGGTCGATCGGCTCGGTGAAGTCCGAGCAGTCGGGCCGGCGCTCGAGTCCTACCAGCCGTCGGACGCGCAGATCGCGCATTTCCTCGCGCGGTTCATTGAGAACGTCCGCTCGCTGTCGATCGACCCGGTCATCGTCCGGGCGAACTGGCTGCGTGCCTACGACTTCGTCACGGACCGTGGTGCGCAGGCCTTGAACGACTACGCGCGGGAAGCTGATCCATTCACAAAGATCGGCTCCAAGACGGTGACCGCCGAAGTCACGTCCGTGGTGCGTGCGTCGGGCGACAGCTTCGAGATCCGCTGGAAAGAGAACACCTACGAGAACGGCTCGATCGCAAAGACAGAGCGCTTCACCGGTCTCGTCACCACGGTTCTCAAGCCGCCCGCGGATGCCGAAACCCTGCGGAAGAACCCCCTCGGCCTCTATGTCCATTCCCTCAACTGGTCGCGCGACCTCATTGGAGATGCCAAATGAATTCCAAAGCCCTCACCAAGCTCGCGTCGGCCAGCGTCCTTGCTTTGTCGCTTGGGCTTGGCGGCTGCGCCACCAAGCTCAATCTCGAAGCGCCCTACGATGAGATGACCTTCGAGAAGGCGCTTCCAGAGACCGATCCGCCGGCGCCAGTACAAGTCGTCGAAACCCCCAAGGTCCTCCCTTTGCCCGGCCAGTTGAAGCCCTTTCCGACTAAGGCCGCCAAGGAAGAAAAGCTGCCGCCCGAGCAAGCGATCGCCAAGGCCAACAAGGCGGCACGGATGGAGCCGACGCGCGCCGGATATATTAACGCCATCCAGGTCTACCCCTGGACGGAAGGTGCGCTCTACCGGCTCTATGCCAGCCCAGAGAAGGTCTCGACCATCGCGCTTCAACAAGGCGAGGAACTGATCGACGTCTCCACCGGCGACACAGTTCGCTGGGTGGTCGGTGATACCTCGAGCGGGCAGGGAAGCGCCCGGCGGGTGCATATTCTAGTCAAGCCGACGCTTCCGGATATTCAGACCAACCTCGTGGTCCTGACCGATCGGCGCGCCTATCACCTTGAGCTGGTCTCGACCAAGCAGACATACATGGCGTCCATCTCGTGGACGTATCCGACCGATACGCTCGTTGCGCTCCACAAGCAGAACGCCGTCGCCCAGGAAAGCGAGGAGCGGGTCGCCGACCGCGGCGTCCGGCTCGACAGCCTGAACTTCCGCTATCGGATTGAAGGAGATGATCCCCCGTGGCGTCCGGTGCGCGCCTTCGACGACGGCCGTAAGGTCTATATCCAGATGCCGTCCGGCCTGTCGCAGGGGGAGGCACCGCCCTTGTTCGTCGCCGGAGCCGACGGCCGACCGAACCTCGTCAACTACCGGGTCCGCGGCTCCTACTATATCGTCGATCGGATGTTCGGTGCCGCCGAGCTTCGCCTTGGCGAGGATCCACAGCGCATCGTCCGGATCATTCGCATCGACGCGCGACCGGTGTCGCAGGTCTTCAGCACCGGGAGCGCCTCATGACGACAGGATTGGATCAGGGTCCGGAGCCGCTGGAACTGCGAGCGCGTCCGCGGCCCGTTCGGCGCCTCAACAGGCGCGCCCTCATGATCGGCTGCGCCGTTGCGGCGCTGTTCGTTGGCGGGGCAATACTGATTGCGCTCCGACCGCACTCCTTCAAGCCGTCGGAGCGGACGGAGCTCTATAATACCGACCGCAAGCAGACCGCCGAGGGCTTGGGCAAGCTGCCAAAGTCCTATGAGGAGTTGCCGCCATCGACACCGCGGCTTGGACCGCCGTCGCCTGGGGACATTGGCCGGGCTTTTGCGGAGAACGAGAAGAAGGCTGGCGTCGCGTCGGACACGGGCTTCCGGACCAACCCGGAGGAGGACGCCGAAAGGGCCGAGCGGATCCGCCAAACACGGGTCGCTCAACAGGCGAAAGAGTCGGGCTTGTTCGTCCGCCTGTCGGAGAAGCAGGATAAGCGCAAGCAGGCGGCTACGGCCGAAGCGCCGGCGGCTTCTCCATCCGCGTTCCGGCCCTCAATGTCCGATACGGGACCGTCTGCTGCGGAACTTGCAAAGGCCACGCAGGCGATGGTCGACCGCTCCAGCGAGATCATTCCCTCGTCGCAGGCGCGAAAGGTGGCCTTCGTCGGAGCGAAAGCCGACACGGAGACCACCAATCCCCATGCGCTCAAACCGGCGCCATCCACCTATGCCGTCATGGCGGGATCGATCATCCCAGCAAGCCTCGTCACTGGACTGAATTCGGACTTGCCTGGGGCGACTATCGGCCAGGTTACCGAGAACGTCTACGATACGGTAACGGGTGAGCATCTTCTGATCCCGCAAGGGACGAGAATCGTGGGGAAGTACGACAGTGTCGTCGCTTTTGGTCAGAAGCGAGCGCTAGTCATCTGGACACGGCTCGTACTGCCGAACGGCAATTCGATCGTGATCGAGAATCTTCCGGCCACTGACGTTGCGGGCTACGCCGGGCTCGAGGATCAGGTGGACTTCCATACCTGGCAATTGCTCAAGGGCGTTGCCCTGGCGACCCTGATCGGAGTGGGGACACAGCTATCGATTGGAAACGACGAGAGCGACCTCGTGAAAGCGCTGCGGGAAAGCACCCAGCAAACGACCAATCGAGCCGGCCAGCGCCTGGTCGAGCGCGAGCTCGACGTGCAGCCGACGATCACGGTGCGGCCGGGCTGGCCGTTGCGGGTGATTGTTTCGAAGGATCTGGTGCTGAAGCCGTACCACGACGTTCAGACAGCGGCGAAGGGCAGGTGAGGGATGAAGCTTGCGAAGCTGCCCGATCGGACGCCGGTGAAGATGAATGTTGTGCTTACGCCAGGTCTCGCACAGAGGCTGCGAAAGTACGCTGACTTCTACGCCGAAACCTACGGTATCAAGGAGGAAGTGGGTGAGCTGATTCCGTTCATGCTGGAGGCGTTTCTCGATGGCGACGCGGATTTCAGGCGAGCGTGCCGAGCAGGTGGCGTGAAGGATACGCCTGACGCCGCTCCCCGTACTCCCCAAGTTCACCGGACCCGCAAAGGTCAGGATCTCGGCGGGGAGAGTTCGCGTAAAGATTAGGCGACCCCGGCATATTGCAAATATTCTCCTCCTGCGCTTGACACGAGCGCGCGCAAGCCGCCTCGTCAGGGACAGGTGGATCAAATCTTTCAATTGTTAGCTTTGAAGCTGTCTTCGTTCAGCAGCTCGCGAAACCCCTTGGTGGAGCGATCTTTGTCGCGCATCAGCGAGAGCGTGTGCTAGACTAGGGGATGGTTGACGAGGTTCACGCTTTGCTTGGTCATGAGATCGCCTCTTCCGGGGTAGCACGTGCGATGTTGCAAGGAGCGTGCCCCATGCCGCGACCGCCACTTCGTTCACCGGCGCGCAAACAGGAGGCGGTCACGGCTCCACGGGTCATGATCGCGTTGTAAACCCTACGGTTAATGCCCCACGACCGTTCGAAACGGCCGTTGTGTTCAGCCGCAATTCGGCCATACTGAAGAATCCTTCGATTGCCGGCAACCGGGCTTGTCCGCCCGGCCGGCCGTCGACATCTCGTGGTGCGTGATGACTCGTTCTAATCGAACTGATCATATTCGGATTACGTCGCATCCGGCGCCGGGTGCGAAGATTGAATTCCCGATTCATTGGGGAGCGGCGACGGCACGTGAACGCGGCCCAGTGATCGGGACGGTTTCGCGCCCCCAGCAGCGCAATGTTATCGGCACCCATAGCGGCTCCTATTCGATCTATCGCGCGCTGGCGGTCTCGTCGGGCGCGCTCGATCCGATCCGGCGGCCGGACCTGACCAACACGCAACCTGCCGCCACGATTGGGCCATTCCCGCAATGGACCGATCCAAACCGGATCGTCTCGCTCGATCCGTGGGGACACCTGGCTGCAGAGGCGTTCTCGAAAGAGATTGCCGAGGGCGTCGATATCCGTCCGAGCATCGCGATCACCCGCGCCCGCCTCGATTTGCCCGAATTGCAGGCCGCGATATCGGCCGGACGGCTCAAGCGCGACGGCGCTGTCGTTCACGAGGGGGGAAGCGTCTCCGTCGTCAAGATCGCGATCGACCCGGTCTGGTATCTCCCGGGAATTGCGGCGCGCTTCGCCACGACGGAAAGCAATCTGCGCCGACAGCTGTTCGAGCAGACGGCCGGCATGTTTCCGGAACTGGTGACACGGCCCGACCTCCATGTGTTTCTACCGCCGATCGGCGGTACGACGGCCTATCTGTTCGGCGATGTCGCCAAACTGCCGGACCATCGCACCAGCATCACCTGCCGCGTGCATGACGAGTGCAACGGCTCCGACGTGTTCGGCTCGGACATCTGCACATGCCGCCCATACCTGCTGCACGGCATCGAGGAGTGCGTGCGCGCCGGGCAGACCGGCGGGCTCGGCATCATCATCTACAACCGCAAGGAAGGCCGCGCCCTCGGCGAGGTCACCAAATTCCTGGTTTACAATGCGCGCAAGCGGCAGGAAGGTGGCGATGCCGCCGCGCAGTATTTTGAGCGCACCGAATGCGTCGCAGGCGTACAGGATGCGCGATTCCAGCAGCTGATGCCGGATGTCGTGCACTGGCTCGGACTGAAACGCATCGACCGCTTCGTCTCCATGAGCGACATGAAGTATGACGCGCTGGTGAGTCAGGGCATCGACATCGTCGAACGCGTACCGATCCCCGACGATCTGGTGCCGGCGGACGCCCAGGTCGAAATCGTTGCGAAGAAGGCTGCCGGGTACTACTCGCCGGAGGAGCCCACCCAGCGCGACTTCGTCGGCCGGTCGCTCGATAGATATTGAGCGCGGCCATGTCCTCCGTGATGTCCGAGACAGCGGCGGCCTTGTCATTGCTCAATGCCGCGGCGGTGCGGGAGCGCGCGCACCGGCTGCTTGCCATCGGCCTTGAGGATCAGCTGCCGAACTTCCGCGTCCACCTCGACCGCATGGATTCGACGGCCGAACTGGTGGTGCAGACCACGCGAGCGGCGTATCCCTCGCTGGCGGTGCCGTTTCATTCGCGCTGGCGGCATTTCTCCACCAATGGCGTCGATCGCTGGGCGGGCCTGGCCAACCAGGTCGCATGGCCGGATCGCGCGGCACGGGCTCGCGCCGAATTCGATCTGGCGATGGTCAGCGTGTTTCTGGACGCCGGTGCCGGGCCGTCATGGCGGTACTGCGACCCGGTGACCGGATCGGCCATTGGCCGTTCGGAGGGATTGGGACTGGCCAGCCTTGCGATGTTCGCCGCTGGCGCGTTCTCGTTGGATCCGCGACAGCCGCTTCGAGCCGATGCTGACGTGCTGGCGAATTTATCCGTGACAGACCTCGTGAACGGCATGCAGGTGTCGGGTGCCAATCCGCTGGTCGGCATCGACGGCCGGGTGAATTTGTTGCGCAGCCTCGGCCGGCTGGTGGCCTCCAATCCGGCCGTATTCGGACGCTTCGATACGCCGCGGCCCGGCGGGCTGTTCGACCGGCTGGCATCGCTGGCCGACGATCGCAGGCTCCCGGCCGCCACGATATTGTCGAAACTGCTCAGGGAGCTCGGGCCGATCTGGCCGTCGCGGCTGACGCTCGGCGGCATCGCACTCGGTGATTGCTGGAAGCATCCGATGCTGGCGACCGGGGATGCGACCAGCCACCTGATGCCGTTGCACAAGCTCTCGCAATGGCTGGCCTACTCGCTGATCGAGCCGCTGCAGAATGCCGGAATTGCTGTGACCGACATCGACGGGCTGACCGGGCTTGCCGAGTATCGCAACGGCGGTCTCTTCGTCGACAATGGCGTGCTGACATTCCGCGACGATGGTGCAGCGCTCCGGGAGCATGACGTCGCTTCACCGCTTGTCGTGGAGTGGCGGGGGCTGACGGTGGCATTGCTCGACTGCGTCGCGGACAATGTGCGCCGACGCCTCGGGCTCGATGCAGCCGCTCTGCCGCTGGCGAAAATCCTCGAAGGTGGAACCTGGGCCGCGGGCCGACGGCTGGCGCGTCAACGCCGCGCCGACGCATCGCCTCCAATCAAGGTTATCAGCGACGGCACGGTATTTTAGGGCGGAGACTCGGCATGGAAGGCGTCACGATCGTTAGCCATCCGCTGGTGCAGCACAAGCTGACACTGTTGCGCAAGAAGGACACCTCGACCAAGTCGTTTCGCGAACTCCTCAAGGAGATCGGGATGCTGCTCTGTTACGAGGTGACCCGCGATCTGCCGCTGGCCGATGTCGATATCGAGACGCCGCTCGCGAAAATGAAATCGCCGGAGATCTCGGGCAAAAAGCTCGTGTTTGCGCCGGTGCTGCGTGCCGGCGTGACTTTTGCGGAGGGCATGCTCGACCTCGTGCCGACTGCGCGCGTCGCCCATATCGGCCTTTATCGCGAACCCGAAACATTCGTGGCCGTGGAGTATTTCTTCAAAGCGCCGAGCGATCTGCACGAGAGATTAGTGATCGTGATTTCCCCGGTGCTGGCGACAGCCAATCTGTCTGTCGCGGCGGTGGATCGGCTCAAGGAGCGCGGTGCCAATGAAGTCCGGCTGGTCAGTCTGATCGCCGCTCCCGAAGGGGTCGAGCGCATGCGCGGCATCCACCCGGATGTTCCGATCTGGCTCGCGGCGATCGACGAAGGGTTGGACGAGAACGCCTTCATCCTGCCGGGCCTCGGCGATGCCGGTGACCGTGCCTACGGTACGCGATAGTCGAGCCTGGCGACCTGATTGGAAGGCTGCGCGATCAATCGTCTTCTTCGGATACATCCGGAAGCTCTGCGAGCCTTGGTATGAACCGCACCACGACGTTTGCTTCCTTCAGCATCGTGGCGGCGATCGCAAAATCCTGAGCCCAATTCGAATTGGGTTGGTCAGGTTCATAACCAACGACCTCCGATATGCCCGATTGAATAATCGCCTTCGTGCATTCCACGCAGGGAAACCAGGGCACGTAGATCGTGCAGCCCTTGAGCGCTATCCCAATGCGTGCCGCATTGAAAATAGCATTCTGCTCGGCATGGCAGCTCCAGATGTATTTTGCGCCCGTGATGCGGGAGTGTCGCTCGTTCACCGCATCGTTGACCCCGCGAGGCAAGCCGTTATACCCAGTCGAGCGTATTTCGTTGTCGGGTCCGACCACGACGGCGCCCACGCGGCGTCCCTTTTCAATGCTCCAACGCGCCAAATGATGCGCCAGAAGCATGAACCGCTCATCCCATTTTCTATCTCGCAATTCGTCCAACCTCGTTATCGTGTACCCAGCATCAAATAGGTGCGAAAAGCCGTCAATAGCCGGATTTCCAGGGCGTTTTCTAGCGAAGTGGCGACCGGTCCGCGTGAAGAAAACGCGTCAAACAAAGCACTAGAGCCTCCGGCATCATTCCGAACTTGCGTACGGGCTGGTCGGACCGAGAACACGGCTTGCCTTTCGCACTTCGTCTAGGAACGCCTTGGCCAGGCGCGACAGGGGTTCTGCCTCCGACCAAAGCATGTGGGCTACGGCCGGTGTTCTGGGCGTGAAGGGCCTGACAACGAGGTCGTGGCTGCCGGCTTGGCGCGGCGAGAATGGATCGACGACGGCAGCGCCGACGCCGGCGGCCGCGAGCACACAGGCAGTGTTGCAGTATCGCACCTCCACCGTCGGCTGAAACGGCGCACCGGCCCGGGCAAAGCTCTCGCGTACCGCTTCGCCCAGTCGCGTTCCGCGCTCCAGCCCGATGAAGGGCAGGCCGACAAGATCGGAGGCGGATATGACGGGATGTTCGGCCAGTGGATGCTTCGGCGGCAGGACACAGACCATTTCGCCGGTGTGGACCACCTCATGCGCGATGCCGGGATGATGCGACAGGCCGAGCACGAAGCCCAGTTCGGCGACCCGGCTCGTCACGCCTTCGATGATTCCTTCATAGCGACGCACGTCAAAGAAGACCCGCGTCTGCCGCCGCTGTTGCAGGAAGTCCGAAAGCGCGGGAGGAATGATGCTATAGGCCAAGGGGGGCGTCGCCACGATCGACAACAGCCCCGAACGACTTTCCCGCAAATCGCGCACGCGGTTTTCAAGCTTGGCGTGAAGCGCAAAGATCGCTTCGCTTTCCTTGTAAAGCGCCATCGCCTCTGATGTCGGGAATAGCCGGTTGTTGACACGTTCGAACAGGGCAAAGCCGGCCTGCGCTTCCATTGCCTTGAGCGCATTGCTGATCGCCGGTTGAGACAGCGCCAGTTCGTCCGCCGCCGCGACCGTGGTCCGGTGCCGGATGACCGCTCGCAAAATCTCCAACTGGCGAAGGTTCATATAACTGCCGGTTATTGTCTCGCCCGAAATATCATAGCACGGGTGATTGCAATTAGCAGGCCGTTTTCACGTAATGGGCGGCGCGGCGGAATGCTGATGGAGCGGAGCATCGCCTCGTGCATTGGCAATCCGCACAGTTTGGAGGCAATATTGGTCCGCATACTTCGCGCTGCTGCCGCCCAGATGGGGCCGACGCAAAAAGCGGATCCTCGAGAGCGCACGCTTGGCCGGATGCTGGAGCTTCTGGAGACGGCTGCCGCGCGCGGCGCGGGCCTGGTCGTGTTTCCTGAACTGGCCTTCACCACGTTTTTCCCGCGATGGTACCTCGAAGGCGATGAGCTGGATCAGTATTTCGAGTGCAGCATGCCCAATCCGGCCGTGCAGCGCCTGTTCGATCGCGCCCGCGCGCTCCGCGTCGGATTTTATATCGGCTACGCCGAACAGACTGCCGACCGCCAACGCTACAACTGCTCGATACTGGTCGATCGCGACGGAGGGATTCTCGGCCGCTATCGCAAGGTGCATCTGCCGGGTTCGGTCGAGCCGCGCGCCGACGCACGCTTCCAGCAGCTTGAAAAGCGCTATTTCTCGTATGGCGACCTGGGATTTCCTGCCTTTCGCGCAGGACCGGATTGGTGTCACGCGATCATGGGTATGATGATCTGCAACGATCGCCGCTGGCCCGAATCCTGGCGCGTCCTTGGCTTGCAGGGGGTTGAACTGGTCTGCGTCGGCTACAATTCGGCAGCCTATGACCCCAATGGCGGCGTCGCGGAAGATGCCGCGCTGCGCACCTTCCATTCAACGCTGGTGACGCAGGCCAACGCCTACATGAACGCGACCTGGGCGATCGCCGTCGCCAAGGCGGGCGACGAGGACGGCTCCGGACTGATCGGCGGCTCCTGCATCGTCGATCCGAACGGCCGCATCGTCGCCGAAGCGGCGACGTTGGGAGATGAGGTCGTCGTTGCCGACCTTGATCTCGACCTCTGCCGGCAGGGCAAGGACAAGATGTTCAACTTTGCCGCCCATCGGCGGCCCGAGCAGTACGCCGTCATCACCGAGCGTGCCGGTGTTGTCGAGCCGGCCGGGCTCGATGCGGTGGCAACGAATCTTCGGAACCAGGAGGCCGAGCGCCGATCCCGATGAGTAGCTCCGTCAGTGCCGACGTGGCGAATGCGCCCGATCTGATCGAAGTGGTGACCGCAACCGCCGCTGCGCTGATCAGGCGGCCGGACCTCGGAGCGATCGCGCCGGGGGCAACCGCCGACCTCACCGTGGTCGACCTGACGCATCCGCATCTGCAGCCGCTGTTCGATCCGCGTCGCGGCCTGATCGCGTTGGCGAACCGCGCCTCTATCGACCAGATCGTCGTTGATGGGCGCGTGCTGATCGATGTCGGCCGCTATGTCGCCGGCGACGAGGCGACAATCATTTCGGCCGGGACCGCGGCGATCGGCAGGATCTGGGATCTGCCGGAAGCGCAGGCAGCCTTCGATGGATGACGGATCGGCGATGCTCAAACGCAACACCAGGTAAGGTAATCGGGAAAAGCTCATGCGTGTCATCAATGTTGCCGCTGCCCAGATGGGACCGATCCAGAAGGCAGACAGCCGCGAGGCGGTCGTCGGGCGCATGATCGCGCTGATGGATCAAGCCAAGGCTCGGGACGCCGATCTGATCGTCTATCCGGAGCTGACGCTCACCACGTTCTTTCCGCGCTGGTACATGACGGACCAATCCGAGGTCGACCGCTGGTTTGAGCGCGACATGCCCAATGCGGCGACCAGGCTGCTGTTCGAGCGCGCGGCAAAACACCAGATTGCGATGAACTTCGGCTACGCCGAATTGACACCGGACGGCCACCATTTCAACACCAGCATCCTGACCGACAAATCCGCCCGCATCGTCGGCAAGTACCGCAAGGTTCATCTGCCCGGTCATTCGGAATTCGATACCGAACGCGCATTCCAGCATCTTGAGAAACGCTACTTCGAACCGGGGGATCTTGGCTTCAATGTCTGGCGTGCGCTTGGCGGCATCCTTGGCATGGCGATCTGCAACGACCGGCGCTGGCCGGAGACCTATCGCGTGATGGGCCTGCAAGGCGTCGAGATGGTGATGATTGGCTACAACACGCCCTCGGTGAACGCCGAGAAGAGCGAGGAGGGCCCGGCGAAGCGGTTGTTCCACAACCGGCTCTCGGTGCAGGCCGGTGCCTACCAGAACTCGACATGGGTCGTGTGTGTCGCCAAGGCCGGCGTCGAGGATGGTCATCCCTTGATCGGTGGCACCCTGATCGTCAATCCCGACGGCGAGATTGTGGCCGAAGCCGGCACCGAAGAGGACGAATTGCTGGTTCACCCCTGCGATCTGGACGCCACCGCCTTCGGCAAGGACACGATCTTCAACTTCGCGCAGCATCGTCGCATCGAGCATTACGGCCTGATCACCAGCCGTACCGGCGCACAACCGCCTCCGGAAAACTGATGTCCGAAACCCGGACGCCGTGGCTCGCAGGTGTCAAGAACGATTGGAATCAGTGATGGGCGAACTGCACCGTGCCCAACGCCATCGTCACGGCGGCCTGTGTCGGATCGATCACGGGAATCCTGAGGGCCTGTTCCAGCGCTCGGCGGTGACGCGCCATGCCGGCGCAGCCCATCACGATGGCTCCGGCGCCATCTTCGTCCTTCATAGCGCGACCGACCTCGATCATCCTCGCCAGCGTTCCTTCACCCGATGCGGTCTCCGCCACGCTCATGTTGAGCGGTCGTTCCCCGGACAGGCGATCCATCAGGCCCATCTGCCGGAGATAGCGCATATGACGGCGGATCGAGCGCTGCGCGATCGCGATGACGCCGAACGAATCGGCGCGCGCCAGCGCCGTCAGCACGCCGCACTCGGCGATGCCGAAGATGGGCCGGTCGGTTGCTTCACGGCAGACATGCAGACCAGGATCGCTGTAGCAGGCAATGACGAAGGCCGCCGAGCTGTTGTCGCTCTCCACCAGCCGGCGCAGCGGCATCGTGACACTGTCGGCATCGGCCTGGCTCTCGATTCCGTAAGGACCTTCGGCCAGCGTCGTGCAGATGATTTCGGGGCCGCCCTCAAAGCCAAGCGGCTTCAAGGCGTCCTCGAAGCCCTGGGTGACGAGTTGGTTGGAATTGGGATTGATCACGAGGATGCGTGGCCGGGACATCGTGGTTTCCTGCGGGATGATGCTTCGCGCGGCAACGTGAGGCAGCGCTATGGCGAGATTACAGCAGAGGCAATCGACGTGCCATCAGCGATGCGCGGCCCGCGCGATCTGTGCGTTCTTCGAAGGGCGTAAGAGCCAGGACCCGGGAGTTTGTGATGACTGAATTCACGTATGATCTCGTCATTCGCGGCGGACGCGTCGCGACTGCGAGCGATGTGTTCGAGGCCGATGTCGCGATTTCCGGTGAAACGATTGCTGCGATCGGTCACCGGCTGGCGGGCGGGCGGCGCGAGATCGACGCGCGCGGCAAGCTGGTTCTGCCGGGCGGTGTCGACAGCCACGCCCACATCGAGCAGCTTTCGGCCGCGGGCATCGTCAACGCCGACACGTTCGAGAGCGCGACCGTCTCGGCGGCCTTCGGCGGCACCACCACCGTGATCCCGTTCGCGGCCCAGCACGTTGGCATGAAGCTGCCCCAGGTGCTCGAGGAGTATCACGCGCTCGCCAGAAAGGGCGCCGTCATCGATTATGCCTTTCACATGATCATTGCTGATCCGACCAGGGAGACGCTGGAAACGGATTTGCCTCGTCTGGTCAAGCAGGGGCATGGTTCGATCAAGATCTTCATGACCTACGACCGGCTGAAGATCGAGGATGAACCGCTGCTGGATATCCTGCTGGCGGCGCGTGAGGGCGGCGCGATGTTGTGCGCTCATGCCGAGAATCACGGGATTATCTCCTGGATGGTGAAACGGCTGCTCGCGCGCGGCTACACTGATCCGAAATACCACGCCATCAGCCATGCGCGCGTCTCTGAAGCGGAGGCGTTCAATCGCCTGATCGGCATGGCGGCCCTGATCGACCAGCCGATCATGATCTTTCACGTGTCGACGGCGGAAGGCGCTAGGGTGATCCGCGATGCGCGCGGCCAGGGGCTGAAAGTATTCGCGGAAACCTGCCCGCAATATCTCTTTCTCACCGCCGCCGATCTCGACAAACCAGGCGTGGAAGGCGCGAAGTGGATGTGCAGCCCTCCACCACGTCGCGCGACCGATCAAGAGGCGTTGTGGCGGGCGCTCGCGCTCGGAGATTTGCAGACGGTTTCGTCCGACCACGCACCGTATCGGTTCGACGAAACCGGCAAGCTGCGCGCTGGCCCCAATCCCAACTTCAAGCAGATCGCGAATGGCTTGCCGGGGCTGGAAGTGCGTTTGCCATTGCTGTTCGACGCGATGGTCTCCCAAGGCCGTCTGGGGCTTGAAAAATTCGTCGATTTGACCGCGACTGCACCGGCTAAGATCTACAATCTGCATCCGCGGAAGGGCTCGATTGCAGTCGGGGCCGATGCGGATATCGGGATCTGGGATCCGCAGCGTGAGGTCACGCTGAGCGACGCCATGATGCATGATCTCGCCGGCTACACGTCCTTCACCGGCCGCAAGCTGCGCGGCTGGCCGGTCACCGTGCTTTCGCGCGGGCGTGTGATCGTGTCCGACGGCAAGCGTTCTGTCGAAGCGGGCTCCGGCCGTTTCCTTGCGCGTGGCGGCGGCGAGGCAGCGAAGCCAACCGGACGGCTGATGCCGGACATGGATCCGGAGCTGAATTTCGGTGCAAGGCTTCTGTAAGCCACTTGCGGTGACGTGTCCGGGGTGAGCGTCAGCGCGTCCGGACAACGTCATGATCGACAACACAACGATGTCGAGATTGTCGGTAAGCACCTGATAGGGGATCGCAAATCCGCGTGATCGCATTGAAAATGCGCGCGCCCGAAAGTTGCCGCTCCCCCCCGGTGCCGCCGGACCATGCTGGCATACCATTTGCACGCAAATTGATCTGCATCACCGGTTCGACCGCCTTTGTCACCTCGCCTTGTGCCAAACCTCCACCGATGAAACGGGCGGAGTCGCCACAACAACCGACGTTTGGGAGAGTTTCATGGATCGCAGGACTTTGTTGAAAGGATTGGCCGGGGCAGGCAGCCTCGCGGCGACAGGCGGCCTTTCGATGCCGGCCCTTTCCCAAGGCGCAGCGGCGCGCACCTTGCGCTTCGTGCCGCAGGCCAATCTTGCGAATTTCGATCCGATCTGGGGGACCCAGTATGTGGTGCGCAACGCCGCCGCGCTGGTGTGGGACACCCTCTATGGCGTCGACGCGACATTGCAGCCGCAGCGTCAGATGGTCGAGTCCGAGGAAGTCACCGATGATGGCTTGACCTGGACCTTTCGTCTGCGGTCGGGGCTCAAGTTCCACGACGGCGAGCCTGTGCGCAGCAAGGACGTGATCGCAAGCCTCACGCGGTGGTCGGCCCGCGATCCGATGGGACTGATGATCAAGGCGCTCCAGCAGGAGTTGATTGCCGTCGACGACAAGACTTTCAAATTGGTGCTGAAGCAGCCCTATCCGAAGCTGCTCTACGCGCTGGGCAAGAACAATACGCCGATTGCCTTCATCATGCCTGAGCGCATTGCGCAGACCGACCCGTTCAAGCAGATCACCGACTATGTCGGTTCGGGGCCGATGAAGTTCGCGAAGGCCGAGTGGGTCCCCGGCGCCAAGGCGGTGTTCGAGAAATTCACCGACTATGTGCCGCGGCAGGAAAAATCGTCCTGGCTCGCTGGCGGCAAGCAGATTCTGATCGACCGCCTGGAATGGGTGGTGATCCCGGATCCCGCCACGGCAGCGGCCGCATTGCAGAACGGCGAGGTCGATTGGTGGGAAAGCCCGATCACCGATCTCGTGCCGGTACTCAAGAGCAACCGCAACATTAACGTCGACATCGCCGATCCGCTCGGCAACGTCGGTTCTTTCAGGATGAACCACCTTTACCCGCCGTTCAACGACGTCAGGGCGCGGCGTGCGGTACTGATGGCGATGAGCCAGGAAGACTACATGCGGGCGCTGGTTGGAGATGACACCTCGCTCTGGAAGCCGCTCCCCGGCTTCTTCACGCCGGGCACGCCGCTTTATTCGGAGGCGGGCGGCGAGATCCTCAAAGGCAAGCGCGATTTCGACGCGGCCAAGAAGCTGCTGGCGGAGAGCGGCTATTCGGGCCAGCTGGTCACCTGCCTCGTGGCACAGGACCAGCCGATCACCAAGGCGCAGGGCGACGTCACCGCGGATTTGCTGAAGAAGCTCGGCATGAATGTGGATTTCGTCGCGACCGACTGGGGCACGGTCGGATCGCGCCGAGCCCAGAAGACGCCTCCGGGGCAGGGTGGCTGGCAGATGTTCCACACCTGGCACGCCGGTGCCGACTGCATCAACCCCGCGCCCTACAACGCCATTCGCGCCAATGGCGACAAGGCGTGGTTCGGCTGGCCTTCGAGCGATGCCGTGGAGAAGGATGTCGTGGCGTGGTTCGAGGCCAAGAATCTCGATGAAGAGAAGGCGGCGATCAATCACCTCAACAAGGCGGCACTCGAGGACGTGGTCTATGCGCCGACCGGCTTCTTCCTGGGTTACACGGCATGGCGCAAGACCATCTCCGGCATCGCGAAGGGGCCGCTGCCGTTCTTCTGGGGCGTGTCGAAGACCGCATGACGACGGTACGGTGAACCGACATGGTCTCGTATATCCTGCGGCGCATTGTCGCGACGTTGCCGGTGATGGCAATCGTCGCGCTGTTCGTCTTCAGTCTGCTCTACATTGCACCGGGCGATCCCGCAGTCGTGATCGCCGGCGATCAGGCCAGCCCCGCCGACGTTGAACGGATACGCCAGAGCCTCGGCCTCGACCGGCCGTTTCTGGTGCAGTTCGGGTCATGGCTCTGGCACATCCTGCACGGCGATCTTGGCACCTCGATCTTCACCAGCCTGCCGGTCTCGACGCTGATCGCGCAGCGTATCGAGCCGACACTCTCTCTGATGGCGATTGCGCTCTCCCTGACAGTTCTGATCGCCGTGCCACTCGGCGTCGTGGCGGCGTGGAAGGCGGGAAGCTGGATCGACCGCAGCATCATGGCATTCGCCGTGTTCGCCTTTTCGCTTCCTGTCTTCGTGATCGGATACGTCCTGGCCTACGTGTTCGCGCTCAAGCTCGAATGGCTCCCGGTGCAGGGCTATACGCCGATCGCCGAAGGCGTCTGGCCGTGGCTGCAGAACCTGATCCTGCCGGCGGTTGCGCTCGGCGATATCTACATCGCGCTGATCGCGCGCATCACGCGCGCTTCCATGCTCGAAGTGTTGCAGCAGGATTATATCCGCACGGCTCGCGCCAAGGGCCTTGGGATGCGCGACATCCTGTTCGTTCATGCACTGAAGAACGCCGCGGTTCCGATCGTGACGGTGATTGGTATTGGCATCGCCCTGCTGATCGGCGGCGCCGTGGTGACCGAAAGCGTGTTCGCGATCCCGGGCCTTGGCCGACTGACGATCGACGCGATCCTGCGCCGCGACTACCCGGTCATCCAGGGCATCGTGTTGGTGTTCAGCTTCCTCTATGTGCTGATCAACCTAATGGTCGACGTCATCTACACCCTGGTCGACCCGAGGATCCGCTATTGACCGTATCCACCACCCGCACTGTAACCCTGCCTCCGGGCCTCGTCATCGCGCCGCAACTGCCTGATCTGCTGCGGCCGGTGAAAATCCGGCGCGGCGTGCTCGGCTTCCTCCGCAGTCATCCGACGGTTGCGATCGGCGGCGCATTGCTGCTCTGCCTGGTCCTGGTTGCGATCTTCGCGCCTTATCTCGGGACTGTCGACCCGACCGCGCTCGCACCCGCCAAGCGTACACGCGCGCCATCGGCCGACTTCTGGTTCGGCACCGACATGCTGGGCCGCGATATCTATTCACGCGTGCTCTACGGGACGCGGGTCTCGCTCACCGTCGGACTTTCGGTGGCGGTGCTGGCTTCGCTTGCCGGTCTTGCGGTCGGCCTCGTCTCGGGCTTCGTGCGTTGGGCAGATGGGATCTTGATGCGGTTCATCGACGGGTTGATGTCGATACCGCCGATCCTGCTCGCGGTTGCGTTGATGGCGTTGACACGTGGCAGCGTCGGCAACGTCATCCTGGCGATCACGGTCGCCGAGATCCCGCGCGTGACGCGGCTCGTGCGCGGCGTTGTGCTGTCGTTGCGCGAGCAGCCTTACGTGGACGCTGCCACGGCCTCCGGCACGCGAACGCCGATGATCATCATGCGTCACATCCTGCCCAACACGCTGGCGCCGATGTTGGTCCAGGCCACCTATATCTGCGCCAGCGCCATGATCGTCGAGTCGATCCTCTCCTTCATCGGCGCAGGTACGCCGCCGACCATTCCGTCCTGGGGCAATATCATGGCCGAGGGCAGGGCGCTGTGGCAGGTCAAGCCTTTCATCGTATTCTTTCCTGCCGCGTTCCTGTCCGTCACCGTGCTTGCCGTCAACCTGCTCGGCGACGGCCTGCGTGACGCGCTCGATCCACGCATGGCGAAAAGCCTGTAGGAAGTCGAGGTTTGATCCGATGGCATTGCTCGAAGTCGAGAATCTGCAGACCCATTTCCGGACGCCCGACGGGATCAACCGGGCGGTCGACGGCGTGTCCTTCCAGGTCGACGAAGGT
This sequence comes from Bradyrhizobium sp. USDA3010, assembly GCF_056429065.1. NCBI lineage: Bacteria > Pseudomonadati > Pseudomonadota > Alphaproteobacteria > Hyphomicrobiales > Nitrobacteraceae > Bradyrhizobium > Bradyrhizobium sp. USDA3010. The sequence continues at coordinate 118,376 of NZ_JBWJZD010000005.1, forward strand.
GAGACACTGGCGATCGTCGGCGAATCCGGCTGCGGCAAGTCGGTCACCTCGATGTCGCTGATGCGGCTGATACCCGAGCCGCCGGGCAGGATCGCGGGCGCGGTTCGTTTCCAGGGCAGGGACTTGCTGCAACTCTCCGAGCGCGAGATGCGCGCCGTCCGCGGCAACGACGTCTCGATGATCTTCCAGGAACCGATGTCGAGCCTCAATCCGGTGCTGACCGTCGGTCGCCAGATCGGCGAGACATTGCGGATGCATCAGGGCCTGGACAAGCAGGCTGCAGAGGTGCGCGCCGTCGAGATGTTGAATCTGGTCGGCATCCCGGAGCCGGCGCGGCGTGTGCGCGAATATCCGCATCAACTGTCCGGGGGCATGCGCCAGCGCGTGATGATCGCGATGGCACTGGCCTGTAACCCAAAGCTCCTGATCGCCGATGAGCCGACCACAGCGCTGGACGTCACGATCCAGGCGCAGATCCTGCAGTTGATGCTGGACCTCAAGCGCCGGGTCGGGGCGGCGATCGTCCTGATCACTCATGATCTCGGCGTGGTTGCCGAGATCGCCGAACGCGTCATGGTGATGTATGCCGGCCGCAAGGTCGAGGAAGCGCCGGTGGCCAGGCTGTTCCGCTCCCCCCGCCATCCGTATACGCAGGGCCTGCTCGGTGCGGTACCCAAGCTCGGCTCTTCCCTGACCGGCGCGGCGCGACGGCTCACCGAGATTCCCGGGCAAGTCCCCAGCCTCAAGAAGGCCATCGAGGGCTGCGCCTTTGCCGGGCGGTGTGCGCTCGCGACCGATCTTTGCCGGCAGGTCGCGCCGGGTCTCGAAGTAAAAGGCCCCGGCCATATCGCCGCGTGCCATTACGCTGCCAAGGAAGCTGCTGCGGCATGAGCGCCCCGCTGCTCCAGGTCAACGATCTCAAGAAGCATTTCCCGCTTCGCAGCGGCCTGTTCGGCCGCAGGTCCGGCTCGGTCTATGCCGTCGATGGCGTGTCCTTCGAGGTCGACCGTGGCGAGACCCTGTCGCTCGTCGGCGAATCCGGCTGCGGAAAATCGACGGTCGGCCGGGCGATCCTGCGACTGTTCGACATCACCTCGGGCCAGGTGGTGCTCGATGGCCAGCGCATCGACGATCTTTCACCCGGCGGGCTGCGCGCCATGCGCCGCCGTGTTCAGGTGGTGTTCCAGGATCCGTTCTCCAGCCTCAATCCGCGGATGCGCGTGCGCGATATCCTGGCCGAGCCGATCCGCAATTTCGGTCTCGCCAAGTCTTCCGCCGACCTCGAGATGCGCGTTGCGGCGCTGATGGACACCGTGCGCCTGCCGCGCGACGCGCTGAACCGGCGGCCCCACGAATTCTCGGGCGGTCAGCGCCAGCGTATCGGGATCGCCCGCGCGCTTGCGGCGGAGCCCGACCTGATCGTCTGCGACGAGGCGGTGTCGGCGCTCGACGTCTCCGTCAAGGCCCAGATCGTCAATCTGCTGCAGGACCTTCAACAGCAATTCGGTCTCGCGTTGCTCTTTATCAGCCACGATCTGGCGATCGTCGAGCACATGACGCACCGTGTCGCTGTGATGTATCTCGGCAGGATCGTCGAGATGGCGCCAAGGCGGAAGATCTTTACCGCAGCGGGGCATCCCTACACCAAGGCCTTGCTCTCGGCGGTGCCGGTGCCGGAGCCTGGCGCCGCGCGAAACCCGATCATCCTGAAGGGCGACGTGCCGAGTCCGATCAATCCGCCGAAGGGTTGTCGCTTCAACACCAGGTGCCCGTTCGTCTTCGACCGCTGCAAGGCAGAGGAGCCGCCGCTTCGGTCGGCCGGAGACGGTCAGTGGGTGGCATGCCATCTCGAAGCGCTTCCGGAGGCGCCAGGCTCCGCCGGATGAACGATGTGGGCGCCGCGATGCAACGGTCGGCCTGGCGGACAATGCATGCGCATGCCACTACCAGCGAGCATCGGAGGAGATGTTTGGCGCCTCCCCGATTCAACGGTGGTTGTGAGGGAATACACGCCCCCAGCCACGAGTGATGATGCGCTGCTGAAGCATGATCTCCCACGCATCGTAGCCGGTCAGATTGAGAAGCGGGACCTTCTGATCGTTGCCATCCTTGGCCCGAGGATCCTTGCGATCGCGAATGATCAGCAGCCGCTTTTGCATATCGACTTCAGGCCAGTCGGGCCGGCAAATCTCTTCCTGCCGCATCGTTGTCGCCACAGCGTATCGAACGATGCGGCCCATAGGGATGAACTGCCGACGATTGGTCTCGAAGTATTCGACGAGCTCATCAAGTTCATCTCTGGTTGGTCGCCGGTCTCGCTCCTCCGAATTGCCGACAAGTCCAAAATGCTTCATTGCGAAGCGCGCTAGTCGAACCTCTTCGGCCGAGACCTCAATGCCGTGTACCGCGGCAGCATGAGTGGCAACAGTTCTGATGAATGAGAAGTCGATTGCAAGTGTGGCCGGTCCGGCACCTTGCTTCGCGCGCTTCCGACCGAATTCGATCAGTCGCTCACGATTGAGCTGGGGCAATTTCACTGCTCCCAAGGAATCTTTCAGCGCCTCCAAGACGGCGCCCTTGGAGCGGCGGGGAGGGCGGCCGACTTCGTGCATATCTTCGACATGAAGATCGATAATGTCGCCGAACGTTCGAGCCTGTGCAGCAGCCTTCGGTTTTGGTGATCCGCGGTGATCGATATTGCGCTCCATGTCGGGCGCCCAGTGTTCACCGTCCTTGCGTCGACGGAAGGTCTCTGACACGTAGCGGTTCTTGCGGCGGACCTGGACGCGCCAGTTCCCAGAGGGCAACTGAGTGAAGCTCGCCATGGCCGTGTGCACTTCCCAATTCGTGTGCGCTATGTGTGCACTGAGAGGCCAAAACGGGTACAAACGTGTGCAATTTCGGCTAGTTTGGAGTGCACACGTTCGTGTTTCATCCCATTGAAAGCATAGGGTAAATAATTGAAATCGCAACACTATCTCTTTTCTGTGGCTCCGATGATGGACTGGACTGACCCACGTTAGATGACGTTGGTTGTCATTGGACGGAATTTTCGAAGCGGCGCGACCGCGCAGAAAATCGATCGAGCGTCGAACTAGGTCGAGCGCTCACTTCTGAAATCGAAACTGAGGTGCGGTGGCTGTCGAGGTAAGGGGGCAGTCCGAGTCCGAGTACCTTGCCGCCAGTAGACAGCCAACTCGAACATCATTCCGACAAGAGCAAATTCTGTAGGTATCTCAACAAGCAAAAAGGCTGTAAATTGTAGGAATGCCTGTTGAAGGCGCGACCGAAATTCGGAGACTTCCAAGCTGAATACGAGGGTTCGATTCCCTTCACCCGCTCCAATGTTTTCAATCACTTGCGGCGCTGCCTCGACTCCATTGGGACAAAGGTGCAGCTGCACCTTTGGAAAAAATCGGCGCTCTTGTTCATGCGGCGCGGCGCTTCCTCGTGCCGGTAGGATCACGCCGAGCGCTGCAGGGGGCGCGCTGCAACGGCGCGGGGCATCCGTATTGAACTCGGCCCAAGATAGCGGCGACCAATTGTCGGCAGACTGGAGGACCACGACATGCCCGACTGGATTCTCGCGCCGATCTGTGTGGTCGCACTGGGTGGCTTTATCTGGTTCGCGTTTCGACAGGGTTTCAGGGTCAAGCCCGACGAGAACAACCGCGACCATCCGACTTTGCCGCTTGGGCCGGACGGGTCGTGGGGCTAAGGGCGGCGTCAAGCGACAGGTGCTGCCGGCGCCACACCTGCGTGACCCATGCTCGTGGTGAGATCGTCATGCGGCCGAGGGTGCCAGGGATGGGCGTCAATGGCGTCCATCGCGGTCGGCGATCCTACTCCCTTTGGAGGGTGCCGATCGTCACGTGAACCTTCTGCCTAGATGTGTAGACGTAATTGCTACCGGGATTTTGTATTTCCTTCCTGGGGCTAGAGCCGACGCCGTCCGCATGTATTTTAAGCGGGCGGTGTTGGTGCTGATGTGAACCTCCGCCCCGGCGCAGCATCCCGTTCCCGCACGCGGAGGCGGCCCATGAAGCGGATGCCCACGAGCGAAGCGATCATCACCGTCGCCTTGTTGGTGATATTCGCGCTCGTGATCTGGTTTGGCGCCATGCCTTGAGACTCGGGCGGCCGGCGCAACGAGCCCGAGAAATCCCGAGGGGCCGGATGCGCGGGGTGTTTGGGACCGCGATGCTGACGGATGACTCTGTCAGGGGAGCGAAACGACTCGCAGGTTGTTGGTGCTTCCCGCCTGCCCAAAGGGAATGCCGGCGACGACGACCAGCAGGTCCCGGCTTGATGCAAACTGCTCTGCATGCGCGAGAGCCGTCGCGCGCTCGACCATCTCCTCGTAGCTCTGAACGTCGTCGGAGAGAACGCTGTGCGCGCCCCAGAGCAGGCACAAGCGGCGCGACACTTCGCGGCTTGGGGTGATGGCGAGGATCGGCAGGCTCGGTCGCTTGCGCGCGACGCGTGCGGCCGTGGTGCCGCTCGACGTGTAGGCCACGATGGCTGCGGCGTGAATGACGGAGGCGAGGTCGGCGGCGGCCGTTGCAACGGCATGCGGCGGCGTCTGCTCTTCGCCGGGCTGGGTCGCCTCGACGATCGAGCGGTACATCTTGTGCTGCTCTGTGCTGCGGATGATGCGATCCATCATCTCGACGGCCTCGCGCGGATAATGGCCCGTCGCGGATTCCGCCGACAGCATCACGGCGTCTGCGCCGTCATAGATCGCTGTCGCAACGTCGGAGACTTCCGCGCGCGTCGGTGTCGGCGCGGCGACCATGGAGTCCAGCATCTGCGTGGCGACGATCACGGGCTTCACCGCGAGACGGCAAGCTCGCACCAGCTCCTTCTGGCGCCCGGGCACGTCCTCATGTGGAATTTCGACGCCGAGATCACCCCGCGCAACCATGATGGCGTCGCACAGCTGGATGATGTCGTCGATCCGCTCGAGTGCTGCCGGCTTCTCGATCTTGGCCATCAGGCCGGCGCGGTCGCCGACCAGGCTTCTCGCCTCGATGATGTCGGAGGGCTTCTGCACGAACGACAAGGCGACCCAGTCCACGCCGAGGTTCAGGCCGAACTCCAGATCGAGGCGGTCCTTGGCGGTGAGCGGCGAAAGATCGAGCACCGTCCCCGGCAGATTGACGCCCTTGTGGTTCGAGATCGTGCCACCGACGATCACCCCGGCTTCGATGAAATCGTCACCAAGCCCGATGACGCGAACCCGGACCCTGCCGTCGTCGATCAGAAGGTCGTGGCCGGGGGCCACGGCGGCAAAGATTTCCCGATGTGGAAGCGGAATCGAGGACCGGTCGCCGTCCGATCCGGACAGCACGAACCGGATGGTCTCGCCGGCCGCCACGATAATCTTGCCATCGCGCAAGGTGCCGACGCGGATCTTGGGACCCTGGAGATCCATCAGAATGCCGATCGGCCGGCTGACTTCCTGTTCCAGCCTTCGGATCGCGGCATGGATGCTCGCGTGGTCGCTCTGGGTTCCGTGGCTGAAGTTCAGTCGGAACGTATCGACGCCGGCCAGCAGCAGTGCCTTGAGCATTTCGGGGGAACTGCTGGCGGGGCCGACGGTTGCGACGATCTTGGCCCGTCGATGACGACGCATGGGTCACCTCATTGCTGGCTTGCCGGCCGCAATCAGCACGGCACGGATATCGTTGACATTGGTAAGCGTTGGGCCGGTGCGCACGAGGTCTCCAAGGCGGTCGAAGAACGTGTAGCTGTCATGGGCTGCCAGATAGGCCCGTGCGTCGAGGCGATTGGCGGCTGCGCGCCGCAGCATATCCGGACTGATCAAAGCTCCAGCCGCATCTTCCGTTCCATCAATACCATCGCTGTCTCCCGCAATCGCCCAAATATCGGACGTACCGGACAGGGCGATGACAAGCCCGAGCAGGAATTCGGTGTTGCGGCCGCCGCGCCCCGCCGGCCCGCGTCCGATCGTCACTGTCGTCTCTCCGCCGGAGAGTAGCACGGCGGGGGCAGGGCCGGGCTGCGCATGGCTTGCGACCGAGCGGGCGATGCCCGCCATGACGGTTCCGAGTTCGCGCGCCTCGCCTTCGATCGCGTCTCCAAGGATGATCGGGGTCAGGCCTTCATCCCGCGCGGCCCTGGCCGCAGCATCGAGCGCGTGGAACGGCGCGGCAAGAACGCGGACATCGGCCTCGATCTCGCCGGGTTTTGGGGTCTCGTCGGCTTGCTTGAGGACAAGCCGCGCCGCATCCGGCAGGTCTATCGCAAAGCGGCGAACGATTTCCTGCGCATCGGCCTTTGTGCTGCTGTCCGGCAGCGACGGACCGGAGCCGATCGCCGCGGGATCGTCGCCGGGGATATCCGATATCACGAGGGTCGTGACGTGGGCGGGGCGGGCGGCGAGCGCCAGCCGTCCGCCCTTGATCGCGGACAGATGTTTGCGGACGACGTTCATCTCGGCAATTGTTGCGCCGCTTGCAAGCAGGGTATGGTTGACCGCCTGCTTGTCGGCGAGGGTCATCGGGGATGCGGGAAGGGTCATCAGGGCCGAGCCTCCGCCGGACATCAGGGCGATGACGAGATCGTCAGCTGAAAGTCCCTGAACGGCGCTGAGCATGCGAAGGGCGGCGGCCTTGCTCGAGTCGTCCGGCACGGGGTGAGACGCCTCGAGCACTTCGACGCGGCCCGCGGGGACCGAATGACCGTTGCGCGTCACCACGACACCTGAAAGGTCGACATCAGGCCAGGCCGCGTCGAGGCCTGCCGCCATCGCGGCCGAAGCCTTGCCGGCGCCGACGACGATGCATCTGCCCTTCGGCTTTGCCGGCAGGGCGCGCGCGATGGTTAGCCTTGGATCGCAGCTGGCGATGGCAACATCGAAGATCTTCCGGAGCGCCGTCCGAGCCCGCAAGTCCGTCCAATCAGTGTTCAATCGCCGCGCTCCGGCCAGGTGCAGGCGCGATCGCGGCCTTTGTCGTCTCACTGCCGAGAATGAAGGCGCGCCGCATTGGCTTGATCACCAGCAAGGCCGTGAGAGCTGCGGTCGCATTGAGCGCAACCGCGACGATGAACACAGCCTGCCAGCCGAGCTGCGAGGAGATGATGCTCGCAAGCGGTACGAGCAGCGCCGCAGTGCCCTTCGCCGTGTAGAGCATGCCGTTGTTGGTGGTTGCGTATTTGGCGCCGAACGTGTCGCCTGACGTCGCCGGAAACAGGCTGTAGATTTCGCCGAAGACGCCGAAATATACCGCCGTGGCCAGCACGAAAACAACCGGAATGTGGCCGTAGGTGGACAGCGTCAGCAACATCAGCGCCGCAGTCGCGAACGCAATGAACATCGTGTGCTCGCGGCCGATCGTGTCGGAGACCCAGCCGAAGAACGGACGGCCGAAACCGTCGAAGACACGATCGAGCGAGATGGCAAAGGTCAGCGCCGCCATCTGGAAGCCCGCCAGGGTGACTGGCGTATCCGCGATCTTGAAGTCGTGGGCGATCGGTCCGATTTGCGCGGCGGTCATCAACCCGCCGGAAGCAACCATGACGAATACCAGGTACATGACCCAGAAGATCGGCGTGCGCAGGACCTGGGGCGGCGTGTAGTCGATTGCGCTCTGCGGCAGATTGAGCTGCTTTTTCCTCGGGGCCTCGACGCCATGCGGCGGGCGGACGAACCAGGCCAGCAGCAGAACGATGAGGCCTTGCCCGATTCCAAACGTCAGGAAGGTGCTTTGGTAGCCGCTCGCGGCAATCATGTTGGCGATCGGCACGACGGTGAGGGCTGCGCCGGCGCCAAAGCCTGCAGCGGTCGCGCCCGCGGCCAGGCCGCGCCGGTCCGGAAACCACTTCAGCGCGTTGCCAACGCAAGTGCCGTACACGGCGCCGGCGCCGATGCCCGCGACAATAGCTGCTGTGTAGAGCATGATGAGAGAAGAGGCGTATGAGTTCAGCACCCAGGCCAATCCGATCATCAGCCCGCCGAACATGATGACGATGCGCGGGCCGTATTTGTCCACGAACCAGGCCTCCACCGGCACCAGCCATGTCTCGGTCATCACGAAGATTGTGAAGGCGAGCTGGATGGCGGGACGGCCCCAGTGAAACTTCGCGTCGATCGGATCAACGAACAGCGTCCACCCGTATTGCAAGTTGGCGATCATCGCCATGCAGACGATGCCGATCGCGAGCTGGAGCCAGCGGAAGCCGCCGGGCGACGATGCCGCTTTCGTGCTGGAGATCATGTGCGCTCCCAAAATCGGTGTTGGTCGTTTGGTCCGGCCGCGTCGGGCTGTCGTCCTGCCGCCGCCTACTGACGAAATTCGTTGGTCAACTCGCCGATTCCGTCGATCGCGACGGTGATCGTATTGACGGGCTCCTTCATCACCCCGACGCCGATCGATGTCCCGCAGCAGATCAGGTCGCCGGGCAACAGCGTCATGTCGTGTGAGATCTTGCTGACCAGCGCCTGCGCGCTGAAGATCATGTCCGCGATCGGATAGTTCTGGCGCTCCACCCCGTTGAGGATGGTGCGCACGACAAGGCGTGCGGGGTCGAGGCCCGAGGCAATCACGGGACCGAAGGGGCCATATCCGTCGAAGCCCTTGGCCCGCGCCCATTGCGGGAAGGTCGGATCGCGATTGAGAATGTCGGCGGCGGTGACGTCATTGGTGCAGGTGTAACCGAAGATGAAGGCGTCGGCCTGTTCAGGGGCTATGGCCGTGCAGCTCTTGCCGATGACGATGCCGAGCTCGCCTTCGTAGGTTGTCTTGCCGTCGTAGCCCGGGGGGCGCGTGATGACGGCGCCAGGCGCGGTCACGCTGGTCTGCGCTTTCAACAGGTAGAGCGGTTCGGCGGGCTCAGGTGATTTCAGCTTCTCCGCCAGCGCGTGGAAATTGTTCCAGAGCGCGATGATCTTGCTCGGCTCGGTTGGCGCGAGCAGCTCGACATCGTCAAGCGCCAGCGTCTGTCCGGTCGGTCGTGTGTCGCCGAACATCTCGCCTGTATGGACGGAGATGCCGGACGGGGTGAGTTGCCCGAAGCCGATTTCGGCATGGTGGCGGAAGCGGACCCAGCGCGTCACATTGGCCATCGCGATCACGCCACCGCAAGCGATTGGGCTTCGACGCCGGCCGCCCCGTCATAGAGGCCTGCCAGTCTGGTGCGCTGCGCGACCAGCGCGAGCACCGCGTCGAGGGCAGGCGTCGCAATCCCCGTCATCCGGCCCATCTCCTGCACCACGGTGATCAGCGGATCGATCTCGACGGGACGTCCGCGCTCGAGATCCTGCAGCATCGAGGTCTTGTGCGCGCCGACCTTGCGTGCGCCCTCGATGCGGCGTTCGACATCGACCCGAAACTTGACGCCGAGGCTTTCCGCGATCGCCTGGGCCTCCAGCATGATCGCCCTGGACAGCGCGCGCGTGCCGGGATTGGTGCAGATCACGTCGAGGGTCGCGTGGGTGAGGGCGCTGATCGGGTTGAAGCAGACATTGCCCCACAGCTTGAGCCAGATCTCGTCGCGGATGCGATCGAGGACCGGCGCCTTCATGCCCGCTGCGCCGAACAGGGAGGAAAGGCGCTCGACGTCCGGTGTGATCTCGCCGGAGGGTTCGCCCAACGGAAAGTTGTTGCCGTAGACGTGGCGGATCACGCCGGGCGCTTCGATTTCGGTGGCGGGATAGACCACGCAGCCGATGGCGCGCGCGGGGTCGAGCTCGTTCCACTGCCGTCCGCCGGGATCGATGCTCTCGAGCGCCGATCCCTCGTGCCGTCCGCCGTGCTTGTAGAAATACCAATAGGGAATGCCGTTGACGGCGGTGACGATGCGGGTCCGCTCACCCAGCAAGGGGCGCATCGGTTCGATGACGCCGGTGATCGAATGCGCCTTGAGGCAGATGATGACGAAATCCTGTTCGCCGAGTTCGGCGGGATTATCGGTACAGCGAGGGTGTACCACGCGCTCCTCGTCGCCGATCAGGAGTTTCAAGCCATTCTGCCGCATCGCGGCGAGATGCGCGCCCCGCGCGACCAGGCTGACATCGGCGCCAGCGCGCATCAATTCGACACCGAGATAGCCGCCGATGGCACCGGCGCCGTAGATGCAGACCTTCATGAAATCCTCGCGAGCAGAGTAGGGACACAGCATGAGCCGCAACGGCTCGAACCGAATTGCGTGGCAATGGCCTCGGGAAAATCCGTCAGGCCGCGCAGGCAGCTTCTTCCAGGGCCAAGCCGATGTCCCGCATGCTCACGACGCTGACGAGCCGGCCGTTGTCGATGACGGGGATATGGCGGATGTCGTGACGGACCATCAGATGCTCGACATCGGTGAGCGCATCCTGCGAAGTGCAGGACACCAGCGGCCGCGGCGAAATGAACTGCGCGACTTTCGCGGCGAGGCCACCCGTGCCGCGCTCGGCGATCACAGCGACCACATCGCGCTCGCTGAACATGCCGACCACGGCGGCGTCGACGCTGCGCGAGGCGTTCCTGACCACCAGTGCGCCGACATTGCTCGCGTACATCAGGTTCGCCGCAATGCTCACGGTTTCGCTCGAGCCGATCGTCACCACGTGCGCACTGTTGGTGCGAAGGATGTCCCCGACATACATGGCATGGTCCTCCCGGTTGCAGAATTGGGTCGTTAAGAAACAAACGTGGTATACATTATCCCAGAAGTCAAATAAAAGAATCGACGTGTTCCGCAAGAGGAATGGCAAAAATACTGACCTATCCTCGAATTCTGCTACCCTGACTCGAGGATCTTTTGGTATGCCATATGCCAATCGTGACACTCGTTATCGGCGAGCAATTTCGTTCTGAACCGCAACCGGTTAGGGGCAGGTCGTGATGAAAAGAGAGCCGATCCGGCGCAAGCCGTCCGATCCCGGTTTTCGCGCGCAACCGGATCAGGACCCGCGAGACGGCGGCGTTCAATCGGTCGATCGCGCGCTGCAAATCATGGAAGCGCTTGCAGAGGATGACGAAGGCTATCGGCTGACCGATCTTGCGATCCGCATCGGCTTGCCGCCGTCGACGGCTCACCGGCTGCTGACGACGCTGGAGAATCGCAGGTTTGTGCAGTTCGACCGCGAGGAGTCGAAGTGGCACATCGGCGCGCAAAGCTTCGTGGTCGGCTCGACCTTCATGCGCCGTCGCAATTTTTCCGCACGGGCATTGCCCTATCTGCGCAAGCTGCGGGACCAGACCAGGGAAACCGCCAATCTTGCAGTCGTCGACGATGATTCCATCATCGTCGTATCCCGCATCGAAAGCCGGGAGATCATGCGTTCGCTGACCAAGGTCGGCGGACGCGTGGCGCTGATTGCTTCGGGCGTGGGGAAGGCGGTGCTGGCCGCGTATTCCGATGCTGACATCAACGCGATCATCCGCCGTCGCGGCATGCCGCGCCTGACGGAGAAGTCTATCATTCGACCGGGCGAGTTGTTCAGGGAATTGGAGACCGTGCGACGCCAGGGCTATGCGGTGGACGATGAAGAGGCGCGGCTCGGCCTGCGCTGCGTCGCCGCAGTCGTCTTCAACGATTGCAGCGAGCCGTCCGCCGCGGTTTCAGTGTCGGGGATGGCGGATCGGCTGACCGATGAGCGCTTGCCGGAGATCGGCGCCATCGTGCACCAGATCGCAGCCGAGCTCTCCGCAGAGCTTCGCGGCAGCAGCCGCACCCAACCGTAGCAGCCCTGCGGCTGTTCTCGCCCTTGCCGGTTTCCATTCTTTCGCAGGCGCTAATCACTTGGAGACATGCAAGAAATCGCAAGCGTTGCCATAGCGCGGAAAATCCAATCGTTTGCGTTGAGATCGATGATCGCGGGCCTGATGATCATGCTCTGGCCAACTCATAGCGAAGCGGGATCATCAGATGAAAATGCGAGCAGTGGATGCAGCAGTGCGCATTCTCGAACGCGAGGGGATCACCTGCGCGTTCGGTGTTCCCGGCGCCGCGATCAACCCGCTTTACTCCGCGCTGAAGCGCAACGGCTCGATCCGGCACATTCTGGCGCGCCACGTCGAAGGCGCCTCGCATATGGCGGAAGGCTATACCAGGGCGAAAGCAGGCAATATCGGCGTTTGCATCGGCACATCGGGCCCCGCCGGAACCGACATGATCACCGGCCTCTATTCGGCGATCGCGGATTCGATTCCGATCCTCTGCATCACCGGTCAGGCGCCGCGGGCGCGGCTCTACAAGGAAGATTTCCAGGCCGTCGACATCGAGGCGATCGCAAAGCCGGTGACGAAATGGGCCGTCACCGTGCGCGAGCCGGCGCTGGTGCCGCGCGTGCTCAGCCAGGCTTTCCATGTCATGCGGTCGGGGCGGCCGGGACCGGTGCTGATCGATCTTCCCCTCGACGTGCAGCTGGCCGAGATCGAGTTCGACGACGAGACCTATTCGCCGCTGCCGGTCTACAAGCCTGCGGCGACGCGCAAGCAGATCGAGAAGGCGCTCGACATGCTCAACGCCGCCGAGCGGCCGCTGATCGTGGCCGGCGGAGGCGTGATCAACGCCGATGCATCCGAGCTCCTGGTCGCCTTCGCCGAAGCGGTCAACGTTCCCGTGGTCCCGACGCTGATGGCGTGGGGCGCCATTCCGGACGATCACGCGCTGATGGCCGGCATGGTCGGCTTGCAGACCAGCCATCGCTACGCCAACGCCACGATGCTCGAATCCGATTTCGTGCTCGGCATCGGAAACCGCTGGGCCAACCGGCATACCGGCTCGATCGAGACCTACACCAAGGGGCGCAAATTCGTCCATGTCGACATCGAGCCGACACAGATCGGACGGGTTTTCAATCCGGACCTCGGCATCGTGTCGGATGCGAAGGCCGCGCTGGAAATGTTCGTGACCGTCGCCCGGGAGTGGCGGAAGTCCGGCAAGCTGCGCGATCGGCAGGCCTGGCCCGCGGCCTGTCGCGACCGCAAGCGCTCGATGCTGCGCAAGAGCCATTTCGACAACATCCCGATCAAGCCGCAGCGCGTCTACGAAGAGATGAACAAGGCGTTCGGCCGCGACACCTGCTACGTGACGGTGATCGGATTGTCGCAGATCGCGGGTGCCCAGTTCCTCAACGTCTATCAGCCGCGCAACTGGATCAACGCCGGGCAGGCCGGTCCGCTCGGCTGGACGTTGCCCGCCGCGCTCGGCGTGCGCGTCGCCGATCCCGACCGCGACATCGTCGCGCTGTCGGGTGATTACGACTTCCAGTTCCTGATCGAGGAGCTCGCGGTCGGGGCGCAGTTCAATCTGCCCTACATCCACGTCGTCGTGAACAATTCATATCTCGGGCTGATCCGGCAGGCGCAGCGCGGCTTCGACATGGACTATCACGTCCAGCTCTCGTTCGAGAACATCAACGCACCCGAGATCGGCGCCTACGGTGTCGACCACGTGACCGTCGCAGAGGGGCTCGGCTGCAAGGCGATCCGCGTGACGGATCCGAACGAAGCACAGGCCGCGTTCGCGACCGCGCGCGAGTTGATGGCCAAGTATCGCGTGCCCGTGGTGGTGGAGTTCATTCTCGAACGGGTCACCAATATCGCGATGGGAACGGAGATCGACAACATCGTCGAATTCGAGGAGGTGCTCGATCTTCCGCTCGATGACGTGCCGAGCGCACAACGATCCGGCACGCTGTTGCCGGCCTGACGACATCATTAGCGCTGCTCCAAGCGGAGATTCCACCCGTGCCTCAATTTGCCGCCAACCTCACCATGCTCTTCAACGAGCTGCCGTTCCTCGATCGGTTCGCAGCCGCCAAGGCCGCGGGCTTCAACGCAGTCGAGTATCTTTTTCCCTATGACTTCGAAAAGGGCGCGTTGCGGGAGGAACTGGCGCGCTGCGGGCTGACCCAGGTGCTGCACAATCTTCCGGCCGGCAATTGGGCTGCCGGCGAGCGGGGCATTGCGATCCTGCGCAATCGGGTCGATGAATTTCGCGACGGCGTGTTGCGCGCGATCGACTACGCGAAGGCGCTGGATTGCCGGCAGCTGAACTGCCTGGTCGGCATCGCTCCCGCCGGTGCTGATGCAGCAGAGCTGCGCGAGGTCCTGGTGTCGAATCTGCGCTTCGCCGCCGGCGCGCTCGGCCAGCATGGCATCAAGCTCCTGATCGAACCGATCAACACGCTCGATATTCCCGGCTTCTTCCTGAGTGGGACGGAACAGGCGGTGCAGCTCATCTCCGACGTGGGCTCATCCAATTTGTTCATCCAGTACGACATCTATCACATGCAGATCATGGAAGGTGATCTGGCGCGGACCCTGCAAAAGCATTTCGGCCGGATCGCGCATGTCCAGCTCGCCGACAATCCTGGCCGTAACGAGCCGGGCACCGGCGAGATCAACTATCCCTATTTGTTCAAGCATCTCGACAGCATCGGATATCGCGGCTGGATCGGATGCGAATACAAGCCGCGGACGACCACGCTCGAGAGCCTTGCCTGGCACGCCGCGCAGACCTTCGTGACCTAGAGTTCTCCCATTTCGATTGAATCGGAATGGAACTCTGGATTTTTGCTTTGACGCGTTTTCTCCACGCGAACGGTATCCGCTTCGCAGGAGAACATCCAATCCGGCTGACAGGAGCGACGACAAATGAAAGACATAGGATTCATCGGGCTCGGCACCATGGGACGTCCGATGGCGAGCCACCTCCTGGCTGCCGGCTATCGCCTGTTCCTGCACGACGTCGCACCCATTTCGCAAGAGCTGATTGCGGCCGGCGGCATCGCTTGCGAGTCCGCGAGGCAAGTGGCGCAGGAAGCAGACGCCGTGATCATCATGGTGCCGGATACGCCGCATGTGGAAGCTGTGCTGTTCGGTCAGGGCGGTGTCGCGGAGGGCGTCTCCAAAGGCATGATCGTGGTCGATATGAGCTCGATCTCGCCGCTGGCGACGAAGGAGTTCGCACGGAAGATCGATGCGCTCGGAGCCGATTATCTCGACGCACCGGTTTCCGGCGGCGAGGTGGGTGCAAAGGCGGCGAGCCTGACCATCATGGTCGGCGGGCGGGAGCGGGCGTTCAACGCGATGAAGCCCCTGTTCGACGCAATGGGGAAGAATGTCACGCATGTCGGCGGCAATGGCGACGGCCAGACCACCAAGGTTGCGAACCAGATCATCGTGGCGCTGACCATCGAGGCGGTGAGCGAGGCCCTGTTGTTCGCGTCCAAGGCGGGCGCCGATCCTGCGCTGGTGCGCCAGGCGTTGATGGGCGGCTTTGCCTCGTCCCGGATCCTCGAAGTGCACGGCGAGCGCATGCTGAAGCGCAATTTCGATCCGGGCTTTCGCATCGAGCTGCATCAGAAGGATCTCAACCTCGCGCTGGAGGGCGCACGGGCGCTCGGATTGTCGCTGCCGGGCACCGCGGCAGCTCAGCAGCTGTTCAACGCCTGTACCGCCCTCGGCGGCAAGGCCTGGGACCATTCCGCAATTCTGCGGGCGCTGGAAGTCATGGCGGGTCACGAGGTGGCGGCTGCCTGAGCTTCATGCAATGGTCACGGTGCCGAACTTCAATGGCGAGCCCCGGTGACGATCGCGACGGCCCGGCACCCGCATCCCAAAGAGCGATCTTTGGCTCCTTGACACGGTAAGTAAAAATATTATTACATACCGTGGTTGGGAGATACGGCTGATGTTGCAAACAAAACGAAGCTATGGCGGCATGGTGACCGCGCCGCACCACCTGGCGGCGCAGGCGGGACTCGCGGTCCTGTCGGAAGGCGGCAATGCGATTGAGGCGATGATCGCCGCGGCCGCGACGATTGCCGTGGTCTATCCGCATATGAACGGCCTCGGCGGCGACAGCTTCTGGCTGGTCGGCCGCGCCGGTTCGATGCCGGTCGGGATTCAGGCTTGCGGACGCGCCGCGATGGCGGCGGATCGCGACTGGTATCGCGAGCGTGGCTGCAGCAGCATTCCCGGCCGCGGCCCGCTGGCCGCGCTGACCGTCGCCGGGACCGTCGACGGCTGGCGGAAGGCCTATGAGCTCAGCCGCGATCGTCATGACGGTCGGCTGCCGATGGCGCGGCTGCTCGAGCCCGCAATCCGGCATGCCGAGGAGGGCGTGGCCGTCACCAGCACGCTGCACGAGAACATCCGCAAGAAGCGGCATGAGCTCGAAGGTGTACCCGGCTATGCCGAGGTTTATCTGCCGCAAGGCACCCCGCTCGCGCTCGGTGCGCGGCTGCGGCAGCCGCGTGTCGCCGCGACGCTGCGGCGTCTGGCCGAGGCCGGGCTGTCTGATTTCTATCGCGGCGAACTGGCGCGTTCGATGGCGGCCGACCTCGAGCGGGTGGGGAGCCCGCTGCGGCTCGCTGATCTGGAGCGGCATCAGGCAGCGCTGGTGACGCCGCTGTCGGTCGAGGTGTCCGGACACAAGGTCTTCAACATGCCTCCGCCGACGCAGGGGCTGGCCTCGCTCCTGATCCTGGCACTTTATGCCCGGCGCATCGCTGGCGAAGCCGATGGCGTCGATCATCTGCACAGGCTCGTCGAATGCACGAAAGCTGCGTTTCGTATCCGCAACGGCCATGTGACCGATCCCGACTACATGAGCCGACCGGCCGCTGAATTCCTGTCCGAGGAGTCGCTCGCCGGGCTTCACGAAACGGTATCCGACCGCCGCGCCGCGCCGTGGCCCGATCCGTCCAAGCAGGGCGATACGGTGTGGCTCGCTGCGACCGATCGCAGCGGACTCAGCGTCAGCTTCATTCAAAGCGTCTACTGGGAATTTGGTTCGGGCGTCATCCTCCCCGAGAGCGGAGTCACCTGGCAAAATCGCGGAACGAGCTTCAGCCTAAACGAGACCGATACCAATCGGTTGGATCCGGGACGCCTGCCATTCCACACGATCCAGCCGGCGATGGCCGAACTCGGCGACGGGCGGCTGATATCTTTCGGCACGATGGGCGGAGAGGGGCAGCCGCAGACCCAGGCCGCCATCTTCTCCCGCTACGCCATGCACGGCCAGGAGCTGCAGTCCGCGATTACGGCGCCGCGCTGGCTGCTCGGTCGCACCTGGGGCGAGGAGAACAACAATCTGAAGATCGAGTCCCGCTTCGATCCCGCGATCATCGAACAGCTCCGCGCGCTCGGCCACGACATCCAGGTGACCGGTCCGTTCGAGGAGTTCATGGGACACGCCGGCGCGATCGTCTGGCATCCGGACGGCTTGATGGAAGGAGCCAGCGATCCACGCAGCGACGGCGTCGTTGCGACCCGCTGAGGGGCATCGCTGCTCTCGATCCGCACGATATTGCGTCGTGCGGCTTGCCCCGCTAGCGGGACGGCTTGCCGAGGCGCGCCGTCGCCTTCGATCCTGCCGACTTGTCCTTGCGATCCCCGACAGGGGCCGTCAGCCAGGTCAAGATCATGTCCTGCGCATGCTCGCGGCGCCGCTCAAGCCAGTCCGACGCGCCGAGATCCTTGTCGAACATCGCCGACAATGTGTACCGGTTGGAAACGTGGAAATAGCTCATCGCGGTGATTGAGACATAGAGCTGGATGGGATCGACGTCATCGCGAAACAGGCCCGCCGCCACGCCGCGCCGCAGAATGCTTTTGATGCTTGCAACCAGGGGCAAAGTGAGCTCGGCAATCTTGCGCGACTTGCGCATATTGCGTCCGCGTTGAAGGTTCTCGGTGTTGATCAGGGCGATGTAGTTCTGGTGCTGCCCGAAGAACGTGAACGTGAAATCGATCAACCCGCTCATTGCGGCGATCGGCTCGAGATCATCCAGTTTCAGCCGCTGTTCGGCGGCGCGAATTTCGGTGTAGACGTCCTCGAGGACGGCTATGTAGAGCCCGTTCTTGTCGCCGAAATAGGCGTAGAGCAGGCGCATGTTGGCCTTGGCGCGCTGCGCAATGGCCTCGACACGTGCGCCGCCGAGGCCATTGTGACAGAACTCGAAGGTCGCGGCGCGCAGGATCGCTTCCTTGGTGAGCGCGGAGTCGCGAGGCCGCTTTCCGCGTGTGGTGGTGCGGGCGGGGCTGGTCGGTGCTGTCGTCTCTGTCACGGCGTCAACCTTGCCTGGGCTCGGGTATTCACGCAGGGCACGTCCGCATCAGGCCACATCGGGCGGCGGACCGGTTCCCGGCGCAAGCAGCTGGGATTGAGATCGGCATTGCGACTGTTCGTCAAGTGCGATTCCTCCATGTTCACTGCTTCCGGGCGCCGGCTGCCACCATCGCGCCGGCGTGCGCGACGAGCCGGCCAGCCTTGTAGACATCGCGTGGCTTGGGACGAGCGACCACGGCTTCCTGGACATGCCGGGCGTCCAGCACGACGAAATCCGCCGTCCCGCCGACGGTGAGGCCGTAGTCCTTGAGGCCAAGCGCGCGCGCTGCGTTGGTCGTCACCATGTCAAAGGCCGCGGCCAATTGATCGTCCGTGTTGAAGCCGGAGCGATAGCCGACCATCATTGCGCGTTCGAGCAGGTCGCCGTCGCCGTAGGGCCACCAGGAATCGCGGATGTTGTCGTTGCCGGAGAACACGGTGACACCGGCGTCGCGAAGCAGCAACACGGGCGGAAATGTGCGCGAGCCCGGGGCGTTGGTGAGAATGGCGACGCCGGCCTCGGCAAGTTGCTGCGCGGTACGTTGAGCCACGTCAACAGCCACTTCGCCGAGCGCATAGGCATGACTGATCGTGACCTTGCCGCCAAGGTCCGATGCCTTGGTGCGTCGCGCGATCTCCTCGATCTCCGAGATGCCCTGCAGGCCGCCGTCATGCAGATGAATATCGATGCCGACGCCATGCCGTTCGGCGATCCCGAAGACGACGTCGAGATGCCCGGCGACGTCACCATCATGGCCTGCGGGATCAAGCCCGCCGACCAGATCGGCGCCGGCGCGAACGGCTTCCTCGAGCAATTTGGCCGTTCCGGGCGATGTCAGGATGCCGCTCTGGGGAAATGCGACGATCTGGATCGAAAGCTTCTCCCGGTGCGCCTCCCGCGCGGCGGAGATCGGTTCGAAATGTCGCAGGCCGACCTCGGCGTCGACATCCACATGGCTGCGCATGTGAGTGGTGCCCTGCGAGACGCAAAGGTCGATCAGGGCCGCGGCCCGAACCGCGATCGGCTTGGCGCCGGCGAGCGCTTCCTTCTCGAATTTGACGCGCTCGCGCACGCTGAAGCCCGCGGTGCAGGGCCGATGCGGCTTCCAGTCGTCGCCGATGAAGCATTTGTCGAGGTGGATGTGACCTTCGACCATGCCGGGGAGCACCAAGCGTCGGCCAAGGTCGCGCCTTTCGCCGACTGCGCCGTAGCTTTGCGGGGACGCCGCGATCGCCACGATCTTGCCGCCGCGGACGGCGATTTCGACCAGCTGGCCGTCGGTGAGCCGCGCGTTCTGAAAGAGTGTGTCGATGGCAGTCAATTTGGGTCTCCAGTTTCTCATGTCGGGACGATGCCGTCGGGCAGGGCGCGCGAAAATGCCGCGATCTCACCGGCGGTGGTGATCCAGATGTCTTCGCGCCTTGCGACGATCGCCTGCAGGGCGCGTCGCAGCGGCCGCAGCCGGTGCGGCTGGCCGACCAGGTATGGATGCAGCGCGATGCCCATCACCAGCGACTGCTTGGCGGATTGCGTAAGCATTTCCTCGAATGTGTCCGTGATCATGGTCGCAAACTGTTCGCCGCTGTCCTTGCGCCCGACAATCGAGGGGATGTCGTTCAGTTCCTGTGGATAGGGCACGGACAGGATCCGCCCGCCAGCCCTCGTCGCGAACCACACCGGCTGGTCGTCCATGCACCAGTCGAGCAGATATTGGTAGCCCGCTTCGGCGAGAAGGTCCGGCGTTACCGCGGATTGCGAGATCCACGGACCGAGCCAGCCGAGCGGCCGTCGTCCCTCGGCACGCGCGATGACATCCGTCGCCTCCTTGATCAGTTGCTGCTCCTCGGCAGGTGAGAGCACGCCCTGACGTTCGGAATTGGTCCGTCCGTGGCCGACGACCTCGTCGCCGCGCGCGCGAAATGCGTCCATGACTTCCGGGCAGTAGTGATAGATGCTGCTGTTCACGAGCACGGAGATGGGCAGTTTCAGCTCGTCGAACAGATCGATGAGCCGCCAGACGCCGACCCGGTTGCCATAGTCGCGCCAGGCGTAGTTGAGGACGTCCGGATGCGGACCGCCCGGA
Organism: Bradyrhizobium sp. USDA3010; assembly: GCF_056429065.1. Classification (NCBI taxonomy): domain Bacteria; kingdom Pseudomonadati; phylum Pseudomonadota; class Alphaproteobacteria; order Hyphomicrobiales; family Nitrobacteraceae; genus Bradyrhizobium; species Bradyrhizobium sp. USDA3010. Next base: position 138,532 of record NZ_JBWJZD010000005.1, read on the forward strand.
CAGAGTTCGGCGCCGAGTCCATCGCCGAAAGCGAAATGCTCGAGGTTGAGCGCGATGTAAACCGCGAGCCGCTTTCCGTGTGGCCACACGAAGTCGGGGCGGCGCGTGATCGCGCTGTAGCGATAGCGGTCATGAGAGCGGAGACCCCGCGCTGGATCCGCCGCTTGCGCGGATGTTGCACCGCCGAGAACGCCAGGTGAGGTGGCCCGCTCCGGTTCCGCTCCAGTCTCCCGTTGCATTGCAATCTCCATTCGGCGCGCGATCAGCCGCTTGACATTCGTCAATTTGTGAAGAAAGTTTTTACTTCCGTCAAGGCCGCGGAGACGGCGGCAGCGGACCAGAGGCGGCTGGGGAGCCGTCGGAGCGGGAGGAATTGCAGAAATGAGCTACGCTTGTACCCCCATTACCGGGTTGTGCCGCCGCGTTGTCTTGCAGGGCGCGCTCGCCATTCTCATCGGCTGTGTGCCGCTTGCGGAGCGGGCGCAGGCCGCCGAGCCGATCAAGATCGGCCTGGTCACGGCGCTGTCGGGGCAGTCGGCGCGCGCCGGCGAAGCGTTGACCCGCGGCGCCACGATCGCGATCGAGGAGATCAACGCGAAAGGGGGCGTGCTCGGCCGTCCGCTGGAGCTGGTGCGCCGTGACGATGAAAGCAATCCCGCGAAGGGGCTGACCGCCGCGCGCGAACTGATCCAGCGTGAGAAGGTCGCGGTGCTGCTCGGCGGTCTCGATACGCCGGTCCAGCTTGCGATCGTGCCGTTCGTCAACAACGTCAAGATGCCGTTCGTGGTGCCATGGGCGGCCGGAACCAACATCACGCAGAACGGCGCCGCGTCCAACTATGTATTCCGCGTCTCGGCGATGGACGACGAGGTCGACAAGGCGATCGTCGCGTTCGCCGGCAAGACCTTCGCAGCCAAGAAGCCGGGCCTCATCCTGGTCAACAATCCCTGGGGCGAATCGAACGAGCACGGCCTGCGCGCGGCGCTGAAGGCGGCAGGGATCGAACCGGCGGGTATCGAGAAGTTCGAGGCGAACGATGTCGACGTGGTCGCGCAATTGTCCCGGCTCAAGCAGGCGGGCGCCGACTCCCTGTTCCTGGTCGGCAATGTCGGTCCGTCCTCGCAGGTCGTGAAATCGCTCGACCGGATGGGCTGGGCGCCGCCGATCGTGTCGCATTGGGGGCCGGCCGGCGGCCGCTTCACCGAGCTCGCCGGGCCGAGCGCCGAGAGCGTCGTCTTCGTCCAGACCTACAGCTTCTTCGGCAACCTCTCGCCGGTCGGCAAGCGCGTGCTCGCCGAGCTGCAGGCGAAGTATCCGGACATCAAGGGCCCGGCGGACGTGACGCCCGCGGTCGGCTTCGCCAATGCCTATGACAGCGTGCTGGTGATCGCCGGCGCGATTCAGAAGGCCGGCAGCACTGATCCGACCGCCATTCGTGACGGCTTCTACGGAATCGACCGGCTGGAAGGCCTGATCAAGACCTATGAAAAGCCGTTCGCCCAGGACAAGCACGATGCGCTGACGGCGCAGGACTACATCTGGGCCCACTTCGAAGACAACCACATCCTGCCGTTCAAGAACTGACGGCAGCGGTCGTCCAGCAAGCAGATCGGGGTGATCATCGATGTCGTTTCTTTCGGCGATAATAACCGGAATGGCGCTGGGGAGCATGTACGGTCTGCTCGCGCTTGGCTTTCACGTCACGTACGCCGTATCCGGCACGGTCAACTTCTCGCAGGGCAGCTCGATGACCCTGGGAGCCGTTGCCGGATACTTCTTCCTCATCGTGTGGGGCTGGCCGGCCGCGATCGGCATCCCCGCGGTGCTGCTGGTCTGCGCGGTTTACGGCGTTCTGATTGAACGCTTCGCGGTTCGTCCGTTCGTGCTGCGCGGGTCGGACAACTGGCTGATGGCGACCGTTGCGGTCGGCATCATCGTCGACAATGTGATGCTGTTCGTGTTCGGCAAGGAGCCGCGCAGCTTCCCGTCGACGTTCGCGGCCAAGCCGATCCAGATCGTGGAGGGGGCAGGGGTCTACCCGCTGCAGCTCCTGATCCCGGTGGTCGGCTTGTTGCTTGCGCTGGCGCTGCACCTGATCACCCGCCGCACGCGGCATGGCGTCGCGATGCTTGCGGTGGTGCAGAATCCCAATGCCGCACGGCTGATGGGCATCAATGTCAGCGGCGCAATTGCCGCAAGCTACGCAGTGTCGGCCATGCTGGCGGGCGTCGCCGCACTGCTGATCGCGCCGCTGTTCAACGTTTCGTCCGAAATGGGCACGCTGTTCGGCATCAAGGCGTTCGCCGCCGCGATCATCGGCGGCCTCGCCAGCGCCTGGGGCGTCATGCTGGCCGGGTTGTGCCTTGGCCTGATCGAGGTGTTCGCGACCAACTATCTCGGGTCGGTCTACACCCAGATCATCACGTTCGCTTCCGTCATCGTCATCCTCGTCGTCATGCCGCACGGGCTGCTCGGCCGAGCCGGAGTTAAGAAGGTATGACCTCGCGCGCCTCCCTTCTCGTCGCGTTCGCGGCGTTCGCCATTGCCATCGGCTATGCCGCGGTCGCGGACAGCTATTCGGTGTTCCTGATCGCGACGATTTCGCTGACGGCGATCGGCTGCATCGGCCTCAACGTCCTGCTCGGCCTCGCGGGCCAGATCTCGCTCGGCCATATCGGCTTCATGGCGATCGGTGCGTACACCACCGTGCTGCTGATGGAGAAGGCTGGCTGGCCCTACCTCGCCGCGACGGCGGGGGCCATCGTGCTGGTCAGCATCGTCGGCGGGCTGCTCGCGATGCCGGCGCTGCGCGTGCGCGGGCCGTATCTGGCGATGGTGACGATTGCCTTTGGTTTCATCGTCGAGCACGTCACGATCGAGTGGCGCGATCTCACCGGCGGCGGCAACGGCCTGATGCTGAGCGCGCCGCCGAGCGTGTTCGGCTATACGCTGTCCGAGCGTTCGCTTGCCATTGCCGGCGTCGTGCTGGTGTTTGCCGGCCTCATCCTGTTCGAGCGGCTGAAGCGCAGCGGCTGGGGCTATGCCATGCGGGCCGCCCGCGATACCGAGGTCGCGACGCGTTCGCTCGGCATCGATCTGGTGCAGGTCCGCGCCGTGGCCTTCGTGATTTCGGCGGCCGCGATGGCGCTGGCCGGCGCGCTGTTCGCACCGCTGCAGGGCTATATCAGCCCGAGCTCGTTCCCGTTCCTGCAATCGGTGCTGCTGTTGTTCGCCGTGATGGTCGGCGGCGCCGGCTCGGTGCTCGGCCCGGTGATCGGCGCAGCGCTGGTGGTGCTGCTGCCGGAAGTGTTGTCGGATCTCGCCGAGTATCGCCTGCTGGCCTTCGGCGTGCTGCTGTTCGTCGTGCTGCGCGCCGCGCCCTCCGGCATCGTTGGTCTCGCGGAGCAACTCGCGGCAAAAGTCCTGCCGGCGCGCAAGCCGGTGGCCGAGCCCGCGATCGCGGCGGCGGAAACCGATGCGGCGATCCTCAAGACCCACAATGCGGCGGGGCTCGACGTGACGGATCTCTCGATCTCGTTCGGCGGCGTGCGCGCGGTCCAGGGCGTATCGTTCAAGGCGGCGCCCGGTGCCGTCACCAGCATCATCGGTCCCAACGGTGCCGGCAAGACCAGCGCGCTCAATCTGCTCTGCGGCTTCTACCGGCCGCAGGCGGGGACGGTGAAGCTCGGCGATCGCGATGTCACCGGCATGACGTCGCATTTGCTGGCGCGGGTCGGCGTGGCGCGCACGTTCCAGACCACGCAGCTGTTCGGCTCGCTCACGATCCTGGAAAACATCCTGCTGGCCGATCGGGTCGGCCGTCTCGGCGGCGTTGTCTCCGCGCTGCGCAACGCGGAGACCGAGGGTTTCGCCCGGTTCCTGCTGCGCTTTGCCGGTGTCGACGGCGATGTCGATCGTCTTGCGGATTCGCTGTCCCATGGCGAGAAGCGGCTGGTCGAGATCGCGCGCGCGCTCGCATTGCGGCCCCGCATCCTGCTGCTCGACGAGCCCGCGGCTGGCCTCTCCAAGGGCGACAAGCAGCGCCTGACCGCGCTGTTGCGCCGGATCGCCGATCTCGGGATCGCCGTCATCATCGTCGAGCACGACATGCCGATGATCATGTCGCTGAGCGATCTCATCGTCGTGCTGGACGGCGGCAAGCGCATCGCGATCGGCGATGCGGCGGCGATCCGCAACGATCCGCTGGTCCGCAAGGCCTATCTCGGCGACGCGACGCCCGGTGAGAAGAGCCGCGCGCCGCGGCCGGCGCGGCAAGGCACCGCACTCGAGGTCAAGACGCTCGATTCGTTCTATGGCCTGTCGCGGGCCTTGAACGGGATCGATCTGGTGGTCGCTCCCGGCGAGGCGGTCGCCGTGCTCGGCGCGAACGGCGCCGGCAAGACCACCCTGATGCGGTCGATCGCCGGTCTCGAACCGCCGCGCTCCACGGGTGAAGTGCGGCTCGCCGAGACGCGCATCGACAGGATGCCCGCACATGTTCGTGCCCGCCATGGCGTCGTGCTGGTGCCGGAAGGGCGGCAGGTGTTTCCGGAGCTGACAGTGAAGCAGAACCTGCAGCTCGGCGCCTATGCGCGCAAGGGAATAGACCTCGATGCCGAGATCGAAGCGATGTTCGTGCGCTTCCCGCGGCTGAAGGAGCGCATCGACCAGCGCGCCGGCCTCTTGTCCGGTGGCGAGCAGCAGATGCTCGCGGTGGCGCGCGGACTTCTGACCGGGCCGAAGATCTTCATGCTGGACGAGCCGTCGCTCGGATTGGCGCCGCTCGTGGTCGTTGAGCTGTTTGCGTCCTTTGAGCGGCTGCGCAGCGAGGGCATGACCATCATCGTGGTCGATCAGATGGCAGGCCACGCGCTCGCGCTGGCCGACCGGGCCTATCTTTTGGAGACCGGTGCGATCCTGAAGAGCGGGGCCGCCGACGTCATCGCCGAGGATCCGCTGCTCGAGGCGGCCTATTTGGGCGGCGAGGCCCAGGCCGGCGCGCCGCAACGGCTCGCGGCACAGGCACGCTGAGGGAGGCGAGGGCGGATGTTGGTCGAAGGCCGCGAAACGGACGGAAGGCAGTCGGGTCGCGCGGGCGCGCCGGACGAACGGCGTCCCGCAGCGACGGTCTGTGCCGATGTGGAGGTGGGGCTCCTCGCCGACAGGGCGCTTCGCGATCGCGCCGCGGGCCAGGTCGTCGCCGTGTTCGAACGTTCGTTCTACGCCGTGATCGACGGGATCTGGATCTGCGTTGGACGGATCGGCATCGGATCGGGTCCATTGCACGTGGTCGGCGACTTCCGATGGCCGGGATTGGCGGTCGGCGATCCGGTGCGGGTCGCGGACTCCATTCTGTGGATCGGAGCGACGCCGCTCGCGAATCTGGCCGCGCGGTCGGTCTGGGCACCGCCCGCTGTACCACACTGGTCTACGGCCAGCCTGCGACGCGGCCTTGATGCGGTCGATGAGGTGTGGGGCGGTGATCTGACTTCGGAGGGCCTCGCCGTGGTCGGGTCCGGACATGCTCCGGGCGACGGCTCTGCGCTGGTTCGGGCTGCCATGCCCGGCCTCGCTGCATTGGAGCAAATCCTCGCAGACCCGGATGACGATGCGGATCGAGAGTCCGGGCTTGCCAGCCTGGTCGGTCTCGGGCCGGGGCTCACGCCGTCCGGCGACGATCTGATCGGCGGTGCGCTGATCGCGCTGGCAGCGCTCGGACGCATCGAATGTCGCGATGCATTGTGGGACCATTGCCGCGCTCTGCTCAACGGCACCAACGACATCAGCCGAATCCATCTGCGCGCGGCGGCGCTGGGCTACGGGGCGGCGGCACTGCACGCTGCCATCCATGCAACAATGAGCGGCGAGGCCGCCGGATTTCATCGCGCCCTCACGGCCCTCACCGCGATCGGGCATTCATCCGGACTGGATGCATTCGCCGGCAGTCTGGTCGTGCTGCGCCACGCCCTGCGCGAGTGAGGCCGTTGCAGCTCAGATTTCGAGTTCTCCCAGACTGCTCCGAACGAAGTTCGGAGCTCCTTTTTTAAGGCGCCATTGCGCTTCGACCGGTCCGCTGTTTGCGCGGGTATGGAAATTCGCATTCTTCGAGAATCCGGTCTTGACGAAGTAAGTGTTTTCTTATTATCTCGATACAACGAAAACGAACTTGGTTAGGGCGGAGACGATGACGGATCAGGATAGGCCGCAGTATCAGCAATTGCTGGCGCGCAAGGTCGAAGTCGTGAATGTCGGGCTTGAGGGGTTCGTGAAGGACCTCCGCGACTGCGGCATCGACGTCGTTCACGTCGACTGGAAGCCGTCGGCGGGCGGAGATCCGCAGATGGCGGCTCTGCTCGCGAAGCTCGGTGTGTGAGGGCGCACCGATGAAGCTGATCGAAGACGCAAACCAGCAGGCGCTCGCCCGGATCCTCGAAGGGGAGCCGCGGCTGATCGACATCGTTCCCGCCCGCGAATTGATCCCGGGCCTGCGCGAACGGATGATCCTCCACGCCGGCCCGCCGATCTCCTGGGACAGGATGTGCGGCCCGATGCGCGGCGCGGTCGCGGGCGCCATCGTGTTCGAGGGATGGGCGCAGGATCTGCCGACCGCGACCAAGCTCGCCGCCAACGGCGAAATCGAATTTCACCCGAACCACCACTTCGGCGCAGTCGGCCCGATGACCGGCATGACGACGATGTCGATGCCGCTGTTCGTGGTCGAGAACGCGCGCTTCGCCAACCGCGCCTATTGCGCGATCAACGAGGGGCTCGGCAAGGTGATGCGCTTCGGCGGCAACGACGCCAGCGTGCTGAAGCGGCTCGCCTGGCTGCGGGACGTGTTCGGGCCGACGCTCGGCAAGGCGATCCGTGCCGCCGGCGGCATCGACCTGAAATCGATCGTCGCGCGGGGCTTGTCGATGGGCGACGAACTCCATCAGCGCAATCTGGCCTGCTCGAGCGTCTTCCTTCGCGAGATCGCGCCCTGGATGGCGCGGACCTCAACCGACAATGCCGTTCTCGCCGAATGTCTCGCGTTCATCGGACAGAACGATCAGTTCTTCCTCAACATCGCGATGGCGATGGGCAAGGCGATCACCGATCCCGCCAACGGCATTCGGGGCTCGACCATCGTCACCACCATGTGCCGCAACGGCACCGATTTCGGGATCCGCGTCAGCGGGCTCGGCGAACAGTGGTTCACCGCGCCGGTCGAAATGCCGGAAGGGCTGTACTTTGCCGGCTATTCCGAGAAGGACGCCAATCCGGACATGGGTGATTCCGCCATCGTCGAGACGATCGGTCTGGGCGGATTTGCGATGGCGGCGGCGCCCGCCGTCGCAGGCTTCGTCGGGGCCGGCGCGCCGTCCGAGGCCGGCAACTTCACCCGCTCGATGGGCGAGATCACGGTAGCGCAAAATCCGGAATGGACCATCGCCGCAATGGACTTCGCGGGCGTGCCGACCGGCATTGATATCCGCCTGGTCGTCGATTCCGGCGTGGTGCCCGTCATCAACACCGGCATCGCGCATCGCGAGCCCGGCATCGGCCAGGTCGGCGCCGGCGTGGTCAAGGCGCCGTTGGCGTGCTTCCAGCAGGCGATCGTCGCGATTGCCAAGGATTTGGGTGTGTCATGAACGTCGTTGTCCTGAACGAGGTCCGCAAGGGATTCTATCTCGACTCGGTCGCGCTGATGCGGCTGTCGCGCGAGGTGGCCGGCTCGCCCGGCGTGATCGAGGCGGCGTTGATGATGGGAACTCCGTCGAACGCTGCGATCATGCGCAATGCGGGGCTGCTGGAGGAGGGCACTGCCGTGAAGGGCAATGACCTCGTGATCGCGGTCAAGGCCGAGTCGGAGCCCGCTGCCCGCGAAGCCCTCGACAATGCGATCAAGTCGCTCGACAAGCCGAAGACCCAGGGCGAGACGCAGGCTGCCTGGCGGCCGCACTCGATCGCCGCCGCGGTGAAGGTCAGGCCGGAGATCAATCTTGCGCTGATCTCCGTTCCCGGCGAGTTCGCCGCCGCCGAGGCCCGCAAGGCGCTCAATCGCGGCCTGCATGTCCTGATGTTCAGCGACAACGTGTCCCTCGAGGACGAATTGTCGCTCAAGCAGCAGGCGCGGGCGGCCGGCCTCCTGATGATGGGGCCGGATTGCGGAACGGCCGTGATCGGCGGCGCGCCGCTGGCGTTCGCCAACAAGATCAGGCGCGGCAGGATCGGCATCATCGGCGCATCGGGGACCGGAACGCAGGAGGTCTCGTGCCTGATCTCGGAAGCGGGCGCGGGGATCTCCCACGCCATCGGGGTCGGCGGGCGCGATCTGAAGAAGGATATCGGCGGCATCACCACGCTGATGGCGATCGATGCCTTCGAGTCCGATCCGGAAACCGATCATGTGGTACTGATCTCGAAGCCGCCGCATCCCGATGTCGCCAGATCCGTCCTTGAGTGGATCGGCAGAAGCAGGAAGTCGTACACTGTGTGCTTCATCGGTGCTTCGGAGATCGAGCTGCCGCCGAACGCCCGCTTCTCGCCGACGCTGAAGGGCGCCGCGGAGCTGGCACTGGGAGACAAGAAGATCGCCCCAGGCTTCGACGCGAGCGCGGTCGCATCACGGCTTCCGCGCAGCGGCCGAGGCGGGATCGAGGGCTTGTTCGCCGGCGGAACGCTGTGTGCCGAAGCCCAGGTGATCCTCGCTGCGGCAGGTCGGAAGGTGGCGTCGAACGCCGCTATCCCCGGCGTGGTCAAGCTCGGCGTCGAGCCGAACGCCGGACGGGATCGGCTGATCGACCTCGGCGACGACGAATACACCCGTGGCCGGCCGCACCCGATGATCGACCCCTCAGTGCGCGACGATGCGCTGCGTGCTGCGCTCAAGAACCGCGATCTTTCGGTGGTCCTGCTCGACCTTGTGCTCGGCTATGGCGCGCATGCCGATCCCGCCGAGCATCTGACGAATATCGTCGCCGATCGCGGGCAAGATGCGCCGGCGTTGATCGCGTCCGTCGTCGGCACGGAGCAGGATCCGCAAGGGCGCTCCGCGCAGGTCAGGAAACTGGAGCAGGCCGGAATCCTCGTTGCGCCGTCGAACGCGCAGGCGTGCGAGCTTGCGGTTGCCATCGTCCAGAATGCCGGGAGATAAAGAAATGCGTACACTCAATGACGTGCCGCGTCGCCTGGTGGTCGCGATCGGTGGCAATGCGGTTCACCCCGAGGATATCAGGGGCACTTCCCAGGAGCAGAAGTCCGTCGCGCGGATCACTGCGGAAGCGCTGCTGCCGCTTGCGCAACTCGACAATGAGCTGGTCATCACGCATGGCAACGGCCCGGTCGTCGGCAAGATCATGATGCGCCAGATGCTGACGATGAGCCGAATCCCGCCGATGGACATGGACATCTGCGTTGCGCACAGCCAGGGCGGTATCGGCTATCTCCTGATGCAGGCGATCGAGAATGCCCTGCGCGAGCAAGGCAACCAGCGACATGTGGCAAGCCTGCTGACCCAGGTCGAGGTGGACAAGGACGATCCCGCGTTCAAGAATCCGACGAAGTTCGTCGGACCGTTCTTCTCCGAGGACGAGGCGACGAAGATCAGCGCCGAGCTCAATTGGGCGATGCGTGAGGATTCAGGGCGCGGCTGGCGTCATGTCGTCCCGTCGCCGAAGCCCAAGCATGTTTGCGACATCTCGTTGGTCGATGCATTGGTCAAGCGGGGAACAATCGTCATTGCGGGCGGCGGCGGCGGCGTTCCCGTGGTTCGTGATGCAAAGGGCGTGCGCACCGGCGTGCCGGCCGTCATCGACAAGGATCTGACATCCGCTCATATCGCCAATGTGCTGGGCATCGAGGAGTTGCTGATCCTGACCGCGGTCCCGCGCGTTGCGGTGAATTTCGGCAAGCCGAACAAGAAGGAACTGGACCAGGTCAGCCTCGAGGAGATCAAGGCCTATCACCGCGAAGGACATTTTCCTCCGGGAAGCATGGGACCCAAGGTCGATGCGGCGATCCGGTTTCTCGAGGGCGGCGGCAAGCGCGCGATCATCAGTCACCTCGATTGCGCCATGGCTGCGCTGCGGGGCGAGACGGGGACGCACGTCGTTCAGTAACCACCGGGATTGGCGCGTCGGCGGGACATTCGCCCGCGCCAATCTGCATTCGAGCGTCGAGCAAGATGGCCCGCGCTCATCGAGTTGAAGCAGTTGGGGCGCATCTGCGCCTCAATCTGATCAGGCGATCGAGCTGGCCGCTGGCTCAAGCTCACACATACAAGACAAACAAGCAGCCTGCGGGATTCAAGGGAACGACAAGGCAATGGCCATTCAATCCAGCATAAAGGCGAACCTGTACAAGGATTCCGTGTCGTTGATGCGGATTTCGCAGGTCACGGTCGCGCGGACCGGCGTGCAGCGAGTCACGCTGCTGATGGGAACGCGCAGCAACAAGGAGTTCCTGCAGCAGGCCGGGCTGATGAGTCCGGCGCTCGAGAGCGCCAAGCCGGGCGATATCATGATCGTCGTGGCGGACGATGCGCCCGAAAAGCTCGCAGCCGCCGAGCGGGAGATTCACTCCCTGATCGCCGGTGAAGAGCCGAAGGGCGGATCGACTGAAGCCGCGGCGGAAGCGCCGCCGCGCTCGATTTCCGGCGGCGTCGCGATTGCCGATCATGCCGACCTCGCATTGATCTCGGTGCCCGGCCCCTATGCCGCCGCGGAAGCCCTGAAGGCCCTGCGCCAGGGCCTGAACGTGCTGCTGTTCAGCGACAATGTGCCGATCGAACAGGAGCAGGCCATCAAGCGCGTTGCGGCGCAGAAGGGCCTGCTGGTGATGGGACCGGATTGCGGCACGGCCATCATCAATGGCGTGCCGCTTGGATTTGCCAACGTCGTTCGGCGCGGCGCGATCGGGCTCGTTGGCGCGTCGGGAACGGGTTTGCAGGAGGTGATGTGCCAGATCCATCGTCATGGCCAGGGCATCTCGCAGGCGATCGGCACCGGCAGCCACGACGTTTCCAGCGAGGTCGGCGGCATCACCATGTTGCAGGGCCTGGAGCTGCTCGCCGCCGACGCGCAGACCAAAGTTGTCGCCATCGTCTCCAAACCTCCCGCGCCCGACGTGCAGAAGCGGGTGATCGAGCGCGCCAGCGCGATTGGAAAGCCGGTCGTGATCTGCTTCCTCGGCGGCGAGCCGGCTGCATCCGCCGGCAATGTTCACCGCACGGCGTCGCTCGAGGAGACGGCGCGGCAGGCCGTCGCGCTTGCGGCGCCCGGCCGGCCCGAGCGTAACGAAGGTGCGATCGAACAGTTGGCAACAAGGGTCTGTGCGTCGCTGGCACCCTCGCAGCGCTACCTGCGCGGTCTCTACTCCGGCGGAACGTTTTGCTCGGAAGCCCAGACCATCTGGCGGGCGGCGGGCATTCGTGCCCGGTCGAACGCGCCGCTTGCCGGCGCAGATCGTCTGGCCGACGTGGAAGTGAGCCACGGGCACACGGCGATCGATCTCGGCAGCGACGAATTCACGGTGGGGCGTCCACATCCGATGATCGACTATGGCGTGCGGATCGAACGGCTGCTCAAGGAAGCGGACGATCCGACCGTTGCCTGCATCGTCCTGGACGTCGTGCTCGGTTACGGCAGCCACCCCAATCCGGCGGAGATCCTGGCTCCGGCGATCCGGCGGGGGAAGGCCGCGGCGCGAGCGCAGGGGCGGGAGCTTCCCGTGGTCTGCTTCGTCTGCGGCACGGATTCAGATCCGCAGCCCTATGAGACCCAGAAAGCCATGTTGGCGGACGCCGGCGCGGAGATTGTCGGCAGCAGCACGGGCGCGGCCCGCGCCGCGCAAGCCATCGCGAGCCGCATGGCCGTGGACGACAACGCCACAGGGCGCCGTGCGATGCAAGGTGGAGAACGATGATGAACGCAGTCCCTTCCGCGCTCCGGAACAAGACATCTGTCATCAGCCTCGGCGCCTCCGGCCTCGATCGCGGTGTCGAGAGCAGCGGAGCCCCGCTGGTGCGTCTGCAGTGGCAGCCGGTCGGCGACGGAAGTCCCGAGGTCGCCTGGAATCTTGCGCAGCTGGTTGGCGATGCCAGCGATGCGGACTGCCTCGGATCGCGGATTGATCGCGCCAATGCGGAGGTGCTCGAGCGCATCCTGACCGCACAGCCGGTATGGGTCGACGTCGCGGCGCACGCATCCGAAGTCTGGCCGGACATGGGCCGGACGCTGCTCCATGCCGGCCCGCCGATCGCCTGGAACGATATGTGCGGCCCGATGAAGGGGGCGGTCGTCGGCGCAATCCTCTACGAGAAATGGGCGACGACCCAGCAAGAGGCCGAGCAGCTCGTCGCGGCAGGCGGCATCCGCTTCGCACCGTGCCATGAATTCGGCGCGGTCGGGCCGATGACCGGGATCATCTCACCCTCGATGCCGCTGTTCGTGGTGCTGAACCAGATCACCGGCAATCGCGCCTATGCACCGATGATGGAATCCGGCGGCGCCAAGACGCTGCGGTTCGGCGCGTTCGCGCCCGAGGTGATCGAAGGCCTCAAGCTCATCGAGAATGTATTGGCGCCATGTCTGAAGGCCGCGGTCGCTGGCGTCGACGGTGGATTGCCGTTGAAGCCGCTGATGTCGCAGTCGCTGCACATGGGCGACGACGTCCACAACCGCAACACGGCGGCGACCCTGCTGCTGTATCGCGCCGTCACGGAATCGCTGCTCAAGTCCTCGATCTCGCGCGATCTGGTTCACGAGACGCTGCGGACGATCGGGGCGGACGACATGTTCTTCCTCAGCCTGTCGATGGCGGCATGCAAGGCGACCATGGATGCCGCGCACGGCGTGCCGTTCAGCAGCATCGTCACCGCAATGGCGCGCAATGGGGTGAATGTCGGCGTCCGCGTCAGCGGGCTGAACGGGCAATGGTTTGTCGGTCCGGCCGACATCCCCGTCGGCCTGTTCCTGCCAGGCTTCAGCGAGGCCGATGCCAATCCCGACATCGGCGACAGTGCGATCACCGAGACTGCGGGGCTTGGCGCGTTCGCGATGGCGGCGGCTCCGGCGATGGTGCAGTTCGTCGGCGGCACGCCGCAGGACGCGCTGCGCTATTCGCGCGAGATGGCGCACGTCACGATCGGCCGCAATCCCGGCTTCACTCTGCCGATGCTCGACTTCATCGGAGCTCCGGTCGGCATCGACATCCGCAAGGTCGTGGACGAAAGCATGCGGCCGGTCATCAACACCGCAACGGCGCACAAGGAGCCGGGTATGGGGATCATCGGCGCCGGCGTCGTGCAGGCTCCGATGAAATGCTTCGTCGACGCCGTCGACGCGCTGGCGACGATGGCCACGAGATGACGTTGCTTCGAGACTGAAAATGACGGCGGCAGTCGCGCCGTCGATGCAAAAAATGCCGCAACAAAGATTGCGGCAACACCGGGAACGAACAGGAGGAAACACATGAACGGTACCCGTCGTGCATTTCTGCAAGCAGGCCTGCTCTCGGCAGCCTGGATCGGTTCATCAGGCCGGCTCGCCTTCGCCGACGATGCTGCGAAGCCGCTGCGCATCGGCATTCTCATTCCAGGGTCGCGGGCCGACCATGGCTGGATGGAGTCGGCATATAACGGCATGAAGGCGGCCGAGCAACGCCACGGCAACAAGGTCGTGATCACGTCGATCGAGAACGTCAAGTTCGCTGACATGGAGCAGGCGCTCGTCACGCTCGCGAGCAAGAACGACATGGTGATCGGCGCCGCGGGGCAGACCCAGGCATCGGTGCTCAAGGTCGCCAAACGATTCCCGAAGGTGAAGTTCTCCATCGTCGGCCCGACCGGACAACCGACCGAAAACGTCGCGCAATACGACGTGCTGCAGGCCCAGATCGGCTTCATTGCCGGCGCGGTCGCCGCGATGATGTCGAAGAACGGCGCGGTGAGCTACGCCGGCGGGCTTGAAATACCGGCGATCGTCAACACCGGAACGGAATTCGCGAACGGCGCCAAGCACGTCAAGCCGGACACCAAATGCTTCGTGACCTACACCGGCGACTTTGACGACGTCGCCAAGGCGAAGGAAGCGACCCTTGCCGCGGTCGCGCAGGGGGCTGACGTCCACTATAACATTCTCAATCTCGGCGTGCGCGGAATGGAGCAGGCGGCGCGCGAGAAGGGCACCAGGATGATCGGGAGCTATACCAACTACTGCTCCGACAACAATCCGCTCTACATCGCCTACACGGTCAGCGGCATCGGCTTCATGGTCGAATATGCCATCGACCAGGCCGTCGCCGGAACGTGGCACCCGGAGTACAAGCAGTTCGGCCTCGCGATGGGGCCACGTTCGGCCGACATCGAGATCTGCGCCGGCGCAACGCCTGAGATCCAGGCCAAGATCAAGGAGCTCAGGGACGACCTGCTGTCGAGCAAGATCAAAGTCAAGGTGGGTTGACCGTGGCTCTTCTCGAACTGTCTGGCTTGACCAAGCGCTTCGGGGCTTTCACCGCGCTCGACGACATATCGCTGCTGATCGAGCGCGGCGAGGTGCATTGCCTGCTTGGCGAGAACGGCGCCGGCAAATCGACATTGTGCAACCTGGTGTTCGGGGTGCACCGGCCAGATGGCGGCACGATGACGCTGGGCGGAGAGCCGTTCGATCCGCGCGGCCCGGCGGAGGCACTGCAGCGCGGCGTCGTGATGGTGCATCAGCATTTCAGCCTGGTGCCCAACATGACCGTGGCCGAGAACCTGATGCTCGGCCGCGCCAGCGCGGTGCTGAAGCCGCAGGACATCATCGTGCGGATGGAGCAGCTCGCGGCGGAATACGGCCTCGAAATCGATCCCGAGGCGCGGATCGACGAACTTTCGGTCGGAGAGCGGCAGCGGGTCGAGATCATCAAGTGCCTGCTCGGCGATCCGCAGCTGCTCGTGCTCGACGAACCGACGGCCGTTCTGCAGCCGGACGAAATCGACGCGCTGTTGGCGATCTGCCGCCAGGTGGCGCTGCGCGGCAAGTCCGTGATCCTGGTGACGCACAAGCTCGGCGAAATCAGCCGCGTGGCCGACCGCACGACGGTGCTGCGACAGGGCCGGATCATCGAGACCGTCGCGATGGACGGTGCCGACATCCGGTCGCTGGTGCGCTCGATGGTCGGCCGCGACGTTCAGTCGGTAGGGTCGGTGCTCGCCGCCGCTGTCGACATCGAGGACAAGACGCAGGCGAAACCCGCAGACGCGGCCGGTCCGGTGTCGCCGGGTGAGGCGGTGCTGCAGATCTCGGACCTCGTGTATCGCGACCCGCATGGGGTGCCGCGGCTCGATGGCCTGAGCCTCACGGTCGGCACCGGCGAGATCGTCGGGATCGCGGGCGTCGAGGGCAACGGCCAGACCGAGCTCGGACTGATCCTTGCCGGGCTCGCCTCGCCAAGCGCCGGCGCGATCGTGGTCGGCGGGACACAGGTCGCCGGTTGCACGCCGCAGGAGATTGCGGATGCGGGTGTCGGCATCGTGCCCGAGGATCGGCACGCGGTGGCCTGCATCAAGGAATTGTCGGTGGCCGAGAACCTGTTTCTCGGCGCGATCGGAAGATTCAGCCGCTTCGGCCTGCTCGACAAGTCGGCGCGCCGCAAGGCGGCGGAGGCGATGATGCGCGACTTCGACGTGCGGGCGAGCAGCCCGGACGTCTCGATGGCGAGCCTCTCCGGCGGCAATCAGCAGAAGGCGGTGCTCGCGCGTGAGCTGTCGCTCGATCCGCTGGTGTTCCTGCTCGCCGCGCAGCCGACGCGCGGCCTCGACGTCGGTGCGATCGAGGCGGTCTACAATCGGATCCGTGCCGCGCGCGATGACGGCCTCGGGGTGCTTTTGATCTCGAGCGAGCTCGAGGAGCTGATGGCGGTGTCGGATCGGATTGCGGTGATCTACCGCGGAAAGCTGGTTGGCGAACTCGCGGCCGGGTCGTTCAGCCGCGAGGCGATCGGAGCGATGATGTCGGGGCACGCGCATGTCTAGGTTGGCCATGGTTATGAAGAATCCGAAGCTTGCGCGGGTCGCAAAGGGCGCGAGGCTCGAGCTCGTGCCGTTGCAGGTTCTGGTTCCGGTGGTGTCGACCATCATCGCGCTCGGGATCGGCCTGCTCATCATCGCCGCCACCGGTGCATCCGTCCTCGAGGCGATCGAAGCCTTTTGGGACGGCATGGCGGCAAGCGATTTCAACATCGGTGCTTCGATCAATCGCGCCATCAGCCTCGCACTGGTCGGGCTCGGCTTCATCTTCGCCAGCCGTGCCAACCTGACCAATGTGGGAGGCGAGGGGCAGATCGCGATGGGCGGGATGTTTGCGACGGCAGCGGCCCTGCATGGCGCCGGCGACCTGCCGTTGGGACTGGCGTTCATCGTGCCGCTCGCTGTGGGAACCATCGCCGGAGCGGTTTGGGGCGGCCTGGCCGGCTTCCTCAAGGCGGCGCGCGGCACCAACGAGGTCATCAGCACATTGCTGTTGAGCTTCATTGCGTTGCCGCTCGTGTATTGGTCGGTCGAATCCTTTCACCTGCTGCGCAAGCCGATCAGCGACGTGTCGTCGCTGCCGGAATCGGCGGAGATTCCTGACACGACCAAGCTGCCGCTGCTGTTCCCGGACAACGGATCTCCGCTCCATATCGGTCTGCTGATCGCGGCGATCGCCGTCGTTGTGGTGTGGCTGGTGCTCAAGCACAGCACGCTCGGCCTGCGGCTGCGCGCCGTCGGCTTGAATGCTGTGGCCTCTCGCCGCGCCGGCATGCGGACGAGCTTCTACGTGATCCTGGCCATGACGGTCTCCGGCGGTCTGGGCGGTCTCGGCGGCGCGATCATGATCCTCGGCCAGCAGTTCTATCTGACGAGCGATTTCTCGTCGGGTTACGGATTTGACGGCCTGGTCGTCGGCCTGTTGTCGCGCGGCTCGGCCGTCGGCGTGGTGATCGGTGCGCTGCTGTTCGGCTTCCTGCGATCGGGATCCATCAACATGGAAATCTCGGCGCATGTCCCGTCCGCCGTCGTCCTGATCTGCCAGGGCCTGATCGTCATTGTTATTGCAGGCTCCGCAATCCTCACCAACCGAAAGGTGACCCGATGATTGACGAACAAATGGCCGTGTTCATCGGTTCCGGACTCCGTCTTGCTGTTCCGATCATCTTCGCCGCAACCGGCGAGATGCTGAGCGAGCGCGCCGGCGTGCTCAATCTCAGCCTCGATGGCATGATGCTGATGTCCGCTTTTACGGCGGCGCTGGCATCGTGGGCGACCGGCTCGCCGCTTCTCGGCGTGGCGGCCGGCGTCTTGGTCGCGATGGCGGTTGCCGCGGTCCAGGCCGTGCTGAGCGTGACATTGCGCGCAAATCAGTTGGTGGTGGGGATCGGGTTCAACATCCTGGCGCTGGGAACAACCACGTTTCTCTACCGTGAGATCTTCGGGCCGCTATCGCGCGATCCGATTCCCGGCTTCGCGCAGCTCAATCTGCCGTGGCTCGCTCATATCCCGGTAATCGGGCCGGCATTGGCGAACCAGACCGGCCTTGCCTATGTCAGCGTCCTGATGGTTGTCGTGACGTGGTTGATCCTGAAGTACACGTCGTTCGGGCTGGCGGTGCGGGCGGTCGGCGAGGATCCGCGCGCTGCGGACAAGGCCGGCATCAGCGTCGCCAGGACGCGCTATCTCGGCGTGCTCTACGCCGGCATCCTGGCCGGCCTCGGCGGCGCGTTCATGTCGGTTGCGGACAGCAATACGTTCACCGAGAACATGACCAAGGGCGCGGGCTATCTTGCGATTACGGCCGTGATCTTCGGCGGCTGGAATCCCTGGTACACGCTGGCGGCGTGCCTGCTGTTCGGCTTCGCGACCGCGCTGCAATTCCTGGTGCCGGCGCTGCAGCTCGATGTCCCGGTCGCGCTCCTGTTGCTGCTGCCATATTTGCTGGCGCTGGTCGCTATCGCGGGCTTCGTCGGCAAGAGCAGACAGCCCTCGGCCCTGACCATTCCGTTCGAACGCGGCGGCTGATCCGTAACAGACTTCAAGAAAACGTAGGCAAGGGAGGACAATCCGATGACGAGTTCCACGCTAGCAAAGGCCGCGGAATCCACAGAGCCCGGCACCGCCAATCCCCTTGGGTCTGCTCCCGGCTACAAATGGCTGGTTGACGACAACAACGTCAACATGGCGATGGCGCCGCCGCTGCCCAGGGCGGTCACGATCGATGCGCAGCCTCAGACCGTGACGGTCGATCTGCATCGCACTGTTCTCATCGTCGTCGACATGCAGAACGACTTCTGCGCGAAGGGGGGATGGGTCGACCATCTCGGCCTCGACCACACGCCGGATCGGGCGCCGATCGAGCCGCTGCAGAAGCTTCTCCCGGTGTTGCGGAAGGCCGGCGTGCACGTCATCTGGCTGAACTGGGGCAATCGGCCCGATCTGAAGAACATGGCGCCCAACCAGCTCCATCTTTACAAGCCGAAGGGCGTCGGCATCGGTCTTGGCGAGCCGTTGCCGGGCAGTGGCGCGCGTGTGCTGCAGAAGGACAGTTGGGCCGCGGCTGTGGTCGATGAATTGAAGCAGGAGCCCGAGGACATTCACGTCGACAAATACCGGATCAGCGGCTTCTGGGACACGCCGCTGGACAGCATTCTGCGCAATCTCGGAACCAAGACGATCCTGTTTGCCGGCGTCAACACCGATCAATGCGTGCTGCATTCGCTCACCGACGCGAACTTCCTGGGCTACGGTTGCCTCCTGGTCGAGGACTGCTGCGCAACGACCTCGCCGGGCTACTGCGTTGAAGCAACTCTCTTCAACGTCAAGAAATGCTTCGGCTTTGTTACGCATTCGTCAAACGTCATCGAGGCCGTTTCGGGAGCACATCCGACGGCGTGACGGACTTGGGCACGCTGCCGGTACTGCAGCGGCGCGACACGACCTGTGGCGGGCCGCTGCTTGCGACGTCGGCCGCCTCCGAGTGCACACACTAGCCTTGTGACGCCGCTTGCGATTCTCGTCCGCCTGATCCCAGGCGCGGCTCGGTCCCGGCCAGCAGCCGCTGAATGTTGGCACGATGGCGCGTGATCACGTAAAGGCCACCTGCGATGACCAGCAGCCGATATGGCAATGGCTGCTCTAGGCCGCAGACCAGCGCGATCGTAGTGAGCGCCGCCAGCATCGAACCGAGCGACACAATCCGGGAGATGGCCAGCACAACGCCAAAGGCCGCGGCGGCGCCTAAACCGACCGGCCAGGACAGCGCCAGCAACACGCCGAGTCCCGTCGCGGCGGATTTGCCACCGGTAAAATTCAACCAGATCGAACGGCTGTGGCCCAGCAATACCGCAAGTCCGGCCAGGCAGACCGCCCAAGGCAGCAAGGCTTGCAGATCGCTCGCGGTCGGTGGCGTGACGGTCGGCAATGTTCCGAGCCAGGGATAGAACCAGCGGGCAAACGCGATCGCGCCGGCGCCCTTCAGCACATCGACCAGCAGGACCGCCAACGCGGGCCACTTGCCCAGGGTACGCAAGACGTTTGTGGCTCCGGTGGACCTGGAGCCGTGCTCCCGGATGTCGATGCCCTTGAGCAGTTTCCCGGCGAGATAGCCCGCGGGTATTGAACCGAGAAGGTAAGCTGTCGCCAATCCAGCCGCACACGCAATCCAGAAAACCATAAGCTTCTCCTCGATGCGCCAGTGTCAGGCAAGCGTCATCCGGAGTCTACCGCCATGCGACGGCCGATATCGTGGATGCGAGGGGCGATTCCCTTGCCCGCTCCAATCCCCTTTGGAATAGGCTGGCCTTGCGATAGATACCGCGATCGACATGCCGATCGAGCGGCGGTGCTGCCGCGACGGAGACAGGACACGGAATGACGACGCAATCAATCGAGATTCGCCGCCTCTTGCCTGCGGACGCCGCGCTTTATCGCGGCATCCGTCTCGAGGCGCTGCGCTTCAGTCCGGAGGCGTTCGGCAGTGCGTATGAGACGGAGAGCGTGCATCCGGTCGAATGGTTCGCGGAGAGGCTCGCGCACGGGGCGGCGATACTTGGGGCGTTTCGCGATGGTGAACTCGCCGGCATCGTTGGCTTCATCGCGGCGGAAGGGCTGAAACGGCAACATAAGGGCATGCTGGTCGGGATGTATGTGCGACAGCAGGCGCGACGCGCCGGTGTCGGCCGGCTTCTGGTCGATGCCGCGCTCGAGCTCGCCGCGCAATCGGTCGAGCTGGTGCAGCTCGCTGTGGTGAAGGGTAACGAGCCTGCCTGCGGGCTCTACCGGCGCGCCGGCTTTGTCGAGTACGGGCTGGAGAGGCATGCCCTGAAGATCGACGGCCGCTACTACGATGACATCCTGATGGCAAAGGACTTGGTCGGCAGCGCCTGATGTCGCGCAAGGTGGAGTGTCACAATTCCGGCGGCTCGTTGCGGTAGCCGCACATCCACGCTTAGGGCCACGCATTCGTTTGCTGTCATCGCCCCGGGGACGCTGCCATGCCGAAGATCGATCTGACAAAAGTGCCGGAACGCAAGGGGTCCGGCTATCCGGCCGAATTCACCGCACCGTGCGCGGAACGAATCCGGCAGCGTCTCGGCGACGCCGGCGGGCTCGCCGATTTCGGCGTCAATCTGATGCGGCTGCCGCCCGGCAACTGGTCGAGCCAGCGCCATTGGCATTCGGACGAGGATGAGTTCGTCTATGTGCTTGCTGGCGAGGTGGTGCTGATCGAGGACGGCGGCGAGACAGTGCTGCGCGCCGGCGATTGCGCGGCGTTCCCGAAGAATTCCGGCAACGGACACCACATGATCAACCGGTCGCAGATGACGGCGACCTATCTCGAGGTCGGCTCACGCTCGCCTGCCGACGTCATCACCTGTTCCGACATCGATATGATGAGCCCGAGCTCCAACGGCCGCTTTCTGCACAAGGACGGCCGGCCCTACGAATAGGTCCAGAACTGCAGGCCGGCGCGAAAATCCGGCGTTGCGGATTGGCCGGCGAAGGACCAATCTTCCGGAGAGGGAGCTTTGGTCGCGGCCTATGGCGGAATGGTATTTCATCTGGATTGACGGTCCGCGCGGACCCGAGCCGCAGAAATGGTCGTCGGACGCGCTGTGGGGCCAACTTGCGCGCCAGGACGTCATTGTTCGCTTTCCCTTGAGCGATCGTGAAGCCGGGTTGTCGCTTGATCAACTGGCGCGGCTGCATCCGGTGCCGCAGTGAGCTGCGCTCCGCGACCGTGATCTGGGCGTGGTCGGCGACAGCGGCCGCTCGCAAGCAGCTTCGGCGGCGGCGCTGGCAAAGGCGCTCGCGGTGATGGATTTTATCCAGCGGCAGCCGACGCGCGACGTCTATTCGACGTAATAGAGTCGCGGCGCGATGCGCAGTGAACCATATTGATATAGATTGCGCAGCGGGCTCGGCGGTCCCTCGAGTCGTAGCAAATAATTCCTGCCGCCTGCATCGATCCGAAATAATCGCGCCGACGTGGCGCCGCCTGAGATCGGCGTCACGGCGTCGGCCGTTGTCCTGCCGATCACCTCACGCAGCGCAGCATGCGCTGCATCGCGCTGTTCTGGTGGAAGTGTATCGAGATCACTCATGCACAAAAAGTTAGCATGACGGCTATGCGTACCGAAATCGCATTGATGTTGGGTTCCCGATCCTCAATTGCTGGTCGCGCGCGACGAAGCATGAAACAATGCTGCAAAAATCATGTCGGGAGAAAACTTGATGTCGTTCGAGCGGGGGTTGCATTGCGCCGTTGCGTGCAGGACCGTGAAGTGCAGATCATGGATCGCGTTGCCATTATTCTGCCTGATCAGCACGTTCGGAGTGGTGCATCACGCCGTCGCGAACGAATCCTTGCAGATTGTGGATGCGCGCGTACCGGCTGCGGACAAAGAAGGCGGAGACCTTCCCTTGACGATGACGATCAAGAACGAGGCCGACAGCGCCGACGCGCTGCTCCGTGTCCGCTGCCCGGTCGCGAATTTTTCCGAGCGCCACATCGTCGATCGCGGCGAAGGCGCGCCCGCCATGCGCTCGATATCCAATATACCAGTCCCGGCCAAGGCGACGCTCGAGCTGAAGCGCGAGGGCTATCACGTCATGCTGCTGCAGTTGCGTCAGGCGCTCGCGCCGGGCGAGACCTTCAAATGCGCGATCGTTTTTCAGAAAGCTGGAACCATCGAGACGGAGGTGCGGGTCCAGAAGTGACCCAAGACACGTGACCAAAGAAGGCGGCGGGTGTGAAGAATCACGCGCCGGGACGCAAGGCTTCTCGCGCAACTGCCCGTGTATGACGGGCGGTTCGATCAATGAAGAACGCTGGATCCGGAGGAAATGAACTCATGACAAGGTTGAATTGGGTTAAATCGCACATGCTCGCGGCGGCAGTAGCATCCGCCGCGACCTTCGCGGGCTCGTTCGCGCTCGCCGACGATGTCAACCAGGAGCGCCTGCTCAATGCTGACAAGGAAGCAGGCAACTGGCTGCACCACCACAAGAACTATTCGGCGACCCGCTTCTCGTCGCTGGCGGATATCAACAAGGACAACGTCAAGAACCTGAAGGTCGCCTGGACCATGCATCTCGGCGGCGTCGAGGGCGGCGGAATCTGGGGGCACGGCGGCCTGGAGGGAACTCCGATCGTCGAGAACGGATTCATGTACGTCACCGACGGCTGGGGCTCGGTCTACAAGATCGACGCGCACGGCGGCAAAGGCGTGCTGCTCTGGAAGATGGATCCCAAGACCGACCACGACTGGGCCGGCGCGGTCGCCTGCTGCGGCGTCGACAACCGCGGCGTCGCGCTGTGGGACAACCTCGTGATCTCGCACACGCTCGACGGCCGCCTGATCGCGACCAACAAGGAGACCGGGCAGGTCGCCTGGCAGCGTCAGGTCGCCGATCCCGACAAGGGTGAGGTGATCACCGGCGCGCCGTTGATCGTCAAGGGCATGGCAATCACGGGCGTCGCTGGCGCCGAATACGGCATTCGCGGCTGGGTCGCCGCGACCGACCTGAAGAGCCAGAAGGAAGTCTGGCGCACCCACACCATCCCGGGCAAGGACGAGCCCGGTTCCGAAACCTGGAAGGACGACAAGAACGCCAAGGCGAGCGGTGGCGGATCGACTTGGGTCACCGGCAGCTACGACCCGTCGACCAACACCATCGTCTGGGGCGTCGGCAATCCCGGACCGGACTGGGACAACGAATACCGGCCCGGCGACAACCTCTACACCGACTCGTCGCTCGGTCTGGATGCCGACACCGGCAAGATCAAGTGGCACTACCAGCACACGCCGAACGATCCCTACGACTATGACAGCGTGGCGGAGAACGTGCTGGTCGACGTCCCCGGTCCGAACAACACGACGCTGAAGCTCGCGCTCGAGGCCGATCGCAACGGCTTTGCCTATGCGGTCGATCGCAACACCGGCAAGTTCGTCTGGGGTCTGCCCTTCGTCAAGAAGGTGACCTGGACCAAGGGTCTCGATCCCGAGTCCGGCAAGCCGGTGGAGTATGATCCGAAGCAGGGCGTGCAGAAGTACAATGCGTCGGTGACGCCGAGCCGGACCAACAAGGAGACGGATATCTGCCCCGGCAACATGGGCGGCAAGAACTGGCCGCCGACCGCCTACAATCCGAACCTGAAGCTCTGGTACATTCCCGTCATCGAGAGCTGCAACCACATCAAGGTCGAGGAGATGACGCCGGACAAGGTCAAGGCGCGCGAGTTCTTCACCGGTGGCGGGCCGAGCCAGAACGTCAAGATTACCGGCAGCGTCACTGCGATCGACGTCACCACCGGCAAGGTGGCAGGGAAGGCGGAGACGCAATTCCCGAACCTCGGCGGCATCCTGGCGACGCCCGACCTCGTGTTCTCCGGACAGCCGTCCGGCGAGGTGATCGCCTACGACGCGAAATCGCTGCAGCAGCTCTGGCAGTTCAACACCGGCGGTGGCGTCAATGCGCCCCCGATGACGTTCTCGGTGGACGGCAAGCAGTATGTCGCGATCCTGGTCGGCCTCGGCGGTGCCTGGGACAAGTGGTTCATCGATGCCACGCCCGAGCTGAAGCGGATGCAGCCGGGCTCGATGCTCTACGTGTTCGCGCTCTGACATCGCAAGCGCGGGAGGCTTCACGTCGAAGCCTCCCGCGTCGGTCTGGCCGAGAGAAGAAACAAAACAAAATGAAGCAAACATGGCTGGTTGGCGCGTGGCTAGGCTGCGCGCTGGTGATGGGATCTATGGGTATAGCGCACGCGCAGTCCGCGAGTGATCCGACCGATGCGGGCAAGGCGGTGTTCAAGCGCGGCAATTGCGTCGGCTGTCACAAATGGCACGGCAATGGCGGCGGCGGCTATGGTGGCGATGCGCTGTCGCTGCGCAAGACCGAGCTGACCCGCGAGCAGATCATCGAGACCGTGACCTGCGGACGGCCGGGCACCGGCATGCCGTTCTTCGTGCGCGGCTCCTATGACACCACGAAATGCTACGAGATGACCCGGCAGGATGTCGCGGATCGCATGCCGCCCGAGGCGAATGTGTTCCTGCGGCCGAACGAGATCGAGGCGGTCGCGGACTACGTGCTCGCCCACGTCAAGGGCAAGGGTGAGCCGAACTATGACGAATGCATTGCCTTCTTCGGCGACGGTTCGCGTGTCTGCAATATCTACAAGGAGGCCGGCCACGCCGCCGCGTCGTCCGACCAGAGCGAGAAGGCAAAGCCATGAGCAAGCAGAGATCGGCAATCCGCGGGTTGGTCTTCGCCGCGTCAATCGCCGCGGCCGTGCCGGCGATGGCGACCGCAGGAGACCTGCGCGACATCAATGTCGGCATGGCGATCAGCAGCGTTCCCGACGCGGGATACATCAACCTGACCTGCGTCGGTGAGAAGACGCACCGTTTGGCGGAATGGGCGCAGTGGGCGGCTTGCCCGGCCGGGCCGGACCAGCTGCGCAGCATCCGCTTCGAGTATGACCGCGAGACCGCGCGGGAAGGCACCATGGTGGGCGGCCATCCGGCGATCCTGACCGTCATGATCGACAAGGACGCCAGGATCGCGGCGCTGACGATCGAGACCGATCCCAAGGCGCGGCTCTATCTGCGCAAGAAGGCGTTCCTGCTCGGCCTACAGGCGAAGTCACGCTACGGCGAAGACGGCTGGAGCTGCTCGGAGGCGAAGCCGGGCGCCGACAAGCAGGAGGTCGGTGGCGTATTCGTCGACGAGACGTGCAGCAAGACCGCCGATGGCCGGATCGTCCAGATCGAGCGTCACCTCTATCGTGAGCCGAACAAGGAGCTCAAGGACATGACCGACGAGACCCGGATCACGATCCGCCGCGCGGGGTCGTAGGAACATCGATTGGGCGCGTTTGCGCCGCGTAGCCCGCCCGATCTCAGGTCTCGATCGGCGCTGCGTCGAGGTCGATCTGCGGCAGCAGGCCGGGCGACTGCCGTTCGACCAGCTCGCGCATCTTGCCGATGATCGCCTTGCCTTCCGCCGAGACGATCGAGCTCGGGCCGGCGACAGTGATGACCAGCGGGGGCGTCTGGTCGGCCTCGGTCAGTCGCATTGCAATTGCGCTCAGGCCGGGAGTTCCCATGTCGCGCGTATAGGCGAAGCCCTGGCGGCGGATTGTCGCCAGCGCATGCTGGATATCGCCGAAGCGGACCGCGGATGACGGCGCTTCCTCGGCGTTGATCCGCTGCACGATCCGCCGCGCATCCTCGTCGTTCATCAGGCTGAGAAACACCCGGCCCGGCGTCGAGTGGGTCAGGAGCCGCCGCGCGCCGGGCTCGAGATAATAGCGCACTGGCGTCGTGCCCTGCAGCACGCGGATATACTGGCTGTAGAGCTGGTTGCGCGCCACCACGAAGGTGGTCAGCCGCGTCGCCTCGTGCAGCTCGCGCGTGATCGCATCGAGCGTGACGCCCGGCAGCCTTTCGCTCGTGAGCCAGCCGCCGAGCAGGGCGATGCGGACCGTCGGCCGGTAGGTGCGCGCCTGCCGGTCATGGTCGAGATAGCCGAGTTCGACGAGGCTCTTCAGCAGTGCCGACGTGCTCGACGGCGGATAGTTCAGCCGGCGCGCGATCTCGGTCATGGCCGCTGGCCGCTCGATCTCGGCAAAATACTCGAAGATGCGGAGCACGCGATGCGCCGACTTGACGATTGACGGATCGGGGCTGCCGTCGGCGGCGCGAAACAACTCGTCATGCCGGTTGGCCTCGATCACCATGGCCGCGGGATCGTCCGGTTGCGTGCGCACGCGGTCGGCGACGATGCGCCTGCGGCCCCGCCGGGACGGGGGCTGGGTATCGGAGCGAACTCCCTTCATCTCTGGCCGCCGGTGTCCTTGAACGCAGCGCAAGCCTGGTGCGCTGCAACATTCATTGTCGCCTTCTGCTGTCGAATGTGCAGCGAAACCAGTGAAGGTCAAGCGTCCGCGGTGCAGCATGACCGGACGTACGATCCGCGCACGGCCGGCATTTCTTCCACGTATCTGAAATTATTCCCGCAAGCTGCTCCGCCGATGGACATCGCCGCGATCGTTCCCGATGTTGCAGGCGAAGTGTGAACACCGAGCGATGACATCCCGCGCACCGGCACGGCTGCTGCGACGTCATCCCGAACAAGGAGAGCCCCGATGCAGATGAGCGCGCGCGACCTTCGCAGCTCCAACGATGCCGCCGATCCGGCCCGTCATATCTCGCATGATTGCGCAGGCCTCAATTTCTATGATCTCGATCGCGGACTTCGCGGCCTTGTGGGGCTCTATTTGTCGCGCGAGGATCGCGAGCGCCTGGAGCCGCACTTCAAGCGTCTCGGCGAACTGGCGGGCGGCAGGCTCGACCGGCTGGCGCGGATTGCCGACAAGCATGCGCCGGTGCTCAATCCGAGGGACGCCTACGGCCGCGACGAGGACTGGATCGATTATCACCCGGCATACCGCGAGATGGAGGCGATCGCCTTCGGCGATTTCCAGTTTCACGCCATGAGCCATCGCGCCGGCGTGTTCGGCATGGACCGGCCGCTGCCGGCCGTGGCCAAGTATGTGTTTCAGTATCTGTTCGTGCAGTCCGAGTTCGGGCTGATGTGCCCGATCAGTGTCACCGACACGTCGACGCACCTGATCCGCAAGTTCGGCTCGGACGAGCTCAAGGCCTATCTGCTGCCGAAGATGCTGTCGGACGACATGGCGACGCTGTGGAAGGGCACCCAGTTCATGACCGAGCGCGCCGGCGGCTCCGATGTCGGCGCGGTCGAGACCGTTGCGCGCCGGGATGGCGACGTCTGGCGTCTGACCGGCGACAAATGGTTCTGCTCGCACGCCGATGCCGACGTCGCGCTGATGCTGGCGCGGCCGGAAGGGGCGCCCGATGGCACCAGGGGGCTCGCACTGTTCGCGCTGCCGCGCCGCCTCAAGGACGGCCGGCGCAACAGCTACCGGATCGTCCGTCTCAAGGACAAGCTCGGCACCAAGTCGATGGCGTCGGGCGAGATCCGGCTCGACAACGCGGTCGCCTATCTGGTCGGTGATCCGGCGCAGGGCCTCAAGCAGATGATGGAGCAGGTCAACCTCTCGCGCCTGTCGCACGGGGTGCGTGCCGCCGCGATGATGCGGCGCTGCGTCAACGAGGCTGTCGTCAGCGCCTCGTCGCGCGCGGCGTTTGGCCGGCGCGTCATGGATTTCCCGCTGCTGCGCCGTCAGCTGATGAAGCTGATCGTGCCGACCGAGCAGGCGCTGTCGATGATGCTGGTGGCCGCGCGCGCGATGGACGATGCCAATGCCGGTTCGGCGCAGGCGAGGGACCTGCTGCGCATCCTGACACCGCTGTTGAAGTACCGCGCCTGCCGCGACAACATTCCGGTCGCTACCGGTGCGATGGAGGTGCGCGGCGGCAACGGCTATATCGAGGAATGGGTGCAGCCGCGGCTGGTGCGCGATGCTCATGTCGGCGTGCTCTGGGAGGGAACCAGCAACATCAACGCGCTCGACATCATTTCGCGCGCCGTCGGCAAGAGCGGCGCGCACCGGGCGCTTCCCGCTGTCCTTCAGGCGCGCCTCGACGAGGCGAAGGTGTTGCCCGAGCCGTTCCGCGAGCGCCTACGCGTTGCGCTCCACCGGGCGATTGCCTTTGCAGAGCGGGTGGCGGCTGATCCCGGCTCGGAGCATGCGGCGCGGCTTGCCGCCAGCGCGCTCTACCATGCCACCTCGGCGATCATGCTCGCATGGGAAGGATCCCAGCCGGAGGTCGATACGCGGCGGCTGTTGCTGTCGCGCTTCGTGCTCGAGCATCGCCTGTCAACGAAGGATCCACTGGCCCCGGCCGACGACGCGTGGGAGCGCGACGCCATCGCGCTGGTGCTCGGGGATGAAGCGGTTCCGCTCGCACGGGCGGCGGCGTTGCTGGTTGCCTGATCGGCGGGGCTTGGCGCGGATCAGTGCCGCGCCAGTAGCACCACGATGATCAGGGCCAGGATGGCGCACAGCACCTTCCAGAAGGTCACGGGATCGCGGTCGTGCAGCGATTTGCGGGTCGTGACCGCGGGGCCGGCCCAGGTGGCGCCGTTTTCCAGCTCGTGCGCGAACTCGATGGCGTCGCCGAAGCGTTGCGCGGGCTCGACGCTGAGCGCCTTGCCGATCACGGCATCGAGCCAGGCCGGCAGGTCCGGCCGGTAGCGTGACAGCGGCGCCGGTTTGCCGAAGCGTGGCCGCGAGAACGGCTCGATCTCGCCGAACGGATAGTTCGCGGTGAACATGCGGTAGACGGTGACACCGAGCGCGAACAGGTCGGAGGCCTCATCCCCGGCCTTGCCGCCGAACAGTTCAGGCGCCATGTAGCTCGCGGTGCCCGGAATATCCTCGGCGGGAAAGTCTTCCAGCAGCGGCACGCGCGCGACGCCGAGGTCGACGAGGCGCAATCCGCCGTCCTTCAGCAGGATCACATTGTCGGGCTTGATGTCGCGATGGATGATGCCGGCGCGGTGCAGCGCCGTGACCGCGCGCACGAGCTTGGTTGCGATCGCGATGCCTTCGGTGAGCGACAGCCGCGGCGCGCGGCCAAGCCGCTGCTCCAGCGTTTCGCCCTCGTAGAGCGGCATTGCCGAATAGAGCCTGGTCTGCCGCTCCGCCGGCAGCTCGATGATTTCGCCGATCCAGAGGCTGCGGACGCGCGCGGCGACCCAGGCCTCGCGCACGAAGGCGAGGCGGTAGGAACCTTCGCTGGCGACCCGCGGATGCGGAAACTTCAGCACGACCTCGCGGCCGGCGCGCTTGTCGGTCGCCTTGAACAGGCGGCTGTAGCGCCCGTCGGACAGCACGTCGTGGAGCGCGAAATCGTCGATCGTGTCGCCGCTCTCCGGCAAGTCGAGGATCGGCAGTGTCGCGATCGCGTGGGTGAGATCGTCGCGATCCGCCGGCGGCAGGTCGACGACGTCCAGCACCAGCGCGGTCGTGTTGTCGCTGCTGCCGGCCGCGAGCGCGGCATCGACGATGCTGTGCGCCGATTCGTCCGGCGGCGTGCGTTCCTCCAGCAGTTGCTGGAGGCGGGAATCGGAGAGGGCGCCGTGAACCCCGTCGCTGCAGATCGCGAGACGGTCATGCTGCCGCAGCCCGACCGAGGTATAGTCGAAGCGGGCGAACTCCTCGAAACCGATGGCGCGGTTGAGCATGTGGGCGAGGTCGCCGCGGCCGGCGATATGGTCCTGCGTCAAGCGCTCCAGCCGTCCGTCGCTCAGGCGGTAGGCGCGGGTGTCGCCGATATGGATCACATGGCATTGCCGTCGCGACAGGATGATCGAGGAGAACGCGCACGCCATGCCGCTGCGCGCGGCATCGACGCGGCCCTGACCGTAGATCCAGCTGTTGGCGGCTTCCAGCGCCCGCGCGGCGCGGCGGCGCACGCCGAGCGTCTCGGGCAGCGAATAATAGGCGTCGATGAAGCTGCGGACCGCGACCTCCGCGGCCTCGCGTCCGCCCTTGTGGCCGCCGACGCCGTCGGCGACCGCGGCCACGACGTCGCGGTGCACTGAGCCCGGCTGGCCGAGGCAGGTCGCGACATAGTCCTCATTCGCGGCGCGCTTGCCGGTCTCGCTGGCGAAGCCGACGCGAACGCCCAAATCCGGTTGCGCGCCATTCGCCACGTCCGAGCTATCCTCTCCCCGGGGGAGCGAGCGGTCAGACGCGCGCTCCCGACACCGCGCCCCAGGTGGTGCGCCAGCGGACCTTGACCATCGCAAGTCCGATGAAGCCAAGCAACGCCAGCGCGCCGAAGAACAGGAAGCCGGCGCCGAAACCGCCGGTCATGCCCTTGGCGAAGCCGAGCATCTGGGCGAGGAAGAAGCCGCCGATGCCGCCGGCGCAGCCGACAAGCCCGGTCATCAGGCCGATCTCGTGGCGGAAGCGCAGCGGGATCAGCTGGAACACCGCGCCATTGCCCATGCCGAGCGCCAGCACGCCGATCGAGAACAGCAGCACCGAGATCCAGGCGATGCGCGGCAGCTCGGTCAACGCCCAGCCGCCCGCAGCCGGCGCCGTCGGGCCCTCCGGCATGAAGGCGATCACGAGATAGGCCGCGACGACGCCGCCGAACAGGATCGACAGCGAACGAATGCCGCCGATGCGGTCGGCAATCATGCCGCCCACGGGGCGGAATCCCGAACCGAACGCGACGATCAGCGCGACCAGCATGCCCGCCGCGACGCCCGAGACGTGATACTGCACGGTGAAATAGAGTGGCAGCGCGTTG
Organism: Bradyrhizobium sp. USDA3010; assembly: GCF_056429065.1. Lineage (NCBI taxonomy): Bacteria > Pseudomonadati > Pseudomonadota > Alphaproteobacteria > Hyphomicrobiales > Nitrobacteraceae > Bradyrhizobium > Bradyrhizobium sp. USDA3010. The sequence continues at coordinate 169,291 of NZ_JBWJZD010000005.1, forward strand.
GCGAGGCCGACGAAGCCGCCGAAGGTGATGAAGTAGAAGAACATGAACCAGCGGCTGTCGGAATCCTTCAGCAGCGCGCCGTAGGCCTTCAGCGAGATCTTCTTGCGCTCGCCCGGCGCGTCCTTGGCCGCGACGGCGTAATAGGCGAGCACCATCAGCATCGGAATCAAGAGGCAGCCGAACACGGCCTGCCAGCCCCAATGTTCGGCAATGCTCGGCGCGAGCAGGGTATCGAGCACGACGCCCATATTGCCGGCGCCGGCGATGCCCATGACCACGCCCTGATATTGCGGCGGATACCAGCGGCTCGCCTGCGGCAGGGCGACCGCGAACGAGGCGCCGCCAACGCCCAGCGCAAGCCCGAACAGCTCGATCGCGAGCTTGCTGGTCAGCCCGAAGTGCCACACCGACGCGGTCGCGGCGATCACGACGAGCTGGGCGATGATGCCGGTGCGCTTGGCGCCGATGATGTCGGCGAGAATGCCCATCGGCACGCGCAACAGCGCGCCGGCGAGAACGGGAATGGCGACCAGGGTGAACTTCTCGTTCACGGCCAGGTTCATGTCGCGCGCGATGTAGACGATCAGCGGTCCGAGCGCGACCCACGCCATGAAACTGATGTCGAAGTACAGGAACGCGGCGAGCAGGGTCGGCCAGTGACCTGCCTTCTTGAACTCAGCTAGCTTCATCGCAACGTCTCGCGGTGATGCGGCGGAGACGGCCGCACACGTGCGGCTCTCTCGGGCGCAGATAAATCGAATGTGGGTGAATGCGGGTGCGCGCTCGTCGTTGAGACGCACTCCGTCAAAAGTTCAGGTCAGCAATTTGCGTGCCATCGAATCGATCGCGTCGCTTTGCCTTGCAGTCGCAAGACGTTGCCGCGAGATCGCGAACCGAGTCCGGCGATCGGGATTGGCGTGGCTAGCGGCAAGCGCCGCCGTGCAAACGCGCACGCTGATGCTTTCTTGTGCGACGCGCCACAAGCGCGCGATGGCGTATCAATGGCGGGTTCACGATTGCCGTTGCGGCCGGCGATGCTGTGCTGCACAAGAGATCATCGCCGTGGCTAAAAATTCGGCCAGCCGGCCGCGCGGCGCGTCATCGGGCACATTCGAGATCGCGGAAAACCTGTTGATTTTGCATTGAGATTCGTTCGCGCCGGGTTGGCACGCGTTTTGAATATCAACCGACAACGGAACATCGGTCGTCATCGAAGACGGTCTGCGCCCGCGGCTGGGCTTCCTACAACTCCAACCTTTATCGGTGCCCATCAACGACGCACATCGCGTCGCTGCGCAGCGCCGTCGGAATTGAAAGGCAGACCATGCTCGACAAAGTGACCAGGCAGAAGCTCGTGGTGATCGGCAACGGGATGGCCGGCATCCGCACGGTCGAGGCGCTGCTCGAGCGCGCCCCCGATCTCTACGACATCACGGTGTTCGGCTCCGAGCCGTACGGCAATTACAACCGCATCCTGCTGTCGCCGGTGCTCGCCGGCGAGAAGACCGTCGACGACATCATGCTCAATACCGTCGACTGGTATGAGGACAACAACATCACGCTGCGCAAGGGTGAGACGATCAGCATGATCGATCGCCGCACCTGCGAAGTCGTCACCGAGGCAGGCGAGCGCGTTCCCTATGACCGGTTGCTGATCGCGACGGGCTCAAATCCGATCATGCTGCCGCTGCCGGGCAAGGAGCTGCCGGGCGTGATCGGCTTCCGCGACATCTATGATGTCGACCGCATGATCAAGGCCTCGACCGACTATCGCAACGCGGTCGTGATCGGCGGCGGCCTATTGGGCCTCGAAGCCGCCAACGGGCTGATGAAGCGCGGCATGAACGTCACGGTGGTGCATCTGCTCGACACCCTGATGGAGCGCCAGCTCGATCCGGTGGCCGGCGGGCTGCTGCGCAAGTCGCTGGAAGAGCGCGGCATGGTGTTCAAGATGCCGGCACAGACCCAGGCGATCCTGGGCGAGGACCGCGTCACCGGCGTGCGCTTCGGCGACGGCACCGAGCTGCCGGCCGATCTCGTGGTGATGGCGGTCGGCATCCGCCCGAATTTCGAGCTCGCCAAGAAGGCCGGGCTATACTGCGAACGCGGCGTCGTCGTCTCCGACACCATGCAGACCTATGACGGCCGCATCTACGCGGTCGGCGAATGCGTGCAGCACCGCCGCCAGACCTATGGTCTCGTCGCGCCGCTGTTCGACCAGGCCAAGGTCTGCGCCAACCACCTCGCGATGAAGGGCTTTGCCACCTATGACGGCTCGGTCACCTCGACCAAGCTGAAGGTCACCGGCATCGACCTGTTCTCGGCCGGCGACTTCGCGCCGGGGCCGGACAAGGAGGAGATCGTGCTGCAGGACGCCAATCGCGGCGTCTACAAGCGCATCATCCTGAAGGACAAGAAGATCGTCGGCGCCGTGCTCTATGGCGACACCATCGACGGCCCCTGGTACTTCCAGCATCTGCGCGACGGCACCGACGTCTCGCACATGCGCGAGCGGCTGGTGTTCGGCGCCGCCAATCTCGGCGAGGGCGGCGTCAGCGGCCAGAACTCGGTTGCCGCGATGAGCGACGAGACCGAGATCTGCGGCTGCAACGGCGTCTGCAAGGGCGCAATCGTCAAGGCGATCTCCGAGAAGAAGCTGTTCACGCTCGACGACGTCCGCGCCCATACCAAGGCCTCATCGTCCTGCGGCTCCTGCACCGGCCTCGTCGAGCAGGTGCTGGCGTTCACGCTCGGCGGCGACTATTCGGCGGCGCCGAAGGTCAAGCCGCTGTGCAAATGCACCGATCACAGCCATGACGACGTTCGTCGCGTCATCGTCGAGCAGCAGCTCAAGACGATTCCCGCCGTCATGCGCTTCATGGAGTGGAAGACGCTCAACGGCTGCCATTCCTGCCGTCCGGCGCTCAACTACTACCTGCTCGCGACCTGGCCCGGCGAGTATCGCGACGACCAGCAGTCGCGCTTCATCAACGAGCGCGTCCACGCCAACATCCAGAAGGACGGCACCTATTCGGTGGTGCCGCGGATGTGGGGTGGCGTCACCACGCCGAGCGAGTTGCGCGCCATCGCCGACGTTGCCGAGAAGTTCAACATCCCGACGGTGAAGGTCACCGGCGGCCAGCGCATCGACCTGCTCGGCGTCAAGAAGGAAGACCTTCCGGCGGTGTGGGCCGATCTCAACGACGCCGGCATGGTGTCGGGCCATGCCTATGCCAAGGGCCTGCGCACGGTGAAGACCTGCGTCGGCTCCGAATGGTGCCGCTTCGGCACCCAGGACTCTACCGGTCTCGGCGTCAAGCTCGAGAAGTTCATGTGGGGCTCCTGGACGCCGGCCAAGGTCAAGCTCGGCGTCTCGGGCTGCCCGCGCAACTGCGCGGAGGCGACCTGCAAGGACGTCGGCGTGGTCTGCGTCGATTCCGGCTACGAGATCCATTTCGCCGGCGCCGCGGGCTTGCACATCAAGGGCACCGAGTTCCTGACCAAGGTCGAGACCGAGGACGAGACGCTCGAGGTGATCGTGGCGCTGACCCAGCTTTACCGCGAGGAGGGCTGGTATCTCGAGCGCATGTACAAATGGTGCGACCGCGTCGGTCTCGAGCAGATCAGGAAGCGGGTGGTCGACGACCTCACGAACCGCAAGGCGCTGTTCGCCCGCTTTGCCCATTCGCAGCAGTTCGCGCAGACCGATCCGTGGGCCGAGCGCGCCAGCCGCGGCGTTGACCGCAACGAGTTCGCGCCTCTCGCCGAATTGGAGCTCGCATGACCAGCTGGATCGAAATCGGCGCGCTCGACGACATTCCGCGGCTCGGCTCGCGCGTGGTGCGCACGCCAAGCGGCAACATCGCGGTGTTCCGGACCGAGAGCGACGAGGTGTTCGCGCTCGACGACCGCTGCCCGCACAAGGGCGGGCCGCTGTCGCAGGGCATCGTGCACAACAAGCGCGTGACCTGTCCGCTGCATAATTTCGTCATCGAGCTGGCCAGCGGGCAGGCGGTCGCGCCCGACGAAGGCTGCACGCATACTCATCTGGCCAAGGTCGAGAACGGCGTTGTCTGGCTGTCGGTGCGGCAGGCGGCCGCGGTGAGCTGAGCGGGCAAGGATCGGCCAGCCATGTCCGTCAAGACCACGTGTCCCTATTGCGGTGTCGGCTGTGGCGTCATCGCGTCGAGGGACGCGGCGGGCGCCGTTCGGGTCGAGGGAGACAAGCAGCATCCGGCCAATTTCGGCCGGCTCTGCAGTAAGGGCTCGGCGCTCGCCGAGACCATCGATCTCGACGGGCGTCTGCTCGCGCCTGTCGTCGACGGCGCGCCGGCGGGCTGGGATGACGCGCTCGATCGTGTCGCCGATGGCTTCAGTCGCGTTATTCGCGAGCACGGGCCCGACGCGGTCGCGTTCTACGTCTCCGGCCAGCTCCTGACCGAGGACTATTACGTCATCAACAAGCTCGCCAAGGGCTTTGTCGGCACCGCCAATATCGACACCAATTCGCGGCTGTGCATGGCGTCCAGCGTCGCGGGGCACAAGCGTGCCTTCGGCAGCGACACCGTGCCAGGCTGTTACGAGGATCTCGAGCAGGCCGACCTGCTGGTGCTGGTCGGCTCCAACGCGGCGTGGTGCCATCCGATCCTGCATCAGCGCATGCTGGCGGCAAAGGAGAAGAACCCGGCGTGCAAGATCGTGGTGATCGATCCGCGCCGCACTGCGACCTGCGAGGGCGCCGATCTGCATCTGCCGCTGCGCTCGGGCAGCGACTCCGTGCTGTTCAACGGGCTGTTCGCGTTCCTCGCCGGCAGCAGCGCGGTCGATCGCGGCTTTGTCGGCAATTGCACGACAGGAATCGTCGACGCCCTCAAGCAGGTGGCTGGCCTGACCCTGGCGCAGACCGCTGCGACCTGTGGCCTGACCGAGGGCGCGGTCGGCCTGTTCTTCGACTGGTTTACGAAGACCGAGCGCGTCGTCACGCTGTATTCGCAGGGCATCAACCAGTCGTCGAGCGGCGTCGACAAGGTCAACGCCATCATCAATTGCCATCTGTTGACCGGACGTATCGGCCGTCCCGGCATGGGGCCGTTCTCGCTGACCGGGCAGCCCAACGCGATGGGCGGCCGCGAGGTCGGCGGGCTCGCCAACCAGCTTGCCGCGCATATGGAGATCGAGAACCCGGCGCATCGCGAGCTGGTGCAGCGGTTCTGGTGCGCGCCTGTGATTGCGGAGAAGGGCGGGCTGAAGGCGGTCGACATGTTCGATGCGATCGCCGACGGCCGCATCAAGGCGGTATGGATCATCTCCACCAATCCGGTGGTGAGCCTGCCCGATGCCGACCGCGCGCGCGCCGCGCTCGAGGCCTGCGAGCTCGTCGTGGTGACGGATTGCATGCGCGACACCGACACCACGCGGCATGCCAACGTGCTGCTGCCGGCGTTGGCGTGGGGCGAGAAGGACGGCACCGTCACCAATTCCGAGCGCCGGATCTCGCGGCAGCGGCCGTTCCTGTCAGCGCCGGGCGAAGCGCGCGCCGACTGGCGGATCATCTGCGACGTCGCTGTCCGCATGGGATATCCGGGCTTCGACTACGCCTCGGTGGCGGAGGTGTTCCGCGAGCACGCCGAATTGTCGGGCTTTGAGAATAATGGCCAGCGCGATTTTGACATCTCGGCGCTGGCTGCGCTCGATGACGGCGCCTACGACGCGCTGGCGCCGGTGCAGTGGCCGGTCACATCGGACCATCCGGCCGGCACGCCGCGGATGTTCGAGAGCCAGAAGTTCTTCACGCCCGACCGCAAGGCGCGCTTCGTGCCGGTCGCGCCGCGCGCGGCGCGGCATGCGACCAGCCGCGACTTTCCGTTGGTGCTCAACACCGGCCGCGTCCGCGACCAGTGGCACACCATGACCCGGACCGGGAAAACCGGCCGGCTGCTGTCGCACATCTTCGAGCCCTATGCCGAATTCCACCCCGAGGATGCGCGGCAGGCCGGCTTGCAGAACGAGGGACTGGTGCGGCTGACCTCCGGCTGGGGCGAGATGATCGCGCGCGTCGTGGTTAGCGCCGACCAGCGCCGCGGCTGCGTGTTCGTGCCGATGCATTGGAACGAGGAGTTCGCCGGCGAGGGGCGCGTCAACGCGCTGGTCAATCCGGCGGTCGATCCGCTGTCCGGCCAGCCGGAGTCCAAGCACACGCCGGTCAAGGCCGATCCCTATGCGCCGAAATGGCACGCCTTCATCCTGAGCCGCGATGCGATCAAGCGTCCGACGTCCGGCTATTGGGTTTACGGCAGGGCCGGCGATTGCACGCGGCTGGAGCTTGCGCTCGACGTCCGCCCGGAGAGCTGGCGCGACTGGGCGCGGGCGCAGCTCGGCCTCGAAGGCGTCGAGATCGAATGGATCGCCTATCGCGATCCGGCCGCGGGCCGTTTCCGCTACGCGGCGGTGCGCGACGGCCGGCTCGAGGGCTGCGTATTCATCGCGCCCGATCACGCGCTGCCGTCGCGGGCCTGGCTCGCCGGGTTGTTCGCGGAGCAACAATTGTCGGCCAATGCGCGGATGGCGTTGCTGGCGGGGCGGCCGTTCGGCGCCGGCGAGGATGTCGGGCCGATCGTCTGCTCCTGCTTCAGCGTCGGACGGCACCAGATCACCGCCGAGATCAGGAAGGGCGCGCGCAGCGTCGAGGCGATCGGCCGTTGCCTGAAGGCCGGCACCAATTGCGGCGGCTGCAAGCCCGAGATCGGCAAGCTGATCGGCGCCACGGCGCAGCCGCGACAGGCGATCGCGTCCTGAGTCCAGCTATCCGCTCGCGGTGAGCCAAGCCTAGCAGCCGCGGCAGATGCTCTTCAGTTTGCTGTTGAGCAGGCGGTCCTCCTCTTCGGAGGCCGCCTTGGTGTAGGGGTCGTCGGCGTGGCGCTTGTCGGCGGCAAATCCGCCGCCGCGACTGGCGCCGCCGGCATACATGCCGTGCAAGCCGCCGTCATGGCCGTGGCCGCCGCGCGCATCCGCCAGCGGCATTGCGGCCGCAAGCAGGGTCAGCAGCAGTCCGACTGATGCGATCGTCCGCATGATGTCCTTCTCGTCGCGGTAAAATGCCGCTGGTGCTGCGGCAAATCGGTGTCGGCCAACTTCACGATTTCGCGTGGCGGCAATCGGCCCGATACTCGCGGCGGGTTCCCGAAGGACCCCCGCCGCTGCGCCACACGGGGATAGCTTCATGCCGACAATGCAGTGCTCGCGGCAGCAAAATGGTGTATCGGCAAGCTCTGGCGCGCCCAGGAGACGGGCAAGAAGCGGGCAAGTCACGGTCCGGCGCCGGATAATCAAGATTTAGCAAGATTTCGGAGGAACGTTCATGTCGGCTCTGCCACTTTCGGGCATCAAGATTCTCGACCTGACGCGGGTGCTCGCGGGCCCGCTGTCGGCCCAGATGCTGGCGGATCTCGGCGCCGAGGTGATCAAGATCGAGCGGCCCGGCGGCGGCGACGACGCCCGCGCCTTTGGTCCGCCCTATCTCAGGGATCCCGAAGGCAAGGCGAACAACAACAACTCGTTCTACCTCTGCGCCAACCGCAACAAGAAGTCCGTCACCGTCAACATCGCCAAGCCCGAAGGGCAGGCGATCATCCGCGAACTCGCCAAGTCGGTCGACGTGATGATGGAGAACTACAAGGTCGGCGACCTCAAGCGCTACGGCCTCGACTACGACACCATCAAGCAGCTCAACCCCGGCATCATCTATTGCTCGGTGACCGGCTTCGGCCAGACCGGCCCCTACGCCACGCGCGCCGGCTATGACGCGATCCTGCAGGCGATGGGCGGCCTGATGAGCGTGACGGGCCATATCGACGGCGAGCCCGGCGCGGGCCCGATGAAGGTCGGCCCCTCGATCGTCGACTACATGACCGGCATGAACACCTCGATCGGAATTCTGTCGGCGCTGTACCATCGCGACGCCAACAACGGCGAAGGGCAGCATGTTGACGTCTGCCTGTTCGACACGGTGATCGCCTCGCTGTCGCACTGGCTGCAGATCTATCTCGTCAACGGCACCATGCCGCCGCGCCGCGGCACCTGGGGCAATGGCGGCATGCCGGCCGGCGTGTTCCGCTGCACCGACGGCGAATTGATGCTGGTGGTCGGCAATGACGGCCAGTTCCAGCGCACCTGCGCCGTGCTCGGCGAGCCCGAGCTCGCCAACGACAAGCGCTTCGTCAAGAACAACGACCGCGTCGTGCACGGCAAGGAGATCATGGCGATCTTCGCCGGCCTGTTCCTGAAGCATCCAGTCGCCTACTGGCTGGAGAAGCTCGAGGAGGCGGGCGTGCCGTCCGGCCCGATCAACAATTTCGAGCAGGTGTTCAACGATCCGCATGTGCAGTCGCGCGGCATGCGGGTGAAGGTCGATCACCCCTTCGAGCCCAACCTGTCGCTGATCCGCAACGCGCTGACCTTCTCGGGCACCCCGATCACCGACTACCGCGCCCCGCCGCTGCTAGGGGCCGACACCAAGGACGTGCTAGCGACGATCGGCTATGACGACGCCAAGGTCGAAGGGCTGAAGGCGCAGGGGATTCTGTAACACTGACTTCGGAGCCGCGGGCGGTCCGCTCTTCCCGTCATCCTGAGGTGCGAGCGGAGCAAGCCTCGAAGGATGAATCGGCCACCAGCCGGGCCGCGCATCCTTCGAGACGCGCTTCGCGCTCCTCAGGATGACGGGGAGAGGGCTGTTTGGTCGGCTACAACACTTCGACCTGTATCGAATCATCATTGACACGAGCCCGCTAGATTGGCGCCATCGATCCCTATCGAAGGTGCCAATCATGAAACGGGAAGTGGTCCGCGTCGAACCGATCTCGAGCTGGCTGGAGCGCTGGAAGGCGCCGGCGTCGGCAGTCACGCGCGCCGGCAACATGATCTTCGTCTCCGGCCTGCCGCCGTTCGATCCGGCAACCGGCGAGATCGCCGCCGGCGCCTCGATCGAGCGGCAGAGCGAACTGGTGATGGAGCAGCTCAAACAGTGTCTGGAGGCGGCCGGCGCGTCGTTCGACAACGTGATGAAGTGCAACATCTTCTGCACCTCGGCAAAGCACTTCGCGACCTTCAACGCGATCTACCGGAGATATTTCGCGGATGATCTGCCGGCGCGGATCTTCGTCTGCATCCCGGAATGGACCGGGCCGTTCGACATCGAGATCGATTGCATCGCGATCGTGTAGCGCGGAAAACCCTACAAATCCTGGCGCGTCAGCCGGCCGTGCACCACGACCGGCCGCAGCGCCGGCTTGCTCGGCACGTCGCCCATCGTCAGCGCCATCACCGAGACCGTGACCACGCGATCGATGATGGCGCGGACGTCGTCGAGATCGCATTTGCCTTCCGACAGCCGCAGCAGGCGTTCCTTCTCGCGGATGGTGTGGTGCGCCATCGCGAGCGCGAAGTGCAGGCCCCAGTACAGCTCGGTGTCGTCGCGGCCCGGCATCGCGCGGCGCATTGCCGCGGCGAATTTGCGCAAATGATCGACCTCGCGGTTCTTGATGCGGCGGATCGGCGGCACCGATTCGATCGAGGCGCGGATCATGAAGCGCGCCGCGGTCGAGCCCTCACGATCGGGCCCGAGACAGCCGCGCAAAGTGGGGCCGACGAGGGCGCGCATGATGTCCTCGATCGAGGCGCGTCCACCGCCTGACTCTTCCGCAGCCTTCAATTCATTGAGACGTTCGCGGTTGGTCTGGATGCTGCGGGTGACGAACAGCTCCGCGATCAATTCGTCCTTGGAGCCGAAATGATAGTTCACCGCCGCGAGGTTGACGTTCGCCTCGGCGACGATGTCGCGCAGCGTGACGTCGCCGAAGCCGCGGTCGGCATAGAGCCGCTCGGCGGCGGCGAGAATGGCGGATCGGGTCTGGTCGCTGGCCATTGTCTTGAGCCTTTCCGTTATTCCGCGGTGCGCCGGGGAATGACGAAGACGACGGGGAGTTGCATTTCAAACATTTGTATGAAACTATCGTTTGAAGAGCCGGAAATGTCAATCCGCTGATCGCGGGGTGGCGTTCTGGCACACCACCGCCGCCGTTTCCGCGAACGCCCTTGCGGGCCGCGGAGGCGGGGTCAACAATGTTGCCCAAACGCCAAGGCCCGAGTTCAAGGCCCGAGTTCAAGGCCCAGTCCGCGGTCCAGGTCCAAAGCCCAAGTCTAGGAAACGAGGAGCGTCCCATGGATTTCACGATGTCGGCCAGGCAGAAGGAATGGCTTGAGCGCGTTCAGGCTTTCATGAAAACGCATGTCCGCCCCGCCGTGCCGATCTACGACAAGCAGGACGCCGAAGGCCCGCGCTGGAAGGTGATCCCGATCCTTGAGGATCTGAAGAAGAAGGCGAAGGCCGAGGGCCTCTGGAACATGTTCATGCCGCCGTCCTCGCACGAGGATGACGAATTCCACGGCGCGGGATTGAGCAACCTCGAATACGCGCTGCTGTCGGAAGAGATGGGCCGCATCTCCTGGGCCTCGGAAGTGTTCAATTGCTCCGCCCCCGATACCGGCAACATGGAAGTGTTCATCCGCTACGGCACCAAGGAGCAGAAGCGCAAATGGCTGCGCCCGCTGATGGACGGCGAGATCCGTTCCGCCTTCCTGATGACCGAGCCGGCGGTTGCTTCCTCTGACGCCACCAACATCGAGACCCGCATCGAGAAGGACGGCGATCACTACGTCATCAACGGCCGCAAATGGTGGTCGTCGGGCGTCGGCGATCCCCGTTGCAAGGTCGCGATCCTGATGGGCAAGACCGACTTCAACGCCGCCAAGCATCAGCAGCAGTCGCAGATCCTGGTGCCGCTCGACACCCCCGGCATCAAGGTCGAGAAGATGCTGCCGGTGTTCGGCTTCGACGACGCACCGCACGGCCACGCTCAGGTGCTGCTCGAAAACGTCCGCGTGCCGAAGGAGAATATCCTGCTCGGCGAGGGCCGCGGCTTCGAGATCGCGCAGGGCCGTCTCGGCCCGGGCCGCATCCATCACTGCATGCGCACCATCGGCCAAGCCGAGGAAGCTCTGGAGAAGATGGTGAAGCGGCTCGCCTCGCGCACCGCGTTCGGCAAGAAGATCATCGAGCACTCGGTCTGGGAGCAGCGCATCGGCGAGGCCCGCACCGATATCGAGATGAACCGTCTGTTGTGCCTCAAGGCCGCCGACATGATGGATAAGGTCGGCAACAAGACCGCGCAGGCCGAGATCGCGATGATCAAGGTCGCAGCTCCGAACATGGCGCTGAAGATCATCGACCAGGCGATCCAGGCCTATGGCGGCGGCGGCGTCTCCGACGAGGCCGGGCTCGCGAAGGCCTATGCCCACATCCGCACGCTTCGCCTGGCGGACGGTCCGGACGAGGTGCACAATCGCGCCATTGCCAGACTTGAACTTCGGAAGTATGCAAACACGTCGCACTGAGCATGACGCGGAATGCATGGTGTTCGCGCTGACATCGTGCTCAGAATGAAAAAGAGAAATCAGGCTGGCGTGCCAGCCTGATCGCGGCAGCGCCCGGCGGTGCTGCCGAGAAAAATGAGTTGAGGGAGCGTCATCGTGGCGGACGGCGTCAGGAAAGACGAAGAATTTTCCGGCACAAGGGAAGTCGAGGAGCGCCATCGTATCAACGAGGCGAACCTCGCGGCCTGGATGCAGGAACAGGTCGAGGGCTATCAGGGCCCGCTCAAGGTCCTGCAGTTCAAGGGTGGCCAGTCCAACCCGACCTACAAGCTCGAAACCCCCGGCCGTAACTATGTGATGCGCCGCCGGCCGTTCGGTAAATTGTTGCCGTCGGCCCATGCGGTGGATCGCGAGTTCCGCGTCATCGCGGCGCTCGGCAAGCAGAATTTTCCGGTCGCGAAAGCCTACGCGCTATGCACCGACGATGCGGTGATCGGCTCGGCCTTCTACGTCATGTCGATGGAGGAGGGGCGGGTGTTCTGGGATCCGACGCTGCCGAGCCAGCAGCCCGACGCGCGCCGCAAGATCTTCACCAGCAAGATCGAGACGCTGGCGAAGCTGCACATGCTCGATCCCGAAAAGATCGGCCTCGGCGATTTCGGCAAGCCCGGCAATTATTTTGCGCGCCAGGTCGACCGCTGGACCAAGCAGTATCGCGCCTCCGAGACGCAGCACATTCCCGAATTCGAGAAGCTCGCGGAGTGGCTGCCGAAGACGGTGCCGGAGCAGAAGCGCGTCTCGGTCGTGCACGGCGACTATCGCCTCGACAACATGATCTTCCACGCCACCGAGCCGCGGGTGCAGGCGGTGCTCGACTGGGAATTGTCGACGCTCGGCGATCCCATGGCCGACTTCACCTATCTGTTGATGCAGTGGACCATGCCGGGCCTCGCCAATGCCGACCTCAAGGCGTTGAACATTCCGAGCCAGGACGAGGCCGCACAGATCTACTGCGACGTCACCGGCATGGCTGTGCCGGATCTGAACTGGTATTTCTCCTACAACCTGTTCCGCCTCGCCGGCATCACGCAGGGCATTGCGGGCCGGGTCCGCGACGGCACCGCCGCGAATGCCAAGGCTCTCGAATCGGCCAAGCGCACCGTGCCGCTGTCGCAGGCGTCCTGGGAATACGCACAGAAGGCCGGCGCAACCTGATCCGAGAAACGCGGCGCGATCCTCAGGGCTCGCGCCGCTTTTCTCTTAACCTCGCCCCGCAAGAGCGGGGCGAGGGGGCAAAGGGCAACCGCTTCTGCGTGGTCTGCATGTTTCCGCATTGTAGCCATCTGTGACTTGAGTTCGCTGCGCCGCTTTGGCAAGTCAGTCCGGTCAACGCCCGCCCCGGTCCTGATCGGACACTTTCACCTTGGCCCTTTCTTCGAATCTTCGCGGCAGCCTGTTCATGGCTGCGGCCATGGCCAGCTTCACGGCCAACGACGCCATCACCAAGGCGGTGTCGGCGGAGCTCAACATCGGCGAGATCCTGCTGGTCCGCGGCCTGGTCGCGATGGTGCTGGTCGCGGCACTCGCCTGGTATCGTGACGCGCTGCGCCGCTTTGGCGCACTGCTGATCTGGCCGGTCGGACTGCGCGTGATGGGCGAGATCGGCGGCACGCTGACCTATCTCTCGGCGATTTCGCAGATCCCGCTCGCCAACGCGTCGGCGATCTTCCAGGCGCTGCCGCTGGTAATCACGTTAGGGGCGGCGCTGGTGTTCGGCGAGCCGGTCGGCTGGCGGCGCTGGCTCGCGATAGCCGCTGGCTTCATCGGCGTGCTGGTCATCGTGCGGCCGGGGGCAGAGGGCTTTAGCCAGGCCTCGCTTCTGGCGCTGGCGTCGGTCGGCTTCTGCGCGGTGCGCGATCTCGCCACCCGCCGCATCCCGAAACAGCTGCCGACCGTGTTCATCACGCTGCTCACCACCGTGACGGTGACGACGGCCGGCGCTGCCGTTCTGGTCCCGCTTGGCGGCTGGAAGCCGCCGTCGGGCCACGCCCTCGGCCTGCTCACATTCGCCGCCGTGCTGATCCTGATCGGCTATCAATGCATCATCGTGTCGCTGCGCACGGGCGACATCTCGGCGGTGGCGCCGTTCCGTTACTCCGCGCTGCTGTGGGCGATGCTGCTCGGCTATTTCGCCTTCGGCCACAGGCCCGATGTTCAGATGCTCGCCGGCGCTGCGATCATCGTGGCGTCCGGCCTCTATGCCTTCTACCGCGAGCGCAAGCGCGACAAGCTCCGCCCGGCCGCGACGGGGCCGGGCCTGCCGCCGGACGGGTTGTGATGCTGTGTAGGCCTAACCCGCCCTACGCTCTGAACATCAGTGAATGCCGGTGAATAGCCGTTTCCAGCGCACCGACGACGGCCAGCGCCACACTTGCCATGCCGGTGCTTCGTTGCCGATCGAGAAGAAGATCACCTTGGCTTGTCCGATGAGGTTCTCGAACGGCACGTAGCCGACGCCGCCGCGCGCAGGCGGCACGCGGCTGTCGGCCGAGTTGTCGCGGTTGTCGCCCATCGCGAAGAAATGCCCCGGCGGCACCACGTAGACCGGCGTGTTGTCGTATTCGGAACGTTCGATGCGATCGAGCGTGTCGTAGCTGACCCCATTCGGCAGGGTCTCGTGCCAACGCTTGACGCGGACCGGGCGCGGCCCCTCGTCGCGATCGACATAGTCATCGACCCGCTCGCGCTTGACCGCGGTGCCGTTGATGTACAGCTGCCCGTCGATCATTTGAATGCGATCGCCGGGCAGGCCGATCACGCGCTTGATGAAATCAACGGAGTCGTCGCTCGGCAGCCGGAACACCACGACGTCGCCCGGCCTGGGTTCGGAGCCGAAGATGCGGCCCGAGAACAGCGGAGGCGAGAAGGGCAGGGAGTAGTGCGTGTAGCCGTAGCTGTATTTCGAGAGAAAAAGGTAGTCGCCGACCAGCAACGTCGATTCCATCGACTCCGACGGAATGTTGAAGGACTGGAACAGGAAGGTGCGGATGACAAGCGCGATGAGCAGCGCCTGCACGGCCACGCGGATGGTTTCCGCCACTCCGCCTTGCTGACGTTCTTTCTCGGTCGACATGGTCGCGGGTTCCTGTTTCACGCCTTGCGCAGCAGAGTATCACTTCGCGCAATGCGCGATCAGCCGCGCGACGAATTCTCCGCAAGCCTCGAGCTGCGACATCTCGACGAACTCGTCCGGCGTGTGCGCCTGCGCGATCGAGCCGGGGCCGACCACCACCGACGGCACATCGGCCATGCTGACGAACAGGCTGGCCTCGGTGCCGAACGCGACCTTGGCGTGGTCGTTGCGGCCGGCGAGCTGCTTGGCGAGCGTGACGATGGGCGCATCGGCTGCGGTGTCGAGTGCGGGGTAGTCGAGGATCTCCTCGAAATCGATGCCACACTCCGGATGCCGCTTGCGCATGGCAGGCTCGATCTCGGCCTTGGCCCAGGCGATGATCGCGTCCGTCACCTGCCGGGACTCGGTGATGCCGATGCCGCGGCATTCGAATTCCACCACGCAACTGTCAGGCACGATGTTCAGCGCGGCGCCGCCATGCACGATGCTGGTGAGCAGGGTCGAGTGCGGGACGTCGTAGAGGCTGTCTCGCTCGGCATCCGCGGCCAGCAGCGCGGCGCGGCGGCGGATTTCGGTGATCAGGTCGGCCGCGTATTCGATGGCGTTGACGCCGTCGGGCGCGATCGAGGAATGCCGGGCGAGCCCGCGGAACGTGGCGCGCACGCCGTGCTTGCCCTTGTGCCCGATGGTCACCTGCATCTGCGTCGGCTCGCCGACGAAGCAGCCGAGCGGCTTGATCGGCTTGCGTGCGACGTCGCGCAGCATCGGGCGCACGCCGACGCAACCGATCTCCTCGTCATAGGAGATCGCAAGATTGATCGGCGTCTTCAGATCGGCCGCGAGCATTTCCGGAACCATCGCGAGACAGACCGCGACAAAGCCCTTCATGTCGGTGGTGCCGCGGCCGTACAGCCGCCCGTCACGCTCGACGAGCTCGAACGGGTTGTGGCTCCAGTCCTGTCCCGCGACCGGCACGACATCGGTATGCCCCGACAGAACCAGTCCGGGTTTGTCCTCGGGGCCGACCGTGACCCACAGCGAGGATTTCCGTCCGGTGTCATCGACGATGCGCTGTCCGCTGACGCCAAGCGAGGCAAGGTAGCGCTCGATGTAGTCGATCAGGGGCAGGTTGCTGCGGTCGCTTATCGTGTCGAACGCGACGAGGTCGGCCAATAGCTTGCGGATACGGTCGGGGCGTTGATGTTGCATTGCCTGTTCGTGTGCGAGGGAGTGCGCGAGGAATTGCTGATGTACCGGCGATCCTGCCAGCAAAGTATAACAGCTGGTTTGCCTGCCGGGGCCAAGCAATATTCGGGCCGCTGCGGGACGTTATTGCGGGTCCGCTTCCATCGCCCGGCTTTCCCTGCGCCCTCTTCAAGAGAGAGGGCGGAACGAAGAGCAAAGCTCGGACAGATCATGTCGCGAGAATGCGATTGTTTGACTCTCGATGTCGCAACAAATTCGATGTCGTCCTGGCGAAAGCCAGGACCCATTACCCCAAATGGCAATTGTTATGCGATGCTGGGGCCACGGCTTGTTTCCAACAACACAACCCTGTGGTTATGGGTCCCGGCTTTCGCCGGGACGACGGTCGTGAATGTGGAGTCATCCGGGCCGCAGGGACGACGGTGGTGAATGTGGCGCCGTCATCGCACCATGCAGACTCGCGCCGCGAACGGAGAATGCCGTTGCTAGATCGGCTTGCCCGTATACGGCATCGACGCGGTGAGGCCGCCGTCGACCGGGATGGCCTGGCCGTTGACGTAGGACGCCTCGTCGCTCGCCAGGAACAATCCCATCGCCGCGAGTTCGTGCGGCTGGCCGGGACGCTTCAGCGGATTGAGCTGGCCGATCTTGTCCTGGGTGCCGCGCTCCTTGGCGCGATCGAACACCGGCTTGGTCATGCCGGTCTCGATCAGGCCCGGGCAGACCGCGTTGATGCGCACGCCGGTGCCGGAGAGCGAGTAGGCGGTGGTCTGCACCAGGCTGATCACGCCGGCCTTGCTCGCGCCATAGGGATGTCCGCTGGCGCCGGCCTTCAGGCCTGCGACAGAGGCGGTGCAGATGATCGAGCCGGAGCCCTGCTTGGTCATGTGCGGGATCGAATGCTTGATCGCGAGGAAGGGCCCGATCAGATTGATGCGCAACACTTCCTGCCAGTGCTCCACGGTCTGGTCGGCGAGCGGCACGAGGCCGCCGCTGACGCCGGCATTGGCCCAGATCGCATCGAGCTTGCCGTATTTCGAAACCGCCTTGTCGATGAAGGCCTTCACGTCGCTCTCCGAGCCGGCATCGGCGGTGACGGCTTCGACCGTGCCGCCGGCATCGCGCACCAGCTTGGCGGTCTCGTTGACGCCCTCGGTGCGATCGACCGCGATCAGCTTGGCGCCTTCCCTGGTGAACAGCAGCGAGGCGGCGCGGCCGATGCCGCTTCCAGCGCCGGTGATGATGACGGATTTGCCTTCGAGGCGGCCCATGGTTTTTCTCCCTGTTCACATGGTCCGTGGCGCGTCTGCCGCGCGACGGAATTCAAACAAAATTTCAAACGTCCGAAGCACTTGAGACGATGTGCGGTGTGACGTACAGCGACGGGGGACACTATTGAAGGGCTCATCCGATGTCCAATCCAGACAAGCCTAACGTGACGGTGACGCGGTGGTGGTGGGTTCGCCACGCGCCGGTGCGCAGCGACGGCGGCAACATCTACGGACAAGAGGATATCGACTGCGACACCGGCGACATCGAAGTGTTCGAGGCGGTCGCCAAGATGCTGCCGCGCGATGCGGTCTGGTATTCGAGCAATCTGAAGCGCACGCACAAGACCGCGGAAGCGATCTGGGCCGCAGGTTTTCCGAAACCGGCCAACATGACGCAGGAACGCGACTTCGCCGAACAGCATCTCGGCGAGTGGCAGGGCATGAACCGGGCCGCACTGCTCGCGCGCCAGCCACCCGGCAGAAGCTGGTTTGCCGACGTCAACGAGCCCGCGCCCGGCGGCGAGAGCTTCATGGATCTCTATACGCGGGTCTGCCGCACGATCGTGCGGATCACGGCCGCGGAGCCGGGCAAGAACATCATCGCGGTCGGCCATGGCGGCGTGATCCGGGCCGCGGTCGGTCTTGCGCTCGGCGGCCAGCCGGACCGGGGCCTGTCGTTCGACATCGACAACGTTTCGGTGACGCGGCTCGATCACATCGCGGGCATCGGCCTGTCGACCTGGCGGCTGCCGATGGTGAACCAGCAGCCCTGGATCGCCGATCCCAGGCACGCCGCGATGCATCAGCCGTCCGGACCTGAAGTCCGGCCGGCGAGCAAGCTTGCGTGATTGCTGCTATCGCAACACCGGAACGCTGCCTAAGCTCAACCGCAGAATTCAAACGCCTTACATCAGGGAGAGAAACATGACCTTGTTCGACATGAAGGGAAAAGTCGCCGTCATCACCGGCTCGACGCGCGGCATCGGGCTCGCCATTGCCGAGCGCATGGCCGAGCACGGCGCCAAGGTGGTGATCTCCTCGCGCAAGGCCGACGTCTGCGAGCAGGTCGCGGGCGACATCAACGGCAAGTTCGGCAAGGGCACCGCGGTCGCGATCGCCGCCAACATCTCCTCGAAGGAAAACCTGCAAAATCTGGTCGACGAGAGCAATCGCGCCTTCGGCAAGATCGACGTGCTGGTCTGCAACGCGGCGTCGAACCCGTATTACGGTCCGCTCGCCGGCATCTCCGACGATCAGTTCCGCAAGATCCTCGACAACAACATCGTCGCCAACAACTGGCTGATCTCGATGGTGGTGCCGCAGATGATCGAGCGCAAGGACGGCTCCATCATCATCGTGTCCTCGATCGGCGGCCTCAAGGGCTCGACCGTGCTCGGCGCCTACGCGATCTCGAAGGCCGCCGACATGCAGCTCGCGCGCAACCTCGCCTGCGAGTATGGCAAGCACAATATCCGCGTGAACTGCATCGCGCCGGGCCTGATCAAGACTGATTTCGCCAAGGCGCTGTGGGACAATCCGGACACGCTGAAGGCCTCGACCGCGCGCTCGCCGCTGCTGCGGATCGGCGTGCCTGACGAGATCGCCGGCGCGGCCGTGATGATGGGTTCGCGGGCCGGTGACTTCATGACCGGCCAGACCATCGTGATCGACGGCGGCGCAACGATCAGCTGAGGCTCGCTGTCGGTGCGCAAAGCGCGCCACACGTTCATCTGTCATCACCCGCGAAAGCGGGTGATCCAGTATTCCAGAGGCAGTCATTATTGAGCCGATGGGCCGCGGCGTACTGGATGCCCCGCCTGCGCGGGGCATGACAGTGTTGGATGGGGAGGAAGGCGCGCCAACCTCACTCCACCGCCGCATACACGCCGTTGCGTACCAGCGAGCGGGTATATTCGCGCTGGCCCGGGCCCTGCATCATGAAGACCGCGATCAGGTCTTCGCTCGGATCGATCCAGAAGAACGTGCCGGCCATGCCGCTCCAGAAGTACTGGCCGACCGAACCTGAGAACGGCGCGATGCCCTGCTGCATGCGCACGGCAAAGCCGAGGCCGAAGCTGTGGCCGGGCGACACCAGCGTGCCCTGGACCTTGACGCCGGCGCCGAGGTGGTCGGAGGCCATGAATTCGAGCGTCTTGCGGCCGATGATCCTGACACCGTCGAGCGTGCCGCCGTTGAGCAGCATCTGCGCGAAGCGCGCATAGTCCATCGTGGTCGACACCAGTCCGCCGCCGCCGGATTCCATCGCCGGCTTCTCCAGCATGTTGAACAGCTGCACCTTCTCGTTGGTCCAGGGATCGTTGGCAAAGGCCTCGGCAAGCCGTCCGGCATTGGCCTCCGGGGTGTGGAAGGCGGTCTCGTTCATTTGCAGCGGCGAGAGGATGCGCTCGGTGAGGAACGCGCCGAGCGTCTGGCCGCTGACGACTTCGATGATGCGGCCGAGGATGTCGGTGGAGCGGCTGTAGTTCCACTCGGCGCCGGGCTGGCAGATCAGCGGCATGCCGGCGAGCATGGTGGCGTGCTCGGCATTGGTGATCTTGCGGCTACGCAGCCGCGACTGCTGGTAGAGCTGCTGCACCGGGCCGTTGCCGGTATGGTCGTAGGTCAGGCCAGATGTGTGGCGCAGCAGGTCCTGGATCGTCATCTGCCGCTGGACGGGGACCAGCTCGAGCTTGCCGTTGTGCTCGACGCCGACCTTGGTCTCGGCGAATTCGGGGATGAATTTTGCGACGGGGTCGTTGAGCAGGAAGCGGCCGTCCTCCAGCAGCATCATGATGCCGACCGAGACGATCGGCTTGGTCATCGAGAAGATGCGGAAGATCGTGTCGTGCGTCATCGGGGCTGCGGCGGTCGGGCCTTGCCGGCCAATCGCATCGAACCAGCCGATCTGGCCGCGCCGCGCCACCAGCACCGTGAAGCCGGGCGCGGTTCCCTTGTCGACCTCGCGCCTGAAGGTGTCGGACAGTGCCTGCAGCCGCGTGCCCGACAGTCCGATCGATTCGGGTTTGGCGAGGGGGAGGGAAGGGGTGATCTGGCCGGCGGCGTGCTTGGTGGCGGTCTGGGCGTTCATGGTCTCTCCCGGGTTCTTGATTCTTGCGGCGGAGCGCCTGCATGGGGTGATCTTGGAGTGATGGCCGAAGTCTGGCGCAGAAGTTTTGCAATGAACAGAAGCTTCACCGCTTCGCCCTTGCAAACCGGCCATGCCCTGTGCTTGAAACGGCGCGAACCGGCGGCGACGCTGGTTCCCTGCAGGAGTGTAGCTCAATTGGTAGAGCACCGGTCTCCAAAACCGGGGGTCGCAGGTTCGAGCCCTGCCACTCCTGCCAGCTTTTACCCAATCATTTGAAGGTGTTGGCCGAGGTCCTGGACCCCGGCCATGATCGTATTCACTCACTTGATGAGCGGGCAGCCGCCGTCCTTCAGCGGCCGGAACGCCTGGTCGCCGGGCACCTCGGCGAGCACCTTGTAGTAATCCCACGGCGCCTTCGATTCCTCAGGTCTCTTGACCTCGAACAGGAACATCGAGTGCACCATGCGGCCGTCCTCGCGCACCACGCCGTTGTCGGTGAAGGCGTCGCGCACCGGGGTCGCGCGCATTTTCGCCAGCACCGGCTTGGTGTCCTTGGTGCCGGCGGCCTTCACCGCATTGAGGTAGTGCAGGGTGGCGCTGTAGGTCGCGGCCTGGTTCATGGTCGGCATCCGCTTCATGCGCTCGAAGAAGCGCTTGCCGAAGGCGCGGGTGCGGTCGTTGAGATCCCAGTAGTAGGCCTCGGTGATGATCAGGCCCTGCGCGAGCTTCAGCCCGAGGCTGTGGATGTCCGAGATGAACATCACGATGCCGGCCAGATTCTGCCCGCCTGCGACGATGCCGAACTCGGCGGCCTGCTTGATCGCATTGATGGTATCGCCGCCGCCATTGGCGAGGCCGACGATCTTGGCCTTCGACGACTGCGCCTGCAGCAGGAAGGACGAGAAGTCCGGCGTGTTGAGCGGATGCCGGGCGCTGCCGAGCACCTTGCCGCCGGCGGCGCGGACCACGTCGCCGGTGTCGCGCTCGATCGAATGGCCGAACACGTAGTCGGCGGTGATGAAGAACCAGCTATCGCCGCCGTTCTTCACGATCGCGCTGCCGACGGTATGGGCGTTGGCGTAGGTGTCGTAGGTCCAATGCAGCGTGTAGGGCGAGCAGGATTTGCCGGTGATGTCGGAGCTCGCCGCGTCCGTCACGATCATGATCTTCTCGAACTGCTTCGACATCTCCATGCCGGCGAGCGCGGTCGCCGAGGTCGGCATGTCGATGATCATGTCGACGCCTTCGGCCTCGTACCATTTGCGGGTGATGGTGGCGGCGACATCGGCCTTGTTGAGGGCGTCGGCGGTGACGAGCTCGATCGGCTTGCCGAAGATGCTGCCGCCGAACTCCTCGATCGCCATCTTGGTGGCCTCGACGTTCCCGGCGCCGCCGATGTCCGAATAGACCGACTGGAAATCGGTCAGCACGCCGATCTTGAGCGGCGCCTGCTGCGCGAGCGCGGGCCCCGCCAGCACGGCGGCGATCAGGCCGGCGGCGGACAGACTCGTGACGATGGATTTCATGGTGATGCGCCTCCCAGGGTGTTCTTATCGGTCTGTTCTTATCGGTTTGTCCGACAAAGCTAGATTTGCCCGGTTCCGGTGTCAATTCGTACCGGCCGGGTGCGACAATCCGGCCAATAATAGCCGATTTGACCCGGTAGATGCCTTCCCCTATCCTTTGTCCGACAAACGACAATCGGGAGCTAAGGGTGTCCGCAGCGCCGCTGTTCCGACGCATCGATGTCGCGCCGGCCTACCAGAAGGTCGCGGACGCGATCGAACGCGAGATCATCAACGGCCGGATCAAGCCGGGCGAGCCGATCGGCACCGAGCAGCAGCTGGTCGCGCAGTTCGGCGTCAACCGCTCGACGGTGCGCGAAGGCATTCGCGTGCTCGAGGAGGGCGGGCTGATCCGCCGCGATTCCAGCCGCCGCCTGCAGGCCTGCCTGCCGCGCTACAACAAGCTGGCCACGCGACTGTCGCGCGCGCTGATCCTGCATGAGGTGACGTTCCGCGAATTGTTCGAGACGTCGATGACGCTGGAGGTCGCGAGCGTCGAGGGCGCGGTGGAGCGCGCGACCGAGGCGAACATCGCCGAGCTCGCCGGCAATCTCGAGCGCAGCGCGGCTGTGGTCGGCAATCCCGCCGATCTCGCCGAGCTCGATGCGGAATTCCACGTGCTGATGGCTAAGGCCTCGCAGAACCGCGTGTTGCAACTCGCCCGCGAGCCTGCCGCGCAGCTGTTCTTTCCGACCACCGAGATGATCGTCGGCGGCGTGCCGGAGGGCGGCGCGCGCCTCGTCGAGGCGCATCGCCACATCCTCGATGCGATCACGCGGCGCGACAAGGAGGCCGGCGTGCTGTGGACCCGGCGGCATTTGCAGGACTGGCGGCGCGGCTTCGAGAAGATCGCCTCGCTCGATCGCTCGGTCGAGCACACCTATATGGAACACGCCTACGCCGCCCGGCAATAGGGACGGCACGGCCGAGAGCGACAAAGACAAGACAACGACAAAAAAGCACATTCGGGAGGGACTTCATGAGCGGAGACATCGCAGCAACCATCCGGCGCGCCCGCGAGCACAGCATCGGCGATCTGTTGCGCCGGTCGGCCAAGCGCTACCCCAACAAGACCGCGCTGATCTGCGGCGAGGTGAGCTGGACCTTCGCGGAGATGGATGCGATCTGCAATCGGCTGGGGCGCGGCTTGCTCGCGCTGGGCATTGCGAAGGGCGATCGCGTTGCAGTGCTGTCGCGCAACTCGCACGGCTTCGCCGCGCTGCGCTTCGCGGTGGCGCGGATCGGCGCGATCCTGGTGCCCATCAATTTCATGCTCAATCCCGACGAGATCAATTTCATCCTCGCCAATTCCGGCGCGAAGCTGCTCGCGGTCGGCCCCGATTTCGTGGAGACCGCGCACGCTGCGGCCGCCAAGGGCTCGGCGGTCGAAACCCTGATCTGGCTGCCCGGCGAGGATCCGGCCACCGCGCCCGACGGCATCACGACCTTCGAGAGCCTGTTGCACAGCGATGCGTCGGCGCCGGATACCGCGGTCGACAGCCGCGATCCCGCGCAGATCATCTATACCAGCGGCACGGAGTCGCTGCCGAAAGGCGCGATCCTGACCCATGAAGCGGTGATGTGGCAGTATGTGAGCTGCATCATCGACGGCGGCATGGCGACCGACGACACCGTGCTGCACGCGCTGCCGCTGTATCACTGCGCACAGCTCGACGTCTTCCTGGGGCCCGCGATCTATCTCGGCGCCACCAGTCTCATTACCGGCAAGCCGGTGCCCGACAATGTCCTGGCGCTGATCGCGGCCCACAAGATCAATGCGTTCTTCGCGCCGCCGACGATCTGGATCGCGATGCTGCGCTCGGGCGCGTTCGATCGCACCGATCTGTCGACCCTGCGCAAGGGCTACTACGGCGCCTCGATCATGCCGGTCGAAGTGCTGCTCGAATTGCAGCGCCGGCTGCCCGACGTAAAATTCTGGAATTTCTACGGCCAGACCGAGATCGCGCCGCTGGCGACCGTGCTGGCGCCGGAGCACCAGCTGCCGAAGGCGGGCTCGGCCGGCAAGCCCGCGATCAATGTCGAGACGCGGGTGGTCAAGCCGGACATGACCGACGTCGAGGTCGGGGAGGTCGGCGAGATCGTGCACCGCTCGCCGCATCTCTTGTCCGGCTACTACAATGATCCGGTCAAGACGGCGGCGGCGTTTGCCGGCGGCTGGTTTCATTCCGGCGATCTCGCGACCGTCGATGCCGACGGCTACATCACGGTCGTCGATCGCGTGAAGGACATGATCAAGAGCGGCGGCGAGAATGTCGCGAGCCGCGAGGTCGAGGAGATGATCTACCGGTTGCCCGCGGTGTCGGAGGTTGCAGTGGTCGGGCTGCCTGATCCGCGCTGGATCGAGGCGGTCACCGCGATCGTCGTGGTCAAGGCCGGAGAGAGCCTCGATGCCGACGCCGTCATCAAGCATTGCGCGGCGTCGATGGCCCATTTCAAGGTGCCGAAGCGGGTCATCTTCGTGGAGAGCCTGCCGAAGAACCCGAGCGGCAAGCTGCTCAAGCGCGAGCTGCGGCAGCGTTATGTCGGCGGCGCCACGCTCGACCAGGCGGTCCAGAAGAGCTTTGCTGGATAGACCGGCTATTGGCCGGTTGTCGCCGGCGCCTTGTCCGACCATTCCGGCGGCAAGCCAAGCCTGCCTGCGGCCATACCGATCAAGCCGGGATTGCGGCCGAACGCCTCGCAGGCCGCGTATTTCGGCTTGCCGCCGAGCGAGGCGCCGATCTTGTCGAATGACGGCAGCTGCGGCGGCTTGCCGAACGGCGTCGCGCCGGTGACAACCAGCTTGCTGAAATCGTCGCTGAAGGAGGAGGCTAGATCGTAGGCGTCGGCGGCGCTGGAGACCATCGGCGAGTTGGTGAACGAATTGGCGCCGCGGGCCCAGACCATCGCCGCCTGCTGGCGGCTCGCCGGATCGCGCACCTCCGCTTCGACGGTCAGGCTGCCGAGTCCGATCGGCAACCGCGGCACCGGCACCGGGACGCCGGCCCCGAGCGCGGTCGGCAGAATGCCAACCACCTTGGAGGCGCCCGCGGCGACCTCGTCGGTCGGCGCCGCCTGGGTGACGAGCGCATGCGCGGTCAGGTCCGCGGGCTGATCGGAGCCGACGACCTGGAGCCGCTCGCTCAGGCCCATGCAGAGCGAGCGGTTGATCGCGTTGGCTACCAGACTTCGCTGCTCTTGCGACAGCGTCGGCGATGCCTGAGAGAAGGTCGTCGGTACGATCCGTACGGTCTTCGCGGCAAGCACGTCGTCCTTGTTGACCCGCACCAGCGATTTCGCCAGCAGACCGTCGGACTGCGTCAGGTTGTCATACGAGGCCAGTGATCCGCCTCTGGTCAATGGCGCGCTGGCGCAACCCGACAACAACGCCATCGCGACGGCAGCTCCGGCAAGCGAGGATGACCGGTTGTACTGGCCATCACGCCATGCCTGTCCCGTGCTCTGCGCGTGTGCAGCAGCGCCGGGTCGAAACTCCACTTTCATGTAACCCCTCGAACGATCGCTCACCCCACAAACGATCGCAGGTCACGATAGAGCAGGGCTGCCCGGGTCGGGATTAAGAGATATTAAGTCAGATGTAGCTCGCGAAACCGTGCGACCTATTTGGGCCACATTTGGCCGCGCACGCTTAACAAAACGCAATATTTGCACGCTGCGCATCCGCGGCAGACGCCTCTAAAATGCCGTGATGCAAATTCTGGAATACGACCTCGTGGCTTTCCCCGTCACCAACGCGCGCATCCTCTGCGTCGAGGACGATGCCGATATCGCGCGCATGCTGGCCGAGGTGCTCGAGGACAGCGGCTTTCGGCCGGTGCTGGTCGGCTCTGCCGCGGAGATGGATGCGCTGCTCAAGCACGAGAGCTTCGACCTCATCGTGCTCGACGTGATGCTGCCGGGCGAGGACGGGCTCAGCATCTGCCGGCGCCTGCGCATGTCGTCCTCGATTCCGATCATCATGGTCACAGCGCGCGGCGAGGACATCGACCGTATCCTCGGCCTCGAGCTCGGCGCCGACGACTATGTCACCAAGCCGTTCAATTCGCGGGAGCTGGTGGCCCGCATCCGCGCGCTGTTGCGCCGGGTCGAGAGCGGCGCTGCATCACGCTTCCGGCCGCGCCCTCTGACCTTCGCCGGATGGCGTATCAATCCGACCACCCGCGAACTGCATGATCCCGCCGGCGTCCGCATCACGCTGACCGGGGCCGAGTTCGATCTGCTGCTGGCCTTCTGCCGCAATCCCGGCCAGGTGCTGTCGCGCGAGCAACTGATCGAGCAGGCCTTCGGCGGCCTGATCGCGTCGGTCGAGCGCAGCGTCGACGTCCATATCAGCCGCATCAGGCAGAAGATCGAGCCGGATCCAAAGGACCGCTCGATGATCAAGACGGTGCGGCTCGGCGGCTACCTCTTCACGCCTGCGGTCGAGCAGATATGATGGCGTGGGTGCAGCGGCTGATGCCGCGCAGCATTGCTGCGCAGATCATGAGCCTGGTCGCGCTGTCGGAACTGATCGGCATCACGCTCGCGGCGGCAGGCATCATTTTTTTGTTCGATTCTCCCTCGGTCAATGACACGCAGAAGTTTCTTGCGGGGCGGATCGCGGAGGTCGCACAGCTTCTGCGCTCCACGACGACGCCAACCGAAGCGGATGGGCTGCTGGCCGCGGCGAGGCGCGGCGGTCTCGATGTCAGGCGCGTCGCGTTGAGCGAACTCGTGCCTCGGACGATCGGAGAGACGCGGCCGTCCATGCGGGCGTTTCGGCAACTGGCGGCCGAGCCTGGAATCGAGTTGCTGGAGGAATTGCGTCATCCGGCAGGCTCGGCGTCACAGGTGATCGTGAAGCTCGACGACGGCCACGCGCTGATGGCCGACGTCGCGACCGCCGGCGGCTTTTGGTCCTTTGTGCTCCGTCCGGCGGCCGCGATGGCGACGATCGTGTTGATCTCGATGCTGTTGCTATCGGTCTATGCGGTGCGTTGGGTAATCGCACCGCTGGCCGAAGTCGCGCGCGCCGCGACGTCGTTCGGCCGCTCGCCGCGGGCTCCCGAGGTGCTGCACCGGCGCGGCCCGCTTGAAATCACCAAGGTTGCCGACGCACTGAACGACATGCGCACCCGTATCGCTGCGCTGCTCGACGACCGCACGCGGATGCTGGCCGCCATCAGTCATGACCTGCGGACGCCGCTGACGCGGCTCAGGTTGCGCTCCGAGCGGGTACGCGAAGATGCACTGCGCACGGCGATGCTGGCCGATATCGCCAAGATGACGCGCATGATCAACGAGACGCTGGAGTATCTTCGCGACGATGCGCGCTCGGAGGCGATGTCGTGTATCGACCTGCCGAGCTTTCTGCAGACGATCTGCTCGGACTTTGCCGACACGGGCCATGCGGTATCCTATTCCGGGCCGGCGCGACTGCCCTATGTCTGTCGGCCTCGTGCGCTGTCGCGCGCCGTCACCAATATCGTGGAGAACGCGGTCAAGCACGGCAGCTTGGTCGTGGTGACGCTCCGCCTTACGGAGGCCGACCACGTCGAGATCGAGGTGGCCGACGATGGTCCCGGCATCCCGCCGGCGCTGCACGACAGGGTGTTCGAGCCCTTCTTCAAGGCTGACAACGCACGACAGGAAGGCGGCTTCGGGCTGGGACTGTCGATTGCGCAGGATATTGCCCAACGTCATGGCGGCAGCATCGCACTGAGGCTGCGGGAGCCGAGTGGATTGCTTGTATCGATGCTGCTGCCGCCAAAACCCGCCCTGGCCTAGACGAGCGACGGTTATCTCGGCAGCAAGCGGGGATATCGCCGGGCGCCGGCTAAGCCCTTGATTTGAGAGGCCCCGCTCCAGTCTGCCCGAGTGGGGTTCCGGGTGGGGCGCACCCCGCCGACCTTGACCTTTGGCCGGTCTCGCAGTAGATACCCGGCACTCGCAGCCGGCCCGCTTTGATCGCGGATATCCGGCGCGGCCTAATTCCCCGAACATTCGAGCTCGTTTATCGGCTCAACCTTCCAAACGAGGGCTGGGTCCGCAAGGTCGGCTGTTCGGATTCCTTGAAACGTTGCAAATCGTCCGGAGACGGACGCGGATCTCACGATGGCTTTCAGCCCGTTCAAATTCCTGCAGGAAGTGCGCTCGGAGACCGCCAAGGTCACCTGGCCGACGCGGCGCGAGACCACCATCACCACCATCATGGTGTTCGTGATGGTGGCGCTGGCCTCGATCTTCTTTTTCGCCTCGGACCAGGTCATCCGCTACCTCATCACCCTGATACTGGGCATCCACTGATGAGCATGGGAACTCAATTGATGGACAAGCGCTGGTACATCGTTCACGCCTATTCGAACTTCGAGAAGAAGGTCGCGGAATCGATCCGCGAGCAGGCCAAGCAGCGCGGGCTGGAAGAGCTGTTCGAGCAGGTGCTGGTGCCGACCGAGAAGGTCACCGAGGTGCGCCGCGGCCGCAAGATCGACGCCGAGCGCAAGTTCTTCCCGGGCTATGTGCTGGTGAAGATGAAGCTGACCGACGAGGCGTTCCATCTGATCAAGAACACCCCGAAGGTGACCGGCTTCCTGGGCGCTGAAAACAAGCCGATGCCGATCTCCGAATCGGAGGCGATGCGGATCCTGCACCAGGTGCAGGAGGGCGTGGAGCGTCCGAAGGCGTCGGTGTCGTTCGAAATCGGCGAGAACGTGCGCGTGGCCGACGGCCCGTTCGCCTCGTTCTCCGGCGTGGTGGAAGAAATCGACGAGGCGCGCTCGCGCGTGAAGGTCGCGGTGTCGATCTTCGGCCGTGCGACCCCCGTGGAACTGGAATTCGGTCAGGTCGAAAAGGTGGTCTGACCGGACGGCGTGGGGTATATGCCCCGCGTCAAGTGAGAGGCCGTGGGAGGGAGGAGGCGGTCGCCAGCCCCTTCAACCGAACCACGGAACCTGAAACCGCCGGCACCGTCCGGCACAACAGGAGTGATAAATGGCAAAGAAAGTGACCGGATACCTGAAGCTTCAGGTCCCGGCCGGTGCGGCGAATCCTTCGCCCCCGATCGGCCCCGCGCTTGGTCAGCGCGGTCTCAACATCATGGAGTTCTGCAAGGCGTTCAACGCGCAGACCCAGAAGGAAGAGAAGAATACCCCAATCCCGGTGGTGATCACGATCTACGCCGATCGTTCGTTCACCTTCGAGATGAAGACGCCCCCGATGTCGTTCTTCCTCAAGCAGGCTGCCAAGATCCAGTCCGGCTCGAAGGCGCCGGGCCGCGACAAGGCCGGCCAGGTGACCAAGGCGCAGGTGCGCGAGATCGCCGAGAAGAAGATGAAGGACTTGAATTGCGACACCATCGAATCGGCCATGAAGATGGTCGAGGGCTCTGCCCGTTCGATGGGTCTGGAAGTTGCGGGGTAACGGGCCATGGCAATCGGAAAGCGTTTGAAGAAGGCCCGCGAGGGCGTCGATCGCGAGAAGCTCTATCCGCTCGCGGACGCCATCAAGATGGTCAAGGAGCGCGCCAAGTCGAAGTTCGACGAGACGATCGAGATCGCGATCAATCTCGGCGTCGACCCGCGCCACGCCGACCAGATGGTCCGCGGCGTCGTGAACCTGCCGAACGGAACCGGCCGTACGCTGCGCGTCGGCGTGTTCGCGCGCGGTGCCAAGGCTGAGGAAGCCAAGGCCGCCGGTGCCGACGTCGTCGGTGCCGAAGACCTGGTCGAGAAGGTGCAGGGCGGTGCGATCGACTTCGATCGTTGTATCGCCACTCCCGACATGATGCCGCTGGTCGGCCGCCTCGGTAAGGTGCTCGGTCCGCGCGGCATGATGCCGAACCCGAAGATCGGCACCGTGACCATGGACGTCACCAACGCCGTCAAGGGCGCCAAGGGCGGCTCGGTCGAGTTCCGCGTCGAGAAGGCCGGCATTGTGCAGGCCGGCATCGGCAAGGCCTCGTTCTCCGAGGACAAGCTGGTCGAGAACGTCAAGGCGCTCGCGGATGCGGTCTCCAAGGCGAAGCCGGCGGGTTCCAAGGGCACCTACATCCAGCGCGTGGCGGTTTCCTCCACCATGGGCCCGGGCGTGAAGGTCGAGCCGGGCACGATCCTCGGCTGAGGTCTTTGGCCGTGACGAGATAGACAGGGCGGGATCGGGCAACCGGTTCCGCCCTTTTGTTTTGCCGGAGCGTTTTCGCGCGAAGCGGCTACCGGCTCGCGTGAAGAAAACGCGCCAGGACAACAATCGCAGGACAAGAATCCAAAGCCTTGTTCCGATTCAAATCGGAATGGAAAAGGCTCCAGGTGAAGCCTCTCGCAGGAAACAACAACAATGCCCGATAAGGTGCTGGTCTATTCGCGCTTTCCGAGAAACGAGCTGGTGCGCTTCGGCGAGCGCTACGAACTGCTGAATGCCGCGGGCAAGCCGCCGACCGAGATGTTTCCGGCGGCGGAGCTCGGCGAGATCCGGGCCATGATCACATCGGGTGGGACGACACTCGGCGGCGAGGCCATGGACATGCTGCCGAAGCTTGGCGCGATCATCTGCTACGGCACCGGCTATGAGGGGATCGATCTTGCCGCCGCCGCGAAGCGCGGCATTGCGGTCGGCCACAGCCCCGGCGCCAATGCCGCATCGGTTGCCGACATCGCGGTGACGCTGATGTTGGCAGCGGCCCGCCGCCTGCCGGTCGCCGATAATTACGTCCGCAGCGGCGACTGGATCGCCGCAAAGCCGTCGCCGATGATGCGGCCGCAGGCCGGCATGCGCGGCCGCAAGGTCGGCGTGTATGGTCTCGGCGAGATCGGCCGCAAGATCGCGGCGCGGGTCGCGGCGTTCGAGACCGAGGTCGGTTATTTCAGCCGGTCACGGCAGGACGTGCCGTATCAGCACTTTCCGAGCCTCGAGGCGCTCGCCGACTGGTGCAGCGTGCTGATGATCGCGGTGCGCGCCGGCGCGGATACGGTCGACTCCGTCGATGCCGACATCCTGCGCCGGCTCGGCAGCAGCGGGATCGTGGTCAATATCTCGCGCGGCTCCGTCATCGACCAGAAGGCGCTGGTCGCAGCGCTGACCGATGGCGCAATCGCCGGCGCCGGCCTCGACGTGTTCGCCAAGGAGCCGCACGCGCCGGACGAACTGACGGCGCTGCCGAACGTTGTGCTGTCGCCGCATATCGGCGGCCACACCCTGGAATCGCACGTGGCGATGCAGGACTGCGTGCTCGCCAATCTCGAGGCGTTCTTCACGGGTACGCCGCTGCCGTTTGAGGTAAGGAGCGCCTGAGCGGCTGGCGGTTCCGGCCTCGGAACCGGTTCCCCGTCCGCAATGTGAAACTGGTCTGAAATTTGCTCTTGGCAAGTAGCGCGGGACCGGTTACATAGCGGCTTCCGGGCGTGCTGGCACTTGCTGGCATGTCCGTGCTCGCATTCCGAAAACCTGAGGTGATAGGAGATCATTCCTTTCCGCATGCCCGCAAGGATGCTCGAAAGGAAGGAAACCCGTCGCCTCCAACGGAATGAGAGCGGGGCGTTCGGCTCCGGCCGATAGCCCGATCCTGTCCGAGACTGCAGGCGCCTGCGAGAACTTTGTGTTTTCAACGGCTTAATCGCATGGCCTGCATAGACGGGTGAAGACCGGATTTTGTGCTCCACGTCGCGGCCTGTTCGCGGCTGGGAGGCTGGTTTGGTTCGAACCTCGACAGCCCATTGCCGCAAGGCTCTGGGAGGGCAGGCTTCTAGATGTCGTCTTGCCCGGCATGTCCGAAGGGTCTTGCGCCCAACGGATCAGGTTTAGGGCGGGACGATGGGTGCAACCCGGCGGTCCTGCCTTCGCGGAAAGGCCGCCAACCGGAAAGAGCTTGCTGTGGAACGAGCGGCAAAAAAAGAGGCGGTCGGACAGCTCAACGAGGCCTTCAAGGCCACGAGCGTTGCGATCGTCGCTCACTATTCCGGCCTCACCGTGGCCCAGATGCAGAAGCTGCGCATGCAGATGAAGCAGGCGGGTGCGTCGGTGAAGGTCTCGAAGAACCGTCTCGCCAAAATTGCTCTTGAAGGCACTGACGTCGCTGCCATCGGTTCCCTGCTGAAGGGGCCGACTGTGATCGCTACTTCGAACGATCCGGTCGCGGCGCCAAAGGTTGCCGTCGAATTCGCCAAGGCGAACGAAAAGTTCGTCATCCTTGGCGGCTCGATGGGTAAAACCGTCCTGAACGTCGACAGCGTGAAGGCGCTTGCCTCACTGCCGTCGCTCGACGAACTGCGCGGCAAGATCGTGGGCCTCATCGTGGCGCCGGCGACCAAGCTCGCTCAGCTGTCGAACGCGCCTGCGGCCAAGCTCGCACGCGTCATTCAGGCTCATGCCTCAAAGAGCGAAGCGGCCTGACCCTTCGCTAATCTCAAAACCTGGTTCGAACCAAACGTTTAAGGAAACAGATCAATGGCTGACTTGCAGAAAATCGTCGACGACCTCTCGAGCCTCACCGTGCTCGAAGCCGCCGAACTCGCCAAGCTCCTCGAAGAAAAGTGGGGCGTCTCCGCTGCTGCCGCCGTCGCGGTTGCCGGCCCGGCTGGTGGTGGCGCTGCCGCTGCTCCGGCTGAAGAGAAGACCGACTTCACCGTCGTGCTGGCTGCCGCCGGCGACAAGAAGATCGAAGTCATCAAGGAAGTCCGCGCCATCACCGGCCTGGGCCTGAAGGAAGCCAAGGACCTCGTCGAAGGCGCTCCGAAGCCCGTCAAGGAAGGCGTCAACAAGGACGAAGCCGAGAAGATTAAGGCCCAGCTCGAGAAGGCTGGCGCCAAGGTCGAGCTCAAGTAATGCACGATCCGGGAGCGCCGCAGCGCGCTCCCGGGCCTGCAAACGGCGTGCGACAGGTTGTCGCGTGGCGCGCCGGACACAAAAAAGTGTGGGGATCCGTGGACTTAACCCTCGAATCTCCTTTATTGCCATCCCATATCGGGTTGGCAGCAGAAAAACACGGTAGGCGGCGGGGGCGGCAGGGCACCCGGCGGAAGCCGTTGGGAGACAGTCAGATTTCGGGCTTTTTCAGTCCGTAAAGCGGAGCGTTTGGACGAGCGGGTGCAGTGATGCGCCTCGCGCGTCGTTTTGCGTTCTGGAGGTGATGGGGCCGGGCCGGGGATTTAATTCCTGACTTTGCGCTTCGTTCCTTCGGGACGATTCGAAATTCAACCCGGGGGCGATGGCAATCGCGTCCCGGAAGGTTCGCCCCACAAAGGCGACGAAAATGAGAGGCCACGATGGCGCAGCAGACATTCACCGGTCGCAAACGCGTACGCAAGTTTTTCGGTCACATCAAGGAAGTCGCCGAGATGCCGAACCTCATCGAGGTTCAGAAGGCATCCTACGACCAGTTCCTGATGGTTGACGAGCCGGCCGGCGGTCGCCTCGACGAGGGCCTGCAGGCGGTGTTCCGCTCGGTATTTCCGATCTCGGATTTCTCGGGCACCTCGATGCTCGAGTTCGTCCGCTACGAGTTCGAACAGCCGAAATATGACGTCGACGAGTGCCGCCAGCGCGGCATGACCTTCGCTGCGCCGCTCAAGGTGACGCTGCGCCTCATCGTGTTCGATATCGACGAGGAAACCGGCGCCAAGTCGGTGAAGGACATCAAGGAGCAGGACGTGTACATGGGCGATATCCCGCTCATGACGATGAACGGCACCTTCGTCGTCAACGGCACCGAGCGCGTCATCGTCTCGCAAATGCACCGTTCGCCCGGCGTGTTCTTCGACCACGACAAGGGCAAGACCCATTCGTCCGGCAAGCTGTTGTTTGCCGCGCGCGTGATTCCGTACCGTGGTTCCTGGCTCGACATTGAGTTCGACGCCAAGGACATCGTGTTCGCGCGCATCGACCGCCGCCGCAAGCTGCCCGTGACCTCGCTGATGTACGCGCTCGGTCTCGACGGCGAGCAGATCCTGTCGACCTTCTACAAGAAGATCACCTACAAGCGGACCAAGGACGGATGGCGCGTGCCGTTCGATGCCAACCGCTTCCGCGGCTATTCGACCGTCAACGACCTGATCGACGCCGACACCGGCAAAGTGGTGCTCGAGGCCGGCAAGAAGCTGACCGTGCGCAGCGCGCGTCAGATGCAGGAAAAGGGCCTCAAGGCCCTGCGGATGTCGGATGATGAACTCGTCGGCAACTATCTCGCCGAGGACCTCGTCAACCCGAAGACCGGTGAGATCTACGCCGAAGCCGGCGAGGAGATCACCGAGAAGTCGCTCAAGGTGCTGAACGAGCAGGGCTACAAGGACCTGCCGCTGCTCGACATCGACCACGTCAATGTCGGCGCCTACATCCGCAACACGCTGTCGGCCGACAAGAACTTGACGCGTGAGGACGCGCTGTTCGACATCTACCGCGTGATGCGTCCGGGCGAGCCGCCGACGCTGGATTCGGCGCAGGCGATGTTCCAGTCGCTGTTCTTCGATGCCGAGCGCTACGACCTCTCCGCGGTCGGCCGCGTCAAGATGAACATGCGCCTCGAGCTCGATGCCCCCGACACCCATCGCACGCTGCGCAAGGAAGACATCCTGGCGGTCATCAAGACGCTGGTCGACCTGCGCGACGGCAAGGGCGAGATCGACGACATCGACCACCTCGGCAACCGCCGGGTGCGTTCGGTCGGCGAGCTGATGGAGAATCAGTACCGGATCGGCCTGCTCCGCATGGAACGTGCCATCAAGGAGCGCATGTCGAGCGTCGATATCGACACCGTGATGCCGCAGGACCTGATCAACGCGAAGCCCGCGGCCGCCGCGGTGCGCGAGTTCTTCGGTTCCTCGCAGCTCTCGCAGTTCATGGACCAGACCAACCCGCTGTCGGAGATCACCCACAAGCGGCGCCTCTCGGCGCTTGGCCCGGGCGGTCTGACCCGCGAGCGGGCCGGCTTCGAAGTCCGCGACGTGCATCCGACGCATTACGGCCGTATCTGCCCGATCGAAACGCCGGAAGGTCCGAACATCGGCCTGATCAACTCGCTGGCGACGTTCGCGCGCGTCAACAAGTACGGCTTCGTCGAGACGCCCTATCGCAAGATCAAGGACGGCCGGGTCACCGACGAGGTGGTCTATCTGTCGGCGATGGAAGAGGGCCGCTACCGCGTCGCGCAGGCCAACGTGCCGCTCGATGCCAAGGGCCGCTTCACCGACGACCTCGTGGTCTGCCGTCATGCCGGCGAAGTGCTGCCGGTGACGCCGGACAAGGTCGACTACATGGACGTGTCGCCGAAGCAGCTGGTTTCGGTCGCCGCGGCGCTGATCCCGTTCCTCGAGAACGACGACGCCAACCGCGCTCTGATGGGCTCGAACATGCAGCGCCAGGCGGTGCCGCTGGTTCGCGCCGAGGCGCCGTTCGTCGGCACCGGCATGGAAGGCGTGGTCGCCCGTGACTCGGGCGCGGCAATTGCCGCGCGCCGCTCGGGCGTGATCGACCAGATCGACGCCACCCGCGTCGTGATCCGCGCCACCGAGGATCTCGATCCGACCAAGTCGGGCGTCGATATCTACCGGCTGATGAAGTACCAGCGCTCCAACCAGTCGACCTGCATCAACCAGCGTCCGCTGGTGAAGGTCGGCGACATCGTCAAGAAGGGCGACATCATCGCTGACGGTCCGTCGACCGATCTCGGCGAGCTCGCGCTCGGCCGCAACGTGCTGGTCGCGTTCATGCCGTGGAACGGCTACAACTTCGAAGACTCGATCCTGCTCTCCGAGCGGATCGTGAAGGACGACGTGTTCACCTCGATTCATATCGAGGAATTCGAGGTGATGGCCCGCGACACCAAGCTCGGTCCTGAGGAGATCACCCGCGACATTCCGAACGTTTCGGAAGAAGCGCTGAAGAACCTCGACGAAGCCGGTATCGTCTACATCGGTGCGGAAGTCCGCGCCGGCGACATCCTGGTCGGCAAGATCACGCCGAAGGGCGAGAGCCCGATGACGCCGGAAGAGAAGCTGCTCCGCGCCATCTTCGGCGAGAAGGCCTCCGACGTCCGCGACACCTCGCTGCGCGTGCCTCCGGGCGTGCAGGGCACCATCGTGGAAGTCCGCGTGTTCAACCGCCACGGCGTCGACAAGGACGAGCGTGCGCTGGCGATCGAGCGGGAAGAGATCGAGCGTCTGGCCAAGGACCGCGACGACGAGCAGGCGATTCTGGACCGCAACGTCTACAACCGCCTCGCCGAGCTGCTGGAGAACCGCCAGGGCATCGCCGGTCCGAAGGGCTTCAAGAAGGATACCAAGATCACCCGTGCGGTGCTCGACGAGTATCCGAAGTCGCAGTGGTGGCTGTTCGCCTCGCCGAACGACAAGCTGATGGCCGAGATCGAGGCCATGCGGAAGCAGTACGACGAGTCGAAGAAGGGCCTCGAACAGCGCTTCCTCGACAAGGTCGAGAAGCTGCAGCGTGGCGATGAGCTGCCGCCCGGCGTGATGAAGATGGTCAAGGTCTTCGTCGCGGTGAAGCGCAAGATCCAGCCCGGCGACAAGATGGCCGGCCGTCACGGCAACAAGGGCGTGGTGTCGAAGATCGTGCCGATCGAGGACATGCCGTTCCTCGAGGACGGTACGCACGCCGACATCGTGCTCAATCCGCTCGGCGTGCCGTCGCGCATGAACGTCGGTCAGATCCTTGAGACCCATCTCGGTTGGGCCTGCGCCGGCCTCGGCAAGCGCATCGGCCAGACCATCGACGCCTACTATCAGAAGCAGGATCTCAAGCCGCTGCGCGAGACCCTGAAGAAGATCTACGGCGAGGATGAAACCATCAAGTCGCTGAACGACAACGAGCTGGTCGAACTCGGCCGCAATCTGAGCCACGGCGTGCCGATTGCAACGCCGGTGTTCGACGGCGCCAAGGAAGCCGACATCGAGGAGATGCTGAAGCTCGCGGGCTTCGACGCGTCCGGCCAGTCGACCGTCTATGACGGCCGCACCGGCGATGCGTTCGATCGCAAGGTGACGATGGGCTACATCTACATGCTCAAGCTGCACCATCTTGTGGACGACAAGATCCACGCGCGTTCGATCGGTCCGTACTCGCTCGTCACCCAGCAGCCGCTGGGCGGCAAGGCGCAGTTCGGCGGCCAGCGCTTCGGCGAAATGGAGGTCTGGGCGCTGGAAGCCTACGGCGCCGCCTACACGCTGCAGGAAATGCTGACCGTGAAGTCGGACGACGTCGCCGGCCGTACCAAGGTGTACGAGGCGATCGTGCGCGGCGACGACACCTTCGAGGCCGGTATTCCGGAATCGTTCAACGTGCTGGTCAAGGAAATGCGCTCGCTCGGCCTCAACGTCGACCTGCACAATTCCAAGGTGGGACCGGCGCCGACGTCGGAAGCGGCCGAGTAACGCGTTGATTTACGCCCGGCGCGAAAGCGCCGGGCCTTCGCGCTCCGCCCGGACGTTGAGTGGGGCGCGCGTTGAATAAAAGTTTCGAATTTGCTGCCGGTGACGATCGGCACGCGAGGAGAAGACCATGAATCAAGAGATTATGAATCTTTTCAATCCGACGACGCCGGCTCAGGTCTTCGACCAGATCCGGATTTCGATCGCGTCTCCGGAGAAGATTCTGTCCTGGTCCTACGGCGAGATCAAGAAGCCGGAGACCATCAACTACCGCACCTTCAAGCCGGAGCGTGACGGCCTGTTCTGCGCGCGTATTTTCGGGCCGATCAAGGACTACGAGTGCTTGTGCGGCAAGTACAAGCGGATGAAGTACAAGGGCATCATCTGCGAGAAGTGCTCGGTCGAGGTGACGCTGTCGCGCGTCCGGCGCGAGCGCATGGGCCATATCGAGCTGGCGGCGCCGGTCGCCCACATCTGGTTCCTGAAGTCGCTGCCGTCGCGCATCGGCCTCTTGCTCGACATGACGCTGAAGGATCTCGAGCGGATCCTCTATTTTGAATACTACGTCGTTCTCGAGCCGGGTCTGACCGCGCTGAAGGACCGTCAGCTGCTGTCGGAAGACGAGTATCTGAAGGCGCAGGACGAGTACGGCCAGGACAGCTTCACGGCCATGATCGGCGCGGAGGCGATCCGCGAGCTGCTCAAGGGGCTCGAGCTCGAAAAGCTCGAGGCGACGCTGCGTGCCGACATGGCGGAGACCGACTCCGACATCAAGCACAAGAAGCTCGCCAAGCGTCTGAAGATCGTCGAGGCCTTCCGCGTCTCCGGCAACAAGCCGGAATGGATGATCATGACGGTCGTGCCGGTGATTCCGCCGGACCTGCGCCCGCTGGTGCCGCTCGACGGCGGCCGGTTCGCGACCTCCGACCTCAACGACCTGTATCGCCGCGTCATCAACCGCAACAACCGCTTGAAGCGGCTGATGGAGCTGCGTGCGCCTGACATCATCATCCGCAACGAAAAGCGCATGCTGCAGGAGGCC
Organism: Bradyrhizobium sp. USDA3010; assembly: GCF_056429065.1. Classification (NCBI taxonomy): domain Bacteria; kingdom Pseudomonadati; phylum Pseudomonadota; class Alphaproteobacteria; order Hyphomicrobiales; family Nitrobacteraceae; genus Bradyrhizobium; species Bradyrhizobium sp. USDA3010. The sequence continues at coordinate 207,397 of NZ_JBWJZD010000005.1, forward strand.
GTCGACGCACTGTTCGACAACGGCCGCCGCGGCCGCGTCATCACTGGCGCCAACAAGCGTCCGCTGAAGTCGCTCGCCGATATGCTGAAGGGCAAGCAGGGCCGGTTCCGCCAGAACCTGCTCGGCAAGCGCGTCGACTATTCGGGCCGTTCGGTGATCGTGGTCGGTCCCGAGCTGCGCCTGCATCAGTGCGGCCTGCCGAAGAAGATGGCGCTTGAGCTGTTCAAGCCGTTCATCTACTCGCGGCTCGACGCCAAGGGTCTGTCCACCACCGTGAAGCAGGCCAAGAAGCTGGTCGAGAAGGAGCGTCCGGAGGTCTGGGATATCCTCGACGAGGTGATTCGCGAGCATCCGGTGCTGCTCAACCGCGCGCCGACGCTGCATAGGTTGGGCATCCAGGCGTTCGAGCCGGTGCTGATCGAGGGCAAGGCGATCCAGCTGCATCCGCTGGTCTGCGCCGCCTTCAACGCCGACTTCGACGGCGACCAGATGGCCGTGCACGTTCCGCTGTCGCTCGAAGCGCAGCTGGAAGCGCGCGTCCTGATGATGTCGACCAACAACATCCTGCATCCGGCGAACGGCCAGCCGATCATCGTGCCGTCGCAGGACATCGTGCTCGGCCTCTACTACGTCTCGATCATGCGCGAAGGCCTGCCCGGCGAGGGCAAGATCTTCGGCGACATGGCCGAACTCGAGCACGCCCTGCATTCGAAGGTCATCCACCTCCACACCAAGATCAAGTACCGGTGGGAAGGCCTCGACGAGGAAGGCAAGATGTCCAAGCGGTGGATCGAAACCACCGCCGGCCGCGTCATGCTCGGCAACCTGCTGCCGAAGAGCGCCAAGATCTCGTACGACATCATCAACAAGCTGATGACCAAGCGCGAGATCTCCGGCGTGATCGACCAGGTCTACCGTCACTGCGGTCAGAAGGAGACGGTGATCTTCTGCGACCGCATCATGGCGCTCGGCTTCTACAACGCCTTCAAGGCGGGCATCTCGTTCGGCAAGGACGACATGGTCGTGCCGGCGTCGAAGTGGAAGATCGTGGACCAGACCCGTACGCTGGCGAAGGATTTCGAGCAGCAGTACAATGACGGCCTGATCACCCATGGCGAGAAGTACAACAAGGTCGTCGACGCCTGGTCGAAGGCCGGTGAAGAAGTCGCCAAGGCGATGATGAAGGAGATCTCGTCCACCAAGAAGACGGCGGCGGGCGCGGATGCCGACATCAACTCGATCTACATGATGGCGCACTCCGGTGCGCGTGGTTCGCCGGCCCAGATGCGCCAGCTCGCCGGCATGCGCGGCCTGATGGCCAAGCCGTCGGGCGAGATCATCGAGACGCCGATCATTTCCAACTTCAAGGAAGGTCTGTCGGTGCTCGAGTACTTCAACTCGACCCACGGCGCCCGCAAGGGCCTCGCGGACACCGCGTTGAAGACCGCGAACTCCGGCTACCTGACCCGCCGTCTGGTCGACGTCGCGCAGGACTGCATCATCACGCAGACCGATTGCGGCACCAAGCTCGGCATCAAGATGCGCGCCATCGTCGATGCCGGCACGGTCGTTGCCTCGCTCGGCTCGCGCATCCTGGGCCGTACGGCCTGCGATGACGTGCGCGATCCCGCCACCAACGAGGTTGTCGTCAAGCGCGACACGTTGATGGAGGAGACCCATGTCGACGCGATCCAGCAAGCCGGCATCCAGGAAGTGAAGATCCGCTCGGCGCTGACCTGCGAGCTGGTCAACGGCATCTGCGCCAAGTGCTACGGCCGCGATCTGGCCCGCGGTACCCCGGTCAACCACGGTGAGGCCGTCGGCGTCATCGCGGCACAGTCGATCGGTGAACCCGGCACGCAGCTGACGATGCGCACGTTCCACATCGGCGGCGCCGCCCAGCTCAACGAGCAGTCGTTCGTCGAATCGAACTTCGACGGCAAGATCGTGATCAGGAACAAGGCGATCGCCCGCAACAGCGAAGGCAACCTGGTCGCGATGGTGCGCAACATGGTCGTTGCGATCGTCGATGCCGACGGCACCGAGCGTGCAACCCACCGTATTCAGTACGGTTCGAAGATGCACGTCGACGAAGGCGACATGGTCAAGCGCGGCCAGCGCATCGCGGAGTGGGATCCCTATACCCGCCCGGTGCTCACCGAAGTCGAGGGCACAATCGGTTTCGAGGATCTGGTCGAAGGCCAGTCGATCTCGGAAACGCTCGACGAGTCGACCGGTATCGCCAAGCGCGTGGTCATCGACTGGCGCACGACGCGCGGCGGTTCGGACCTGCGTCCGGCCATCGTGGTCAAGGGCAAGGACGGCAAGGTGATGAAGCTCGCGCGTGGCGGCGATGCCCGCTACATGCTGTCGGTCGACGCCATTCTGTCGGTCGACATCGGCGCGAAGGTGATGCCCGGCGACATCCTGGCGCGTATCTCGACCGAGAGCGCCAAGACGCGTGACATCACCGGCGGTCTGCCGCGGGTGGCGGAACTGTTCGAGGCTCGCAAGCCGAAGGATGCGGCGATCATCGCGGAGACCGCGGGAACGATCCGCTTCGGTCGCGACTACAAGAACAAGCGCCGCATCTCGATCGAGCCGTTGGACAAGACCGAGGAGCCGCGCGAGTACCTGATCCCGAAGGGCAAGCACATCCACCTTCAGGACGGCGACATCGTCGAAAAGGGCGATTTCATCGTCGAAGGCAATCCGGCGCCGCACGACATCCTGGCGATCAAGGGCATCGAGGAACTCGCTGCCTATCTGGTCAACGAAATCCAGGAGGTCTACCGGTTGCAGGGCGTGCTCATCAACGACAAACACATCGAGGTGATTGTCCGTCAGATGCTGCAGAAGGTCGAAGTCACCGATCAGGGCGACACCGACATGATCTCGGGCGAGCAGGTCGACAAGATCGAGTTCGACGCGCTCAACACCAAGGCCAAGGAAGAGGGCAAGAAGCCCGCCACGGGGACGCCGGTTCTGCTCGGCATCACCAAGGCGAGCTTGCAGACCCGCTCCTTCTTCTCGGCGGCGTCGTTCCAGGAGACCACGCGCGTGCTCACCGAAGCGGCCGTCAACGGCAAGGTGGACCCGCTCGAAGGCCTCAAGGAGAACGTCATTGTCGGCCGCCTGATTCCGGCCGGCACCGGCGCCTCGATGGCGCGGATTCGCGAAGTCGCGGTCAAGCGCGACAAGCTGATCCTCGACGAGCGCGAGAAGCAGCAGGCGGCGATCGTGCCGACGGCTCCGGAAGCGGAGCCGCTGGCGCTGCCGCCCGCGGAATAGGCATCCGCAAGACTACGGTAGTCAGCGAGAAGGCCGGCGTTCTGCCGGCCTTTTTGTTGCTTTCTTGCCTTGCTGCGGTGCAGGGACCCAGTTTGTTCATCTTCCCTTCAGGCAAAAAAGTGCCTTTGCTAGGGTGACTTAGACCGGCTGTTTGGCTCATGCCGGAGACGACGGAATCGATATGCTGGACTTGGCGATTGTAGGCGGCGGCCCCGGGGGGCTGATGAGCGCCTGGTATCTGAAGCGCAAACTCGGCGACCTCTGCCGCATCACCATCTTCGAGGCGTCGAACCGTCTCGGGGGCAAGATCGTCACGCGCAAATTCGACACCGCGCCGGCGATGTACGAGGCCGGCGTCGCCGAGATCTACGATTACTCGATGACGGGACCCGACCCGCTGCGCGAGCTGATCCAGCATTTCGGCCTGCAGACGATCCCGATGGATGCCGAGCAGGTGCATCTCGACGGCGAACTGCTGGCCGACGTTCCCGGCATGCGCCGCAAATACGGCGCGAAGACCGCGGCCGCGATCGAGGCGTTCCGCAAGCGCTGCAGCGAGCTGGTGTCGCCGATCGAGTATTACGAGGGCGTCGGCGCCCACGACAACGAACATCCGTGGGCCTACAAGACCGCCGAGCAGATCCTCGACGAAGAGGTCGAGGACGTGACCGCCAAGCGGTTCTTCAAGGTGATGGCGCGCTCCGACCTCGCGACCGAGAGCCACAACACCAACGGCCTCAACGCGCTGAAGAACTACGTCATGGATGTCGACGGCTATATCGGCCTGTATTCGATCCAGAACGGCAACGAGCAGCTGATCGATTGCCTGCGCTCGGAGGTCAGCGCCGACATCCAGCTCAACCATCGCGTCCTCAAGGTCGGCAAGACCGCGAGCGGCCGCTACCAGCTCAACATGATGAACGGCAAGGGGCCGGAGACGCGCGACTTCGACCTCGTGCTGGTCTGCCTGCCGCATTCCTGGCTCGCGACCATGCGCTGGGACGGCGAGCAGCTGCGCAAGTCGATGGTCAAGCACGTCGCCTATTTCGATCGTCCGGCGCACTATCTGCGCGTCTCGATCCTGTTCGACGAGCCGTTCTGGGGCGAGAAGATCCCGGGCGCCTGGTTCATGTCGGAAGCGTTCGGCGGCTGCTGCGTCTACAATGAGGGCGCGCGCCACGACGTCGGCAAGCACGGCGTGCTGAACTGGCTGATCGCCGGCTCCGACGCGCTTGCCTTCGCCAATCTCAGCGACGAGGAGCTGATCGACGCCGCGCTGAAATCGCTGCCGGCCTCGCTCGGCGATGCCCGTGCGCATTTCCTCGAGGGCAAGACCCATCGCTGGCTGTCGTCGGTCAATGCGCTGCCGGGCGGCCTGCCGGTGCGCGACGTCATGACCAACCACCGTCCCGATCCGAAGCAGCACCCCGGCATCGTGGTGGTCGGCGACTATCTGTTCGATTCGACGCTGAACGGGTTGCTCGATTCCTCCGATGCCGCAACCGACATCATCGTCACCGAGATGATGCGGCTGCGCCGCGCCCGCGCGCAGGACGAAGGCGCGCTGTCCGACAAGATCGACCGCAACTATTTCGAGAATTATCGCGGCGCCGGTCCCTACAGCGAAGTCTGGCGCAACTTCACCGACCCGGCCTATCTGACCGACCTGATCAAGACGGTGTGGGGCAGGGCGAAGGGCTACAAGCTGTTGGTCGCCGGCTCCGCCAGCGGCGAGCTGGTCGGCGCGCTGCGCGAGCGGGGCATCGATGCCTGGGGTATCGAGAACAACCGCTACATCCACGGCAAGACGCCGAAGGCGCTCAAGAAGTACAACAAGCTCGGCTCGATCGCCGACATGCCGTTCAAGGACCATGAGTTCGACTTCGTGTTCGAGACCTCGCTGTGCCATCTCGGCGAGAAGCAGGTCGTGCGCGGGGTGCGCGAGCTCAACCGCGTGGTCAAGACCGGCGTCGTGTTCGCGTCGGTGACCTCGGACATGGCGCCGGCGGTGATCGATCGCTACGACCTGCTGCGCGGCGTGAAGAAGCTCGGCACCTGGTGGGAATGGTCGGAATTGTTCTTCGGCAACGGCTTCGACCTGTCGATGCACCGCCGCGACTGCACCGATGCGCTGTGGACGTTGACGCTTGCCGCCAATAAGGGGCCGGGGCAGTGGTACGCCGACTCCGACAGCCTGCGCTATTCCTTCTTCGACAAGGTCGAGGCGGATCACGACGACTAGCGGCAGCGACTGACGGCACCGCTCGCGGTCTTGCGCAAGGCGAGCGGCCCTGCGTCAACCAACTGTCAGACGGCGGCCGTGCCGTGATTCCCGAATCCACGGGACCGCGCACCGCGCCGTTCCAAACGCTTTGCCGAATTCATTGTGATCGCATAGGATTGTACCAGCAGCATTCGCCGCTGCGGTTTCGATTTGCGGTCATGCCGGCCGTGGAGCAACGGTTGGTTTCATGGCGCCAAGACCTCCTGCATCAGACGATCCGAATCGATCGGCGGCCGACGACCCCGCGCTGAAGAAAAAGCCCGCGGCCGCGGCCGGTCCACCTGCGGCAACGGCCTCCGCCAAGCCCGCCGCGCCGGCCGATGATGATGAGGACGAGGACGACGAGTTCGAGCTCGACGACGATGATGACGAGGACCTCGTCGTCTTCACCGCCAGGGAAGCCGCCGGCGCGCTCTCCACGATCTTTGGCTTCGTCAAGCCGATCCTGACCAACTACAAGAAGCCGCTCGCCTTCGTCGCCATCGGCGTGCTGGTCGAGACGTTGTTCAACGTCATCATGCCGCTCAGCCTGAAATTCCTGATCGACGACGCGCTCGGCGAGGAGGATTTCCAGGCCCTTTACAAGATCCTCGGCGTGCTCGCGGTCGCCGGCATCGTCACCTCGATCATCGCGGTCTGGTACGAGCGCTGGGATGCGCGGCTCGGTGCGGGCATCATCGCCGACGTCCGGACCCGCATCTTCGACCACGTCCAGAACCTGCCATCGGCCTATTTCGCGCGCACCAAGCGCGGCGAGATCCTGTCGCGTTTCTCGATCGATCTGTCGGCCTTCGAGGGCTCGATCAAGACCTTCGCCAACAGCGCGGCGCTGCCGGGCCTCGAGCTGATCGCCGGCATCATCCTGATGCTGTTCCTGAACTGGCAGCTTGCCGTGGTCGCCTTGCTGGTGTTTCCGATCACGCTGATCGGGCCGCGCATCCTGACGCCGAAGGCGGTGCTGGCCAATTACGAGCAGAAGCAGAACGAAGCTGCGCTGCTCGGCATGGTGCAGGAGAACGTCGCTGCCCAGGCGGTGGTCAAGGCGTTCAACCTGCAGCGCCGGGCGCTCGGCTGGTTCACGCTGCGCAACCGCGACGTCCGGGCCAAGGCCGCCTCAGCCATGTTCCTGTCCACCATGGTGGAGCGCACCGTCACCATTTCGGTGCTGCTGCTCCACCTCGTGGTGCTGGCGATCGGCGCCTATCTCGCCACCAAGGGGCAGATCACGGTCGGCACCTTCGTGACCTTCGAGAGCGCATTCTGGGAGGTGTCGTACAACATCGCCCATCTCATGCATTTCATCCCGGTGTCGATCCAGTCTGCGGCGGCAGTGCGGCACATCCAGGAGCTGCTCGACGAGCCGACCCGCGGCGCCGACCGTCCCGGCGCGCCGGATCTGCCGCGCATCACCAACGACATCTCCTTCGACCGCGTCACCTTCCAGTATGAGGGGGCGCAGACGCCGGTGCTCGACAATCTCAGCCTCAAGCTCAATGCCGGCAAGAGCATTGCGATCGTCGGTCCCAGCGGCTCCGGCAAGAGCACGCTGATCAACCTGATCCTGCGGCTCTACGTGCCGGACGAGGGCCGCGTTGCCATCGACGGCGTCGACATCCGCCGGGTCACGCGCGAGTCGCTGCGGGCCAGCATGGCGGTCGTGTTCCAGGAGAACATGCTGTTCAACATGTCGATCCGCGAGAACATCCGGCTCGGCAAGGAGGGGGCCACCGACGCGGAGGTCGAGGACGCCGCCAGGAAGGCCGAGATCCATCGCTACATCATGAGCCTGCCGCAGCGCTACGACACGCCGGTCGGTGAGCGCGGCGACACCTTGTCCGGCGGCCAGCGCCAGCGCATCGCGATCGCGCGCGCGATCATCCGCAACCCGTCCGTGCTGCTGCTCGACGAGGCGACCTCGGCGCTCGACCAGACCACGGAGGCGGCGATCAACCGCACGCTGCTCAAGGTGGCCGAGGGGCGCACCATGATCTGGTCGACGCACCGACTGGCCTCGGTGGTCGAGATGGACGAGATCATCGTGATCTCCGGCGGCAGGGCGATCGAACGCGGCTCGCACGAGGAACTGCTGGCCCTGAATGGCGTCTACCGCAGGCTGTGGGACGACCAGGGGCATGTCCATCACGACGCTGATGACGAGGATGACGACGACGCGGACGATGATGAAGATGACGAGGATGAGGACGAAGACGAGGCGTGAGTCCCGCGCTGCGTCGCCGGCAATGGTCGGACGCTAGATTCTTCTTTGACGCGTTCTCTTTACGCGAACCGGTATCCACTTCGCTCGAAAACGCTCCTGCTGATCGCGCCTCTACGCCCTGTCGGCGGCGTGCGGACGTTGCCGGAAGTGATTGGCGGACCGTGCTGCTGACGCTGCCTGCGGGCGGTGCAGCCGGCGCAGCGTGCCCCGGCCGAGATAGCCGAGGAAGCGCGCCCAGCGCTGGGCCTGCCAGTAGGGCCCGCTGCCGATCGACACCTCGCGGAAGTTGAATGCCTTGGCATTCGACCAGGCGTCGCACTCCGTCTTGACCGGATCGTCGTAGAACGCCGTGATCTTCTCCTCGCCCATCCCGTCGGTCGCAAGCCAGGCCGGGATATGGACGTTGCAGAGCTGGGATACGTCGGTGAAGACCTTGTCGGTCCCGGTGCCGGTGACGGGGCAGGTGCTGGCGAAGGCGTCGCCGACCAGCACGACGCCGGCCTGCCGATAGCCGGTGCTGACATAGACGTCGGCGGGCCTGATCTTGATGTCGCCGGCCACGTCGAACTCACCGGTGAGCCGGCGCAGCCGCGGCAGCGCAGCGTTGAGCGTTTCGACCGGATTGCGCCGCATCGCCCGCAGCCACGGATCGTCGGCCTGGCGGTAGGTGAACAGGTTGGCGCGCATCCGGTTTCCGACCGGAAACAGCGTGATGTAAGGGATGCGGTCGCTCGGCCGCTCCGAAAAGTAGGTCATGGCCGCGAACGGGAAGGCGGGGCGGCCGACGGGGACGAAATCGAAGCCGATCGAGATCGAGTGGCAGAAGCTGGTCACCAGCCGCTCGATGCCGAGCATCCGGCGCAGCCCGACATTCAGGCCGTTGGCGAGCACCACGAGGCGCGCCGAGATCTCCTCGCCGCCCGAAAGCACCAAGCGCTGCCGCTCGGAGCTGGTCGCGACATTGACGACCTTGTCGCGGATGAATTCCGCCGGCCCGGCGATCTCGGCCCGAATCGCCGTGATCAGCGCGTCGTACATGATGCCGTATTGCCGGCTCGGCTGCCGGTCGAGCAGACGGCCGAATCGCGCGATCCAGTTCTCGCCGTCGAGCGTCGCCGAACGCAGCACGGATTCGGCAATCCCGGTCCGGACGAATCGCGCGAGCTGGAGGTCGCCGCCGATCTTTTCGACGCGGAAGTCGAACGGATAGACCTGATGAGGGTCGATCAGGACGGTCGGTATCCCGGCACGGCCAAGCATGGCGGCCGCGGTCGAGCCCGCAAGACCTCCGCCGATGATCGCGATGTCGGTGTACCGCATGACGTTTTCCGTGGCCGTAGACCGCAATTTTTGCGCCGAGAATGGCAAATAAAGGCTTAGTTTCGAAATTCGCCTTCAGGTCCAAGTTGGGGAGAGTTGTTTCCAATCATATTCTACCCGGATATAATATGATTCCGCTGGCGTGCCGGAGATTCGGATTCGGGCGAGGGGAGTCGCAGACGCTGTCATATTTCGACGCCCGACGAGCGCCGCGAAATGCGAAATCTGCAAGCGCCAGAGGCGTTTCTTTGCTTGTCGTTTTGCTTGACTTCACTATCTCTCGATTATACAAGGCGCTCACTTAACGACAGGCGGTGAGCTACGCCAGCGTCGGAACGGAACACCCCAGGGCCCTTTTTCAGGCGCCGGACGGGCACCAACCTCGACGAATGCCGCTCAGACGCTGTCGATGATAGCTAGGCAATGCCAGGACGATTTTGGTTCTCTTGAGCACGTCCTCTTGAGAGTGAATTCGGATGCATGACCTCGGTGGCGGACCGGACAGCGAACGCTGAACGGTTCGGGATCGCGGTCCTCTGTGGCGTCGATGCGCTTTCCGCTCAGCGATGAGTGGTTGGCGCGATTTCGCTTTGCGCGGGTGTTTGTTCCGCGTCGAGCGGGCCGTACGGGACGGCTAGTCCTGAGAAGAAATTTGCGGAGCCATTCAAGGTTCTCGCGCGAACTAAAGGGTGAAGGCTGCATGCCGACGATCAACCAGCTGATCGCAAAACCACGTGAAGTGCAGAAGTCGCGCAAGAAGGTGCCGGCGCTGCAGCAGTCGCCGCAGAAGCGCGGCGTGTGCACGCGCGTCTACACCACGACCCCGAAGAAGCCGAACTCGGCGCTTCGTAAGGTCGCCAAGGTGCGCCTGACCAACGGCTTCGAGGTGATCGGCTACATCCCGGGTGAAGGCCATAACCTGCAGGAGCACTCGGTGGTCATGATCCGCGGCGGCCGCGTCAAGGACTTGCCCGGCGTGCGCTACCACATCCTCCGTGGCGTGCTGGATACCCAGGGCGTCAAGAACCGTAAGCAGCGTCGTTCGAAGTACGGCGCGAAGCGTCCGAAGTAAGCGGGAAACGATCAGATGTCGCGTCGCCATTCTGCTGAGAAGCGTGAAGTTCTTCCGGATCCGAAGTTCGGGAACATCATCATTACGAAGTTCATGAACTCGGTGATGTACGCCGGGAAGAAGTCGGTCGCCGAAAACATCGTCTACGGTGCGCTCGGCATGATCGAGGCCAAGACCAAGCAGCCGCCGCTCGGCGTGTTCGAGCAGGCGCTCGAGAACGTGATGCCGACCATCGAGGTCCGTTCCCGCCGCGTCGGCGGCGCGACCTACCAGGTGCCGGTGGAAGTCCGCTCGGTGCGCCGTCAGGCGCTCGGCATCCGCTGGCTGATCTCGGCTGCCCGTGAGCGCAACGAGAAGACCATGACCGAGCGTCTGTCGGCGGAGCTGCTCGATGCCTCGAACAATCGCGGCAACGCCGTCAAGAAGCGTGAAGACGTGCACCGGATGGCGGAAGCCAACCGCGCCTTCTCGCACTATCGCTGGTAAGGCGATCAACGGAATTTAAGGAACAGTCTCATGCCCCGCCAACATGCCATCGAGGACTACCGCAACTTCGGTATCATGGCGCATATCGACGCCGGCAAGACCACGACCACCGAGCGCATCCTGTATTACACTGGCAAGAGCCACAAGATCGGCGAAGTGCACGAAGGTGCCGCGACGATGGACTGGATGGAGCAGGAGCAGGAGCGTGGCATCACGATCACTTCGGCCGCGACCACCGCGTTCTGGAACGGCAAGCGCCTGAACATCATCGACACCCCCGGCCACGTCGACTTCACCATTGAAGTCGAGCGTTCGCTGCGCGTGCTCGACGGCGCCGTTTGCGTTCTCGACTCCAACCAGGGCGTCGAGCCGCAGACCGAGACCGTCTGGCGCCAGGGCGACAAGTACAAGGTTCCGCGCATCGTCTTCGCCAACAAGATGGACAAGACCGGTGCCGACTTCTTCAAGTGCCTGTCCGATATCGTCGACCGCCTCGGCGCCAAGCCGATCGCGATCCAGCTGCCGATCGGTGCCGAGAACAACTTCAAGGGTCTCGTCGACCTGGTGAAGATGAAAGGCATCGTCTGGAACGATGAATCGCTCGGCGCCAAGTTCGACTATGTCGACATCCCGGAAGATCTGGTCGAGCAGGCCAAGGAATATCGCGAGAAGATGGTGGAAGCCGCCGTCGAGCTCGACGATGATGCTTTGGCTGCCTTCCTCGACGGCAAGGAGCCGGACGAGGCGACCCTCAAGCGCCTGATCCGCAAGGCCGTGCTGACCGGCGCTTTCTATCCCGTGCTGTGCGGCTCCGCGTTCAAGAACAAGGGCGTGCAGCCGCTGCTCGACGCCGTCGTCGACTATTTGCCGTCGCCGATCGACGTGCCCGCGATCAAGGGCACCGATGAGGACGGCAACGAAGTCGTGCGTCATGCGGACGACAAGGAGCCGCTGGCTCTGCTCGCGTTCAAGATCATGGACGACCCCTTCGTCGGCACCATCACCTTCTGCCGCATTTATTCCGGCATCCTGCAGTCGGGTACCGGCGTGGTGAACTCGACCCGCGAGAAGAAAGAGCGTATCGGCCGCATGCTGCTGATGCATGCGAACAACCGCGAAGACATTAAGGAAGCCTATGCCGGCGACATCGTCGCGCTGGCTGGCCTGAAGGAAGCGCGCACCGGTGACACGCTGTGCGATCCCGACAAGCCGGTCATCCTCGAGAAGATGGAATTCCCGGAGCCGGTGATCGAGATCGCGATCGAGCCGAAGTCGAAGGCCGACCAGGAAAAGCTCGGCGTGGCGCTTGCCAAGCTCGCCGCGGAAGATCCGTCGTTCCGCGTGTCGACCGACCAGGAGTCCGGCCAGACCATCCTCAAGGGCATGGGCGAACTGCATCTCGACATCAAGGTCGACATTCTCAAGCGCACCTACAAGGTCGATGCCAACATCGGCGCGCCGCAGGTGGCGTTCCGCGAGCGCGTGACCAAGAAGGCTGAAGTCAAGTACACCCACAAGAAGCAGACCGGCGGTACCGGTCAGTTCGCCGAAGTGTCGATCGTCGTCGAGCCGAACGAGCCCGGCAAGGGCTATGAGTTCGAATCGAAGATCGTCGGTGGTGCGGTGCCGAAGGAATACATCCCCGGCGTCGAAAAGGGCCTCAACAGCGTGATGGGCTCCGGCGTCGTTGCCGGCTTCCCGGTGGTGGACGTCAAGGTGCAGCTGGTCGACGGCAAGTATCACGACGTCGACTCGTCGGCGCTGGCGTTCGAAATCGCATCGCGGGCTGCGTTCCGCGAGGCGCTGACGAAGGGCAAGTCCGTTCTGCTCGAGCCGATCATGAAGGTCGAGGTGGTGACCCCGGAAGACTACACCGGTTCGGTCATCGGCGACCTGAATTCCCGGCGCGGCCAGATCCAGGGCCAAGACATGCGTGGCAACGCCAACGTCATCAATGCGATGGTGCCGCTCATGAACATGTTCGGTTACGTGAACAACCTGCGCTCGATGAGCCAGGGTCGCGCGACCTTCACCATGCAGTTCGATCACTACGCCGAAGCTCCGGCAAACGTGTCGGCTGAAGTCCAGAAGAAGTTTGCCTGATTGTCGTTGATGGCAGTCAACGATTGAACGGAGAGTCAAATGGCCAAAGCTAAATTCGAACGTAACAAGCCCCACTGCAACATCGGCACCATCGGTCACGTCGACCATGGCAAGACCTCGCTGACCGCAGCGATCACCAAGGTGCTCGCAGAAACCGGCGGCGCGACGTTCACCGCCTACGACCAGATCGACAAGGCGCCGGAAGAGAAGGCGCGCGGCATCACGATCTCGACCGCTCACGTCGAGTACGAGACGAAGAACCGCCACTACGCTCACGTCGACTGCCCCGGCCACGCCGACTACGTGAAGAACATGATCACCGGTGCCGCCCAGATGGACGGCGCGATCCTGGTCGTGTCGGCTGCTGACGGCCCGATGCCGCAGACCCGCGAGCACATCCTGCTCGCCCGCCAGGTCGGCGTGCCCGCGCTGGTCGTGTTCCTCAACAAGTGCGACATGGTCGACGATCCGGAGCTGCTCGAGCTCGTCGAGCTCGAGGTCCGCGAGCTGCTCTCGAAGTACGAATTCCCGGGCGACAAGATCCCGATCATCAAGGGTTCGGCGCTCGCCGCCCTCGAAGACAAGGACAAGGCGCTCGGCCACGACGCTATCCTCGAGCTGATGCGCAATGTCGACGAATACATCCCGCAGCCGGAGCGTCCGATCGACCAGCCGTTCCTGATGCCGGTTGAAGACGTGTTCTCGATCTCGGGCCGCGGCACCGTCGTCACCGGCCGTGTCGAGCGCGGCGTGATCAAGGTCGGCGAGGAAATCGAAATCGTCGGTATCCGCGACACCCAGAAGACCATCGTCACCGGCGTCGAAATGTTCCGCAAGCTGCTCGATCAGGGCCAGGCCGGCGACAACATCGGTGCGCTGCTCCGCGGCACCAAGCGCGAGGAAGTCGAGCGCGGCCAGGTGCTGTGCAAGCCCGGTTCGGTCAAGCCGCACACCAAGTTCAAGGCTGAGGCTTACATCCTCACCAAGGAAGAGGGCGGTCGTCACACCCCGTTCTTCACCAACTACCGTCCGCAGTTCTACTTCCGCACCACCGACGTGACCGGTGTCGTGCACCTGCCCGAAGGCACCGAGATGGTGATGCCGGGCGACAACATCGCGATGGAAGTGCACCTGATCGTGCCGATCGCGATGGAAGAGAAGCTGCGCTTCGCGATCCGCGAAGGCGGCCGCACCGTCGGCGCCGGCGTCGTCGCCGCCATCATCGAGTAAGGGTGGATCAGTCAGTTTGCAGCGGGTGGGTTCGCCCACCCGCCGCTCACCACTCGCTATTCGCTAATTGAGCGACGAAGAAAGAGATACGGCAATGAACGGCCAAAACATTCGCATCCGTCTCAAGGCGTTCGACCATCGAATCCTCGATACGTCGACCCGTGAGATCGTGAACACGGCGAAGCGCACCGGTGCGCAGGTTCGCGGACCGATTCCGCTGCCGACCCGCATCGAGAAGTTCACCGTCAACCGTTCGCCGCACGTTGACAAGAAGAGCCGCGAGCAATTCGAGATGCGCACTCACAAGCGCCTCCTCGACATTGTCGACCCGACCCCGCAGACCGTCGATGCGCTGATGAAGCTCGACCTGGCCGCCGGTGTCGACGTCGAGATCAAGCTCTAAGGTTTTGGATTTTTACGTCCGCCGCTTGCGGACAGAAAGACAGGAAGCACGCCGATGCGCTCCGGAGTGATCGCACAAAAGGTCGGGATGACGCGGGTCTTTACGGAGACCGGCGAGCATATCCCTGTGACCGTGCTGAAGTTGGGCAACTGCCAGGTGCTGGGCCACCGCACGACCGAGAAGAACGGCTATGTCGCTCTTCAGCTCGGCTCGGGCGCCCGCAAGACGGTGTACATGCCGAAGGCCGAACGCGGCCAGTTCGCGGTCGCCAAAGTCGAGCCGAAGCGCAAGGTCGCCGAGTTCCGCGTGTCCGAGGACGCGCTGATCCCGGTCGGCGCGGAAATCCAGGCGGACCATTTCGTGGTCGGCCAGTTTGTCGACGTGACTGGCACCTCGATCGGTAAGGGCTTCGCCGGCGGCATGAAGCGCTGGAATTTCGGCGGTCTGCGCGCCACCCACGGTGTGTCGGTCTCGCACCGCTCGATCGGTTCGACCGGTGGCCGTCAGGACCCCGGCAAGACCTTCAAGAACAAGAAGATGCCCGGTCACATGGGCGTCGACCGCATCACCACGCTCAATCTGCGCGTGGTTTCGACCGACGTCGAGCGCGGCCTGATCCTCGTCGAAGGCGCCGTTCCCGGTTCCAAGGGCGGCTGGATCTCGGTGCGCGACGCCGTCAAGAAGCCGCTGCCGAAGGAAGCCCCGAAGCCCGGCAAGTTCAAGGTCGCCGGCGGTGAAGCTACCGAGGCTGTAGCCGAGAAGGAGGGCGTGTGAGATGGAACTGAAAGTCACCACCCTTGAAGGCAAGGACGCCGGCTCGGTTCAGCTGTCGGACGAGATCTTTGGTCTCGAGCCGCGCAAGGACATCATCCAGCGTTGCGTGCAGTGGCAGCTCAACAAGCGCCAGGCCGGCACCCACAAGGCCCAGGGCCGCGCCGACGTCTGGCGCACCGGCAAGAAGATGTACAAGCAGAAGGGCACCGGCGGCGCCCGTCACGGCTCGGCCCGCGTGCCGCAGTTCCGCGGCGGTGGCCGTGCGTTCGGTCCGGTGGTTCGCTCCCATGCGACCGACCTGCCGAAGAAGGTGCGCGCGCTCGCGCTGAAGCATGCGCTGTCGGCCAAGGCCAAGGACGGCGGGCTGATCGTGATCGACAATGCGCAGCTCGAGGCCGCCAAGACCAAGGCGCTGCTCGGTCACTTCTCGGGCCTCGGCCTGACCAATGCGCTGATCATCGACGGTGCCGAGTTGCACAACGGTTTCGCGACCGCGGCCCGCAACATCCCGAACATCGACGTGCTGCCGATCCAGGGCATCAACGTCTACGACATTCTCCGCCGCCACAAGCTGGTGCTGACCAAGGCTGCGGTTGATGCGCTGGAGGCGCGCTTCAAATGAAGAACATCGATCCGCGCCACTACGACGTCATCATCTCGCCGGTCGTGACGGAAAAGGCGACGCTCGCCTCCGAGCACAACAAGGTGCTGTTCAAGGTCGCCAGCAAGGCGACCAAGCCGCAGATCAAGGAAGCGGTCGAGAAGCTGTTCGACGTCAAGGTGAAGAGCGTCAACACTCTCGTTCGCAAGGGCAAGACCAAGGTGTTCCGCGGCAATCTCGGCTCGCAGTCGGACTCCAAGCGCGCGATCGTGACCCTTGAAGAGGGCCACCGCATCGACGTGACTACCGGACTATAAGGCGCAACGACGATGGCATTGAAAACCTACAATCCCACGACGCCGGGCCAGCGCCAGCTGGTCATGGTCGATCGTTCGGCGCTCTACAAGGGCAAGCCGGTGAAGACCCTGACCGAGGGCAAGCTCGGCAATGGCGGTCGCAACAACACCGGTCGCATCACCGTGCGTTTCCGCGGCGGCGGCCACAAGAAGGCCTACCGCACCGTCGACTTCCGCCGCGACAAGGTGGACATGCCGGCGGTCGTGGAGCGGCTGGAGTACGATCCGAACCGCACCGCGTTCATCGCGCTGATCAAGTATCAGGACGGCGAGCTGGCCTACATCCTGGCGCCGCAGCGTCTGGCGGCGGGCGACACCGTCGTCGCCGGCAATTATGTCGACGTGAAGCCGGGCAACGTCATGCCGCTCGGCAACATGCCGGTCGGCACGATCGTGCACAACATCGAGCTGAAGATCGGCAAGGGCGGCCAGCTGGCACGCTCCGCCGGCACCTATGCCCAGATCGTCGGGCGCGACCAGGACTACGTCATCGTCCGCCTGAACTCGGGCGAGCAGCGTCTCGTGCACGGCCGTTGCCGCGGCACGATCGGCGCGGTCTCGAACCCGGATCACATGAACATCTCGATCGGCAAGGCCGGTCGTACCCGCTGGCTCGGCTGGCGTCCGCACAACCGCGGCGTCGTCATGAACCCGATCGATCACCCGCACGGCGGTGGTGAAGGTCGTACCTCGGGCGGTCGTCACCCGGTTACTCCGTGGGGCAAGCCGACCAAGGGCAAGAAGACCCGCACCAACAAGTCGACCAACAAATTCATTCTCCTCAGCCGCCACAAGCGGAAGAAGTAAGGAACGCCGGACATGGTTCGTTCAGTCTGGAAAGGCCCGTTCGTCGAGGGTTCTCTGCTCAAGAAGGCAGATGCCGCGCGCGCGTCCGGCCGTCACGACGTCATCAAGATCTGGAGCCGTCGCTCCACCATCCTGCCGCAGTTCGTCGGCCTGACCTTCGGTGTCTACAACGGCCAGAAGCATGTGCCGGTGGCGATCAACGAGGAAATGGTGGGTCACAAGTTCGGCGAGTTCTCGCCGACCCGGACCTTCCACGGCCACTCGGGCGACAAGAAAGCCAAGAAGGCTTGAGGAATAGACGATGAGCAAACCAAAGCGCGAACGTAGCCTCGCGGACAATGAGGCCAAGGCCGTCGCCCGCATGCTGCGCGTCAGCCCGCAGAAGCTCAACCTGGTGGCGCAGCTGATCCGCGGCCGCAAGGCTTCGGCTGCGCTTGCCGACCTGCAGTTCTCGCGCAAGCGGATCGCGGTCGACGTCAAGAAGTGCCTGGAATCGGCGATCGCGAACGCCGAGAACAACCATGACCTCGATGTCGACGATCTCGTCGTTGCCGAGGCGCATGTCGGCAATGGCATCGTGATGAAGCGTTTTGCTCCGCGCGGCCGTGGCCGTTCGGGCCGTGTGTTCAAACCGTTCTCGCACCTGACCATCGTGGTTCGTCAGGTCGAGGCCGAGGCAAGCGCCTAAGAAGGGCGCAGGAGAAGACGATGGGTCAAAAGATCAATCCAATCGGGCTGCGTCTCGGCATCAACCGGACCTGGGACTCCCGTTGGTTCGCCGGCAAGCAGGAATACGGCAAGCTCCTGCACGAGGACGTCAAGATCCGCGAGATCCTGCACAAGGAGCTCAAGCAGGCGGCTGTCGCCCGCATCGTGATCGAGCGCCCGCACAAGAAGTGCCGCGTGACGATCCACTCGGCCCGTCCGGGTGTCGTGATCGGCAAGAAGGGCGCCGACATCGACAAGCTGCGCAAGAAGGTCGCCGACATCACCTCGTCGGACGTCGTGATCAACATCGTCGAAATCCGCAAGCCGGAGCTCGACGCGACCCTGGTCGCTGAATCGATCGCCCAGCAGCTGGAGCGCCGCGTTGCGTTCCGCCGCGCCATGAAGCGCGCCGTGCAGTCGGCGATGCGTCTCGGCGCCGAGGGCATCCGCATCAACTGCTCGGGCCGTCTCGGCGGCGCCGAAATCGCGCGCATGGAGTGGTATCGCGAAGGTCGCGTGCCGCTGCACACGCTGCGCGCCGACGTCGACTACGGCGTTGCCACCGCGTTCACGACCTTCGGCACCTGCGGCGTCAAGGTCTGGATCTTCAAGGGCGAGATCCTCGAGCACGATCCGATGGCCCAGGACAAGAAGATGGCCGAGGGCGACAACACGCCGCGTTCGCGCCGCGACGCCGCTTGAGGCAAAGCAGGAATTTGAGGGCTTAAAGCCATGATGCAACCTAAGAAGACGAAGTTCCGGAAGGCGCATAAGGGCCGTATCCACGGCGTTGCGACCTCTGGCGCGACGTTGGCGTTCGGCCAGTTCGGCCTGAAGGCGATGGAGCCTGAGCGCGTCACCGCCCGTCAGATCGAAGCCGCCCGCCGCGCGCTGACTCGTCACATGAAGCGCGCCGGCCGCGTCTGGATCCGGGTGTTCCCGGACGTGCCGGTGTCGAAGAAGCCCGCCGAAGTCCGCATGGGCTCCGGCAAGGGTGCGCCGGAATTGTGGGTGGTCCGGATCAAGCCGGGCCGCGTGATGTTCGAAATCGACGGCGTGCCGGTGCAGACCGCCAAGGAGGCGCTGTCGCTCGCCGCCGCCAAGCTGCCGATCAAGACGCGCTTCGTTGCGCGCATTGCGGAGTAATCGCCATGGCCGAGATGAAAGTTGAAGACATTCGCGCGATGAGCGACGACCAGCGGGAAGACGCGGTCCTGAACCTGAAGAAGGAACGCTTCAACCTGCGTTTCCAGCGCGCCACCGGGCAGCTGGAGAACACCTCGCGGATGCGGGAAGCCCGCCGCGATATCGCTCGTATCAAGACCATCGCCGCGCAACTGCGCGCGAAGAAGAAGTAAGGGGCCAGCTATGCCGAAACGTACTCTGCAGGGCGTGGTCGTGAGCGACAAGCAAGCCAAGACCGTGGTGGTGCGCGTCGATCGCCGCTTCACCCACCCGATCTACAAGAAGACGATCCGCCGTTCCAAGAACTACCACGCGCACGACGAGGACAATCAGTTCAAGCCGGGCGACATGGTCTGGATCGAGGAATCGAAGCCGATCTCGAAGCTGAAGCGCTGGACCGTGGTCCGGGGCGAACACAAGAAAACGGCCTGATTACTTCGGCCTGGCCGAAGACATTCAGGGAAATTTTGGGCGCGCTAAAGCGCAGAAAGAGGACGAGGTGCATCAATGATTCAGATGCAGACCAACCTCGACGTGGCCGATAATTCAGGCGCACGCCGTGTCATGTGCATCAAGGTTCTTGGAGGTTCCAAGCGCCGCTATGCCACCGTGGGCGACGTTATCGTTGTGTCGATCAAGGAAGCCATTCCGCGTGGCAAGGTGAAGAAGGGCGACGTGATGAAGGCCGTCGTGGTCCGGGTCCGCAAGGACATCCGCCGCGCCGACGGTTCGGTCATCCGCTTCGACCGCAACGCCGCCGTGCTGATCAACAATCAATCCGAGCCGGTCGGCACCCGTATCTTCGGGCCGGTGCCGCGCGAGCTGCGCGCCAAGAACCACATGAAGATCATTTCGCTTGCGCCGGAGGTGCTGTGATGGCTGCCAAGATCCGCAAGGGCGACAAGGTGATGGTGCTCACCGGCCGCGACAAGGGTCGCACCGGCGAGGTGTTCGAGGTGCGTCCGGACGAGAACAAGGCTCTCGTTCGCGGCATCAACATGGTGAAGCGTCACCAGAAGCAGAGCCAGACCCAGGAAGGCGGCATCATCTCCAAGGAGATGCCGATCGACCTGTCCAACATTGCGTATGTCGGCAAGGACGGAAAGCCGACCCGCATTGGGTTCAAGATTCATGCCGATGGCAAGAAGGTTCGTGTTGCCAAGAGCTCGGGAGCAGAGATCGATGGCTGAGACAGCTTACACGCCGCGCCTGCGCGCGGAGTATGACAAGAAGATCCGCGGCATGATGACCGAGAAGTTCGGTTATGCCAACGTGATGCAGGTGCCGCGCCTCGACAAGGTCGTGCTCAACATGGGCGTCGGCGATTCCGTCAACGACCGCAAGAAGGCCGAGACCGCCGCTGCCGAGCTGAGCCTGATCGCCGGCCAGAAGGCGATCGTGACCTATTCGCGGATCGCGATCGCGACCTTCAAGCTGCGCGAGAATCAGCCGATCGGCTGCAAGGTCACGCTGCGCAAGGCCCATATGTACGAGTTCATCGACCGCCTGGTGAACGTGGCGCTGCCCCGCGTCCGCGACTTCCGCGGCCTGAACCCGAAGAGCTTCGACGGCCGTGGCAACTATTCGCTCGGTATCAAGGAGCACATCATTTTCCCCGAGATCGACTTCGACAAGGTCTCGGAAGCGCGTGGCATGGACATCACGGTGTGCACCACCGCCAAGACCGACGACGAGGCGCGTGCCTTGTTGGCCGCGTTCAATTTCCCGTTCCGGCAGTGAGTAGCTGAGCCAAAGCCACTCAAACGCGGATACCCAGGAGCCAAGCATGGCAAAGAAGAGTTCGATCGAGAAGAATAACCGACGCAAGCGGATGGCGAAGAACGCTGCCCCGCAGCGCGAAAAGCTGAAGGCGATCATCGCCGACAAGACCAAGCCGATGGAAGAGCGCTTCGCGGCGACGCTGAAGCTCGCCGAGATGCCGCGCAACTCGTCGCCGACGCGCATCCGCAACCGTTGCGAGCTGACCGGGCGTCCGCGCTCGATCTATCGCAAGAACAAGCTCTCGCGCATCGCGCTGCGTGAACTCGGCTCCAAGGGCCTGGTTCCCGGCCTCGTGAAGTCGAGCTGGTAAGGGGAGGGTCGGAACAATGTCTACGCACGATCCGATCAGCGATCTCATCACCCGCATCCGCAACGCGCAGATGCGTTCGAAGTCCAAGGTCTCGAGCCCCGGCTCGAAGATGCGCGCCAACGTGCTCGAAGTGCTGAAGTCCGAGGGCTACATCCGCGGCTACGCCAGCGTCGAGCATGCCTCGGGCCGCAGCGAGCTCGAGATCGAGCTGAAGTATTTCGACGGCGAGCCCGTCATCCGCGAGATCGAGCGGGTGTCGAAGCCGGGCCGCCGCGTTTACGCCTCGGTGAAGAACCTGCCGCGCGTGAACAACGGTCTCGGCATTTCGGTGTTGTCGACGCCGAAGGGAATCATGGCTGACCACGAGGCGCGCGACGCCAACGTGGGCGGCGAAGTTCTCTTCACGGTGTTCTGAGGAAGGATTTTACGATGTCACGTATCGGCAAAAGGCCGGTGGCGATCCCGTCGGGTGTGACGGCAAGCGTCGAGGGCCAGACGGTGAAGGTGAAGGGGCCGAAGGGCCAGCTTCAGTTCGTCGTGCATGACGACGTCGAGGTGAAGTTCGAGAACGGCCAGGTCAAGGTCGCTCCGCGCGTCAAGACCAACCGCGCGCAGGCGATGTACGGCACCGCGCGCGCGCAGGTCGCCAACCTCGTCGAGGGCGTCACCAAGGGCTTCGAGAAGAAGCTCGAGATCACCGGCGTCGGCTACCGCGCCGCGATGCAGGGCAAGAACCTGCAGCTCGCGCTCGGCTACAGCCACGACGTGGTCTACGCGATCCCGGAAGGCATCACCATCGCGGTGCCGAAGCCGACCGAGATCACGATCACCGGCAACGATCCGCAGCGCGTCGGCCAGGTCGCCGCCGAGATCCGCGCCTACCGTCCGCCGGAGCCCTACAAGGGCAAGGGCGTGAAGTACGCCAACGAATTCATCTTCCGCAAGGAAGGCAAGAAGAAGTAACGGAGCCGGTCATGTCACTCAAGGTTACGAATGCCCGGCGCAAGCAGCGCGTCCGCCTTGCGCTTCGCCGCTCGGCAGGCGGCCGTCCGCGGCTGTCGGTGTTCCGCTCGTCCAAGCACATCTACGCCCAGGTCATCGACGACCAGAAGGGCGAGACGCTCGCGTCCGCCTCGTCGCTGGAGAAGAACCTGCGCGACGCCGGCAAGACCGGCGCCGACATCGATGCGGCGAAGGCCGTCGGCAAGCTGCTGGCGGAACGCGCGGCGCAGAAGGGTGTCAAGGAAGTCGTGTTCGATCGCGGCGCTTACATCTATCACGGGCGCGTCAAGGCGCTCGCGGATGCGGCGCGCGAAGGCGGATTGAGCTTCTAAACTTTACGAACGATTACCAGGATAGAGGCGTCAGGCCTCCTAGAGATTGGAAAACACCATGGCAGGTGAACGCGAACGCGGCGGACGCGAACGGAGCAGGGATCGCGAGGAGCGCGACAGCGAGTTCGTCGACAAGCTCGTCCACATCAATCGCGTGGCGAAGGTCGTCAAGGGCGGCAAGCGCTTCGGCTTTGCGGCGCTGGTCGTGATCGGCGATCAGAAGGGCCGGGTCGGTTTCGGCCACGGCAAGGCGCGCGAAGTTCCGGAAGCGATCCGCAAGGCGACCGAATCGGCGAAGCGCAACCTGACGCGGGTCGCGCTGCGCGAAGGCCGCACGCTGCATCACGACATCGCCGGCCGTCACGGCGCCGGCCGCGTTTATCTGCGTGCCGCTCCGGCTGGTACCGGCATCATCGCCGGCGGCCCGATGCGCGCGGTGTTCGAGACGCTCGGCATCCAGGACGTGGTGGCGAAGTCGATCGGCTCGTCGAATCCCTACAACATGGTTCGCGCAACCTTCGACGCGCTGAAGCATCAGGATTCGCCGCGCTCGGTGGCTGCGCGCCGCAACATCAAGGTCTCCACCCTGCAGTCGCGCCGCGTCGGCGGTGACGCCGAAGTGGTGGCGGAATAACAACGCGCGCTTCTCGAAGCGCTATTCGGAGTTACTGTCATGGCCAAGGCCAACAATCAGGCCAGCAAGACCATCAAGGTCGAGCAGATCGGCAGCGCAATCCGCCGCCATCACTCGCAGCGTTCGACGCTGATCGGCCTCAAGCTCAACAAGATCGGCCGGGTTGCCGAGCTGCAGGACACCCCTGAAGTTCGCGGCATGATCAGCAAAGTCCAGCATCTCGTCCGCGTCGTCGGCGAGTAAGCAGAGATAAGGAGAAGGGCGATGAAGCTCAGCGATATCGCCGACAACGCCGGCTCGCGCAAGAAGCGCATGCGTGTCGGCCGTGGCATCGGTTCCGGCAAGGGCAAGACCTCGGGCCGCGGCGGCAAGGGCCAGACCGCGCGTTCGGGCGTCCGCATCAAGGGTTTCGAAGGCGGCCAGATGCCGATGCATCGCCGTCTGCCGAAGCGCGGCTTCAACAACATCTTCCGGCTCGACTTCGCCGAGATCAATCTCGACCGTCTGCAGGAAGCGATCGACAACAAGCTGGTCGATGCGAGCGCGACGGTCAACGTCGAGTCGCTGGTGAAGGCCGGCGTGCTGCGCCGCGCCAAGGACGGGTTGCGGCTGCTCGGCCGCGGCGAGATCAAGACCAAGCTGACCATCGAAGCGCACGGCGCCTCCAAGTCGGCCATTGCTGCGGTCGAGAAGGCCGGCGGCTCGGTCAAGATCCTGGCCCCCGCCAAGGACGAAGGCGAGGCGGCGTAACATCTGCGTCATTGCCCGCGGCCTGCGCGGGCAATCCGCAGATCGAATGATGGACTTATCGAGGCCGCGCACCAGATAATGTCCGGTGTCTGCCGACGGCCCGAGAGAACGAGTTTCTTGGGGACGTCGGCGAAGCGGGCTCCGGGAGAAAGCCGAACATGGTCTCAGCAGCCGAACAACTTGCCGCAAACCTCAATTTCGGACAGCTGGCGAAAGCCGACGAGCTGAAGAAGCGCATCTGGTTCACCCTGGGTGCGCTGCTTGTTTATCGGCTGGGCACCTACATTCCGCTGCCGGGCATCGATCCCAACATTTGGGAGCAGGTCTTCCGCAGCCAGTCCGGCGGCATCCTCGGTATGTTCAACATGTTCGCCGGCGGCGGCATCCACCGCATGGCGATCTTCGCGCTGAACATCATGCCGTACATCTCGGCATCGATCATCGTGCAGCTGCTGACCACCGTGTCGCCGCAGCTCGAGGCGCTCAAGAAGGAAGGCGAGGCGGGCCGCAAGACGCTGAACCAGTACACCCGCTATCTGACGGTGATCCTGGCGCTGTTCCAGTCCTACGGCATAGCGATCGGCCTCGAAGGCGCCGGCAACGTCGTCAGCGACCCCGGCATGTTCTTCCGGATCTCGACCGCGATCACGCTGACCGGCGGCACCATGTTCCTGATGTGGCTCGGCGAGCAGATCACCTCGCGCGGCATCGGCAACGGTATCTCGCTGATCATCCTGTCCGGCATCGTCGCCGAGCTGCCGTCGGCGCTCGCCAACATGCTGGAACTCGGCCGCCAGGGCGCGATGTCGACCGGCCTGATCCTGATCGTCATCGTGATGGCGGTCGCCGTGATCGCCTTCATCGTGTTCATGGAGCGGGCGCAGCGCCGGCTGCTGATCCAGTATCCGAAGCGCCAGGTCGGCAACAAGATGTTCGAGGGTCAGTCCTCGCATCTGCCGCTCAAGCTCAACACCTCGGGCGTAATTCCGCCGATCTTCGCCTCGTCGCTGCTGCTGCTGCCGACCACAGTTGCGAACTTCAACGCCGGCAAGGGGCCGGAGTGGTTCCAGTGGCTCACCACCCAGCTCAGCCACGGCCGGCCGCTGTTCCTGCTGATGTATCTCGCGCTGATCGTGTTCTTCGCCTTCTTCTACACCGCGATCGTGTTCAACCCGACCGAGACCGCGGACAATCTGAAGAAGCATGGCGGCTTCATTCCGGGCATCCGGCCCGGTGAGCGCACCGCCGAATACATCGACTACGTGCTGTCGCGCATCACGGTGCTCGGTGCGATCTATCTCGCGATCGTCTGCCTGATTCCTGAAATTCTGATTTCCTACGCCTCGGTCCCGTTCTACTTTGGCGGCACTTCGCTCCTGATCGTCGTCAGCGTGACGATGGATACGGTGTCGCAGGTGCAGGGCTATCTGCTCGCTCATCAGTATGAAGGGTTGATCAGGAAGTCGAAGCTCAGGGGAGGCCGCCGCCGCTGATCGCGGCGCGGCTCCAAACTCAAAACACAGGTGTGCGGACGTCGCCCACCTAGCCGGGGGGCGAAACAGATATGAGATTGATCCTTTTGGGGCCGCCGGGCTCGGGCAAGGGAACCCAGGCGCAGCGGCTGGTGCACCGGCATGGCATCGTTCAGCTCTCGACCGGCGAGATGCTGCGCGCGGCCGCTGCCGCAGGCACCCCGGTCGGCTTGCAGGCCAAGGAGATCATGGCCAATGGCGGCCTGGTTCCCGACGAGGTCGTGGTGGGAATCATCGCCGACCGGATCGAGGAGCCCGACGCGAAGAAGGGCTTCATTCTCGACGGCTTCCCGCGCACCGTGCCGCAGGCGGAGGCGCTCGACGAGCTGCTCCGGAAAAAGCATCTCAAGCTCGACGCCGTCGTCGAGCTGCGCGTCAACGAGAGTGCGCTGCTCGCCCGCGTCGAGAAGCGCGCCGAGGAAACCCGGGCGCGCGGCGAAGAAGTGCGCCTCGACGACACGCCGGAAGTGCTGACCAGGCGCCTGGCACAGTACCGCTCGCTGACGGAACCGCTGATTCACTATTATTCGGAGCGGCGGAAGCTTCTGACGGTCGACGGCATGATGACCATCGAGCACGTCACCCGCGAGATCAACCGGATCCTGACCGCGCTCGGCGCGCTGGAACCGAAGGAGCACGAAGAGGCCAAGAGCGCCTCGAAGGCGTCCAAGACGGCCAAGAAGACCGCGAAGCAGGCGACCAAGAAGGCAGCTAAGTCGGCCAAAACGGCCGCCAAACCGGTCCGGAAGGCCGCCAAGGGGGCCTCAAAGCCGGCCTCCAAGGGCAAAGCTGCCAAGAAGGCTGCCAAGAAAACTGCGAAGCAGCCGGCCAAGAAGACTGTGAAGAAGACCGCAAAGCAGGCCGCCCGTGCCGCGAATGCCCGGAAGGGGGCAAAAGCCGCCAAAAAGGCAGCAAAAAAAGCTCACGAAAAAGCGAGCTAAACGCTAGGAGCGGTTGACGAAACCGACATGAATCCTTTAATATGCCCCGCATCCAAGTTGGATAGTTTTATGACGATGCCGGGCCCCGAAGGACATGAGGGGAAGGGCGTCGTGTTCGCGTTTGTGGACACAAGCCCGCAGAGAGCAAGAACTTGAGAAGCCCGTATCCGTGATGGATCGGCGACAGGAGAGAAGTCCGTGGCCCGTATTGCCGGCGTCAACATTCCTACCAACAAGCGCGTGCTGATCGCGCTTCAGTACATCCATGGTATCGGCCAGAAGAACGCGGCCGACATCATCGAGAAGGTCAAGATCCCGGCAGACCGTCGTGTCAGCCAGTTGACCGACCAGGAGGTCCTGCAGATCCGCGAAGTCATCGACCGCGACTATCTGGTCGAGGGCGACCTCCGTCGTGAGGTCGGCATCAACATCAAGCGGCTGATGGACCTTGGCTGCTATCGCGGCCTGCGTCATCGCCGTGGTCTGCCGGTGCGCGGCCAGCGCACCCACACCAATGCGCGCACGCGCAAGGGGCCGGCCAAGGCGATCGCCGGCAAGAAGAAGTAAGTTTTACGAATTGCAGGTGGGGGGTAGCGAATCGAAAATTCGCTACTCGCCATTTGCGTTTTGAGGTGTAGCCGCTGGCACTACGGCGGCGTTGAGATCACAGGAAAGGTTTGAAATGGGCAAGGAAGCCACCCGCGTACGCCGCCGCGAACGCAAGAACATCGCCTCCGGCATCGCGCACGTGAATTCGTCGTTCAACAACACGACCATCACCATCACCGACGCGCAGGGCAACACCATCGCCTGGTCGTCGGCCGGCACGATGGGCTTCAAGGGCTCGCGCAAGTCGACCCCCTATGCCGCGCAGGTCGCGGCCGAAGACGTCTCCAAGAAGGCGCAGGAACACGGCATGCGCACGCTGGAGGTTGAAGTGGCCGGCCCGGGTTCGGGCCGTGAGTCGGCGCTCCGTGCGCTGCAGGCTGCGGGCTTCACCGTCACCTCGATCCGCGACGTGACCACGATCCCGCACAATGGCTGCCGTCCGCGCAAGCGTCGGCGCGTTTGATCTGTAAATCGCGGGCGGCTTCTAGCCGCCCTGCGATCGTTTTTGGAATTGACCGCGCGGACTGTTCCGCGATCTCCAACGCCAGGTTCGGCCATTCGACGGGCCCGACGACTGGCCCATGGGTGAACAAGTGACGATCCAGAAAAATTGGCAAGAACTTATTCGACCGAACAAGCTTCAGGTGACGCCGGGCTCGGACGCGAGCCGGTTCGCCACCGTGGTCGCCGAGCCGCTCGAGCGCGGCTTCGGCCAGACGCTCGGCAACGCGCTGCGCCGCATCCTGCTGTCCTCGCTGCAGGGCGCCGCGGTGCAGTCGGTGCATATCGACGGCGTGCTGCACGAGTTCTCCTCGATCGCCGGTGTCCGTGAAGACGTCACCGACATCGTCCTCAACATCAAGGACATCTCGATCAAGATGCAGGGCGAAGGCCCGAAGCGCATGGTCGTGAAGAAGCAGGGCCCGGGCGCCGTCACCGCCGGCGACATCCAGACCGTCGGCGACGTCACCGTGCTCAATCCCGACCTGCAGCTCTGCACGCTGGACGATGGCGCCGAGATCCGCATGGAGTTCACGGTCGCGACCGGCAAGGGCTATGTCGCCGCCGAGCGCAACCGTCCCGAGGATGCGCCGATCGGCCTGATCCCGGTCGACAGCCTGTTCTCGCCGGTCCGCAAGGTCTCCTACAAGGTCGAGAACACCCGTGAGGGCCAGATCCTCGACTACGACAAGCTGACCATGACGATCGAGACCAACGGCGCGATCACGCCGGAGGACGCGGTGGCCTATGCCGCGCGCATCCTGCAGGATCAGCTCAACGTGTTCGTCAACTTCGAAGAGCCGCGCAAGGAAGTCACGCAGGAGATCATCCCCGATCTCGCGTTCAACCCGGCGTTCCTCAAGAAGGTCGACGAGCTCGAGCTGTCGGTGCGTTCGGCAAACTGCCTGAAGAACGACAACATCGTCTACATCGGCGACCTCGTGCAGAAGTCGGAAGCGGAAATGCTCCGCACCCCGAACTTCGGCCGCAAGTCGCTGAACGAGATCAAGGAAGTGCTGGCCCAGATGGGTCTGCATCTCGGCATGGAAGTGCCGGGCTGGCCGCCGGAGAACATCGACGAGCTCGCCAAGCGCTTCGAGGATCACTACTGATCCGTTTTCATCGTCGTGGCCGGAGCATCTCCGGCCACGATTTTTTACGCAGCATGATCCCGGAAAAGTGCGGAGCGGTTTTCCGGAAGGATCATGCTCAAACGAGATAGCAAAGGCGCGCCAAAGCGCTTTTGCGGGCGAACGCAGGATGCCCACCTGCAAAACTTGTCGCTGAACCACCGCGGCAGAATTGAAGAAGGAAGAAGTCAATGCGTCACGGCAAGGTTCATCGGAAGCTCAACCGCACCGCCGAGCACCGGCGTGCGATGTTCGCCAACATGGCGGCCGCGCTGATCAAGCACGAGCAGATCGTCACCACGCTGCCGAAGGCCAAGGAGCTGCGGCCGATCGTCGAGAAGCTCGTGACCCTCGGCAAGAAGGGCGGGCTGGCCCTGCGCCGCCAGGCGATCTCCGAGCTGCGCGACCTCGACCAGGTCAGGAAGCTGTTCGACACGCTGGCGACCCGTTACAAGGACCGCCAGGGCGGCTACACCCGGATCATCAAGGCCGGCTTCCGCTACGGCGACAACGCGGCGATGGCCGTGATCGAGTTCGTCGACCGCGACGTCGACGCCAAGGGCCAGGACTCCGGTCCGGCCCAGGGCAAGGAAGCCGAGGCGGCGTAACGCCGCTCTCGCCGAGGCGGCTACCGCCGCTATCGAGCCAGGTTTTGAAGACGGCGCCTTCGGGCGCCGTTTTTATTTTGCGCGGCGCTCCATCCCAGTGGTCGTCCTGGCTTTCGCCGGGACGACGAGATGTCTTCAAGTTCCTCACGCGTCGGTGAGGTGCAATTGCTATGCGTGATCCCACGCCCGATATCTCCATTCACATCAATGGAGATGACAAATGAAAATCGACCTTTCCGGAAAGACCGCGCTGGTGACCGGCTCGACCGCGGGCATCGGCAACGCCATCGCCAGGGGGCTGGCCGAGACCGGCGCCGAGGTCGTCATCAACGGCCGCAGCCAGGCCAAGGTCGATGCAGCGGTTGCCGCGATCACCAAGGCGGTGCCGGGCGGCAAGGTCCGCGGCATCGCCGCCGACGTCTCGACATCGGCCGGTTGCAAGGCGCTGCTGGCGGCGCTGCCCGACGTCGACATCCTCGTCAACAATGCCGGCATCTTCGAGCCGAAGGTGTTCTTCGAGATTCCCGACGAGGACTGGAGCCGCTTCTTCGAGGTCAACGTGATGTCGGGCGTGCGGCTGTCGCGCGGCTACATGCAGGGCATGCTGAAGCGCAACTGGGGCCGCATCGTCTTCATCTCCTCGGAATCCGGCCTCAACATCCCGACCGAGATGATCCACTACGGCACGACCAAGACCGCGCAGCTGGCGATCGCTCGCGGGCTCGCGCAGCTGACCCGCGGCACCGCGGTCACCGTCAACTCCGTGCTGCCCGGACCGACGATGTCCGAGGGCGTCGAGACCTTCGTCAAGGATCTCGCCAAGCAGAACGGCCAGTCGGTCGAGGAGGCGGCCTCCAACTTCGTCAAGCAGCACCGGCCGACCTCGCTGTTGCAACGCTTTGCCAGCACCGAGGAGATCGCCAACCTTGTCGTCTACGTCTGCTCCAAGCAGGCGTCCGCGACCAATGGCGCGGCGCTGCGCGCCGAGGGCGGCATCGTCAACACCATTGCCTGAGGTGCGACCATGTCAGCGTATGTGATCTCCGAGGTCGACGTGAAGGATGCCGCGGGCTTCGAGGCCTATCGCACGATCGCCGCCAAGGCGATCGCGCAATATGGCGGGCGCTATCTGGTGCGCGGCGGTGCCGCGGAGGCGGTCGAAGGCGGGCCGCCGCCGAAGAACATCATCGTCGTCGAATTCCCGTCGATGACGCGGCTGCGCGAGTGGTACGCGTCGCCGGAATACGGCGAAGCGCTCAAGCATCGGCGAACCGCGCTGGACCGCCGGCTGATCTTCGTCGAAGGCGTGCCGCCGAGCTAACCCCTGCTAAACCCTTGCTAACCCTTGGCGCCGTCGAGAAACTCGCTGAAGCCGGCCGGACGGTAGGGGCCGAAGCATATCTGCTCTAGGACGCCAATACCCGTCCGGTCGCCCTGGCGGGCGCGCACCACCTGTTGCACGTGCACGTTCTCGCGGGCCAGCGGATCCAGCGTGACGGGGTTGAACGACTCGCCGCCGATCTCGAGCTCGCCCTTCCACATGCCCTGGCCCCATTGCGGATGACCGTAGCCGAGGCCCTTCATCTGGAATTTCAGGATCGGATCGAGCGCGATGGTCGAGGTGTGGCCGTCGATATCGACCAGGTCGATTTCAGCGGACTGGGCAAGGCGCGTGTTCGGGACGTATTTGACGCGGTGCCGCGCGGTCGCCATGCGGCGGTCGAGCCCATCGACGACCCCGGGGATTTCTGCCTCGCTTCGGTAGAGCGGCGCGGTGATGCCCTCGCGGACCAGCGCCTCGCCATGCGTCCCGTCGAAGAAGATGGCGTGCGAGATGTGGTCGTCCCAGACCAGCGGGGCCCAAAGGAAGAACACGCTCGGCGGCGGCATCGGCGCGCCGCCGACATCGCGTTCGCCGACATTGCGCACGCCCCAGGAGCGATCCTTGGTGCCGTAGCACGTGTGATCGTCGACCTTGATCTCGCCATCGGGGTGGCGCACGACGCCGCTCCAGCGGCCGAACTGGTCGAACCGGGTCGAGTCCATCGCGCGGCGGTCGCCGGACCAAAGCGTCTGCCGTGCTTCCTGGATCGCGGCCGTGCGTGCGGAGAAGGTCAAATCGCAGGCGAGACCCGTCGCATTGTCGTCGAGCACGACCCGCGTCCGCCGCATCGGTTCGATGACCTCCAGCCTGAACGGGCCGACCTGCATCTCGGTGCGCTCGAGCGGCGCCCGCCGCGAACCGTAGAAGCAATGCTGCCGTCCACCACGCTCCACGACGCTGAAGGCGCAATCGAGGATCTTGCGGTGCGGGTAGATCGCGATGCCGATGCCGAAATAATACGCGCCGTCGGCGGTGTAGCCGTTGAACCAGGTTCGGTCATAGACATTGCGGTCGCTGGTCGAGGGAACCGCGATCGGCTCCGGCGTCTGGTGGATGGGGAAGTCGTCCAGTTTGTTGAGCACGCCGATCCCTTTCGCTGTCTTGACGCGTTGTCTTCACGGGAGCCATTTCGCCCGATCGCGCTTCAGTCCTGCCAGTATGAAAAACTGTCGTGGTCCAGCGCTTGCGCGCAGGCGCCACGGGTCATTTTCAGGAATAGTGCGTCGCCCCGCTCGGAGCGCTGGACGCTGAGCGCCGAGACGACGCCCATCATGATGCCATGCAGCGTGTAGCGCCGGTAATCCCGCCAGCAATCATCCCAGCCATAGTCCCGCACGCCGCGCCGGATCAGCTCGGAATGATAGAACCGCACGAGATCGGCTTCATGAAGCCGCCGCTCGGACGGATCGACACCGGCTGACAGGAAATAGGCGACATCGACGATGCCTGGCCCCACCGTCAGCGTCTGCCAATCCAGCGTGGCCATCGGACGGGTGTTGCCGCGCACCTCGAACAGCATGTTGTCGAGCCGGAAGTCCGCGTGCTGCAGGGTTCGCGGCACCGATCGATCGGACTGGTAGCGCAGTATCGCGTCCGGAAGCCGGTCGATCAGATCAAGGAATTCCGGCTCGATCACGCCGTGATATCGCTCCTTGTAGTGACCGATGATGGCGGGCAGCACCGCGCGAAGATCCCTGCGCCGGCTTGCGGCGACCACGAAGCATTGCACCGCGTCGAGCGTCGGGTCGTTCCATCGCGGCGCATGCAGCGCGGCGGCCTCACGCATCGCCGTCAGGCAGTCCGCGATCGCGCATCCGGCGAGCTGGTCGCCCGGGCGTGCGGGCGCCAAATCTTCCAGGATCAGTGTGAAGTCGTCGGTCGCAGGATCGATTTCGGCGAGGATCGGCCGCGGGGTGTGAATGTCGACGGTGGCCGCCAGCTCGCGATAGAACGCGACCTCGCGGACATAGAGCGTGTGCGCGGAACCGGAGCGGCGGCTGTCGAGATCCGCGGCCGGGAATTTGCCGACGACGCTTGAGGGCGCGTTCGGCTCATCGCCGTCATAGGTCAGATGAAATCGATAGCTGTCGCCGACGAGGCCATTGCCGACCGGCTTGCAGACGAGCTCGACGACCTTCACCTGGTCGATCACACCGGCTTCGCGCAGCGCCCGCGTCATCCACTCCGGATCGATCCGCGACGGATCGGCCGTGAGCAAACTCATCGATTTCCTCCCATCCCCGTGTATCCCCTTGGGGCGTCACCACCGTTCCGGCCGCGTCTCGCGCGGCCGGATTGAGCACGGGGTGATCGTTGCGCAAATCATACAGGCGATGTCATGGCTTTGGCAAAGCCACGCGCCGGCCTGTGGGGATATCTCGCACGCCGCGTAGGGCGTAGGGCGGGTTAGCGTCAGCGTAACCCGCCGCTTCTGGCGCATGGCGCGGTGGATTACGCCTTCCGCCGTCGCTCGTTGGGCTACGGCGGACGTAATCGGCTAATCCACCCTATGCAGCGATTCCTACCAGCCCTCCAGCACGATCTTGCCGCGCGACTTGCCGCTTTCCAGCAGCGCGTGGGCGCGCTTGAGGTTGGCGGCGTTGATGGTGCCAAAAGTCTGGTCGAGCGTGGTGCGCAGCACGCCCTTGTCGATCAGGTCGGCAACGTCGTTCAGCAGATGATGCTGCGCGATCATGTCAGGTGTCTGGAACGAGGAGCGCGTGAACATCGATTCCCAGTGCACCGACACCGCTTTGCCCTTGAACGCGGCAACGTTGAATTCGGCGGGATCGTCGATCAGGCCGAACTTGCCCTGCGGCGCGATGAAATCGGCTATCGACTTGTAGTGCTGGTCGGTGAAGGTGAGGCTGGCGACGAGGCCGACCGGCGGCAGCCTCAAGCTCTCGATCTGCTCCTTCATCGGCTGCGAGTGGTCGATCACCGCGTGCGCGCCGAGATCGCGGCACCACTTCTGAGACTCCGGCCGCGTCGCGGTCGCAACCACGGTGAGCCCGGTGAGGCGGCGCGCAAGCTGGATCAGGATCGAGCCGACGCCGCCGGCGCCGCCGGTGATCAGCAGCGTGCGTGGATCGAGGCTCTTGCCCGGCACGGCGCCGAGCCGATCGAACAGCAGCTCCCACGCGGTGATCGAGGTCAGGGGCAGGGCGGCGGCCTGCGCGAACGAGAGCGATGCCGGCTTGTTGCCGACGATGCGCTCGTCCACCAGATGAAATTCCGAGTTGGTGCCCTGGCGCAGGATCGAGCCCGCGTAGAACACTTCATCGCCGGGCTTGAAGAGCGAGACGTCGGGCCCGACGGCGTCGACCACGCCGGCCGCGTCGAAGCCGAGGATCTTGTAGCTGCCGTCGGTCGGCGCCGCGCGCTTGCGCACCTTGTAGTCGACCGGGTTGGCCGAGATGGCCTTCACCGCGACCCTGACGTCGCGTCCCTTCGGTTCGGGCTTGGCGATCTCGAAATCGACGAGCGAATCCGCCGCCTCGATCGGCAGCGATTTTTGATATCCGACGGCCTTCATGCCTGGTCTCCGTGGTGGGCGATTGCCTGCCGCCTTACCTGTCGTGCTGGCGTCCTTTTGGCAAGTACTGTAAATTCAGGGAACTAGTCCCTGTTTGTATACTATTGGGAAATTACCGATGAAACGGCAGAATTTTGCGCGCCGGCCGGGCTGCGCGGTCGAGGCGGCGCTCGACCTGATCGACGGCAAGTGGAAGGGCGTGATCCTGTATCACCTGCAGGCCGGCACCCAGCGCTTCGGCGAGTTGCGGCGGCGAATGCCCGGCATCACCCAGCGCATGCTGACCAAGCAGCTGCGGGCGCTGGAGGACGACGGCCTCGTGACCCGCAAGGTCTACGCCGAGGTGCCGCCGCGGGTCGAATACACGCTCTCCGAACTCGGCGAGAGCCTGCGTCCGGTGATCGATATTTTGAAAGCCTGGGGCGAGGGCCATCAGGAACGGCTGTCCTGCGCGCCGGTGCCGGAGGTCGTCGTGAAGAAGTCGAAGCGTGCGGCCTGACAATTTGGAATGAAGAAGGCCGGGAGCGGCGTGTCGCTCCCGGCCATTGTTTATCGGCGCTGATCAGATCGCGTCAGAACGCAACCTGCGTGCGCAGCGCGACCGCGTCGAACTTCGAGCCGGCATCCACAGGCGAGGTCGCCGAGGCCTGCTTGGCGATGTCGCCGTGCAGGTAGTTCAGCATGAAGCGGACGTTGTTGTTGACGTACCAGTTCAGCGCGGCGGTGTAGACGGTCTGCCGTCCGCCCGCGATGCCGACGGCCTGGCCGACCTGGTCGTTGAGGTTCATCGTGCTGACGCGGCCGGCGATTTCCCACGCGCCCAGGCCGCCGCCGGCAAGCGAGAACGGATCATGCGGCTTGATACCGCCATAGGAGGCCGTTGCCGGATTGTAGGCGTGGTTCTCGCCGGTCAGCACGTAGCCGACCTGCGCGTAACCGCCGTCGAATTTCAGGCTCGGCGCGCCGAACGGCGGCAGCCCGGTATTCGCAGAGCGGTCGACATTGAACCAATAGTACTCGCCCTGTGCGATGAACGGGCCGTAGGTCGCGGCCGCCTCAACGCCGTAGACCTGCGCGCCGGAGACGTTGGCGATCGCACCGGTCGAGATCAGCGTCGTCGGGTCGATGCGCAGCTCGGGCCGGTCGTTCAGCGTGAGCGTCTGCGCCTGGGTGAGCTGGTTGCGCGGCGGCTGGACCAGCCATTCCGCATCGGCGCCGATATGCACCGAGTAGTTCTTGCCGCTGATCGGATTGCCGGCGACGCGGATGACACCGCCATACTGCTCGGACGTGCCGGCCGGCGCGGCTGACGACGCGGAGTGAATCGCGCCCGTCGTCGGTCCCGTGACATAGCCGCCGATCCAGAGCTGGTCGTTCCACCAGCGGGTGCCGGCGCCCGAACGGAAGTCACCGGCCGCGATGTTCTGTGCGATGATGCCGACCGAGGCGCGCTCCATGAACAGGA
The DNA here is from genome assembly GCF_056429065.1 of Bradyrhizobium sp. USDA3010. Classification (NCBI taxonomy): domain Bacteria; kingdom Pseudomonadati; phylum Pseudomonadota; class Alphaproteobacteria; order Hyphomicrobiales; family Nitrobacteraceae; genus Bradyrhizobium; species Bradyrhizobium sp. USDA3010. The sequence goes on from NZ_JBWJZD010000005.1 coordinate 242,750, forward strand.
TGTCGTTGGAGCTCGTCGATTCGTCCAGCGTCCACGGGATGTCCATGATGCCGCCTTCGATCGCCATCTTGCCGCCGAACGGCTTGAAGCCGGTGTAGCTCAGATAGGCATTCTCGACGCCGGAGGTGCCGCCGCCCGGCAGCGATCCCGGTGCCGCGCCGCCGAAGCCGTCGGACGAGCCGCCGAAGTCGTAGATCAGCGCGTAATTCCAGTCGCCGAAGAATTTGCCGACGATGCCGATGCGGGCACGGCGGAGGTTCTCGCCGCTGTCGAGCTTCTGCGGCGAGGTACTTGCGGTGTTCGGCCGATAGTCGTAGCCGCCGACATCCCAGTGCACGCGGCTCGTGATCGCAACGCAGTTCTGTTCATCCGCAGTGCAGATCGTCGGCCGGTTGTTCGGCAGCGTCACCACGACGCCCGACGGCGCGACCGGGCCCTTGACCGGGATCGCGGCGTTGGCGCTCGCGACCCGCGCGGCCTTGGCATCCGCCGCCTTCGCGTTGGCGTTCGCGCTGGCTGCGGTCGCGGTATTGGCATTGGTCTGCTTCTGCAGTCTGTCGAGCTTCTGCTCGAGCATCTTCAGCTGCTGCTTCAGCAGCGCGATCTCCGCGTCACTGCCGCCTCCGGCCGATTGCGAATAGGCCGGCGAGGCGGCGAGCGCCCCTGCCAGCCCTATGGCGATTGCACCAACTTTTGTCGCACCCATTGTGCACCCCTGTTGTGTTTGAATTCCCCACTCACTCACTGAAACGTCCTAGGAGTTGATCGTGACTGACGCACGACAGCGCCGCCTGGCATCGCAGTTCCTCTTGTTGTCCGCAGGCAACAAGCGGAGCGGCGCAGTGAGATGACAATCATCATAGGAGTTTGGCGGCGCGCTTCAACGCGGCTGCCGCCGGTTTTGCACCGGTCCGGCGGGGGCCAGTTATCCGGCCGGGCGCCCTTCAATTGCCCGGCGAACACGCCTATATTCCGGCGTTTCCACGAGAGGTGAGAATGCTCCGACCCGTCCGCTTCGCTGCCATATCCGCTCTGTGCACATTGGCTTTCATGGGGAATCTGTCCCCGTCCGCGGCCCAGGACCGCCGCGTGCCGTCCTCGCAGGCCGAGCTCCAATTGTCCTATGCGCCGATCGTGCAGCGGGTGCAGCCGGCCGTGGTCAACGTCTACGCCGCCAAGACGGTGCAGAACCGCAATCCGTTTCTGGACGACCCGATCTTCCGCCGCTTCTTCGGCGTCCCGGGGCAACAGCCCGAGCAGATGCAGCGCTCGCTCGGCTCCGGCGTGATGGTCGACGGCTCCGGCCTCGTGGTCACAAACAATCACGTGATCGAGGGCGCCGACCAGGTGAAGGTCTCGCTCGCCGACAAGCGCGAATACGAGGCCGAGATCGTGCTGAAGGACAGCCGCACCGACCTCGCCGTGCTGCGGCTGAAGGAGACCAACAGGGAGAAGTTCGCGACGCTCGACTTCGCCAATTCGGACCAGCTGCAGGTCGGCGACGTCGTGCTGGCGATCGGCAATCCGTTCGGCGTCGGCCAGACCGTGACGCACGGCATCATCTCGGCGCTGGCGCGCACGCAAGTCGGGATCACGGATTATCAATTCTTCATTCAGACCGACGCGGCGATCAATCCCGGCAATTCGGGCGGCGCGCTGGTCGACATGACCGGCCGGCTCGCCGGTATCAACACCGCGATCTTCTCGCGCTCCGGCGGTTCGCAGGGCATCGGCTTTGCGATCCCAGCCAACATGGTGCGCGTGGTGGTGGCCTCCGCCAAGAGCGGCGGCAAGGCGGTGAAGCGGCCGTGGCTTGGCGCGCGGCTGCAGGCCGTCACGCCGGAGATCGCGGAGACACTCGGGCTGAAGCTGCCGACCGGCGCGCTGGTCGCCAATGTCGCGCCGAACAGCCCGGCGGCGAAGGCCGGACTCAAACTGTCCGATCTGATCGTCGGGATCGACGGGACGCCGATCGACGATCCCAACGCATTCGACTACCGCTTCGCCACCCGTCCGCTCGGCGGCAACGCGGAGATCGAGGTGCAGCGCGCCGGCAAGCCGGTGAAGCTCACCGTGCCGCTGGAGACCGCGCCCGACACCAACCGCGACGAGATCGTGCTGACCGCGCGTTCTCCGTTCCAGGGCGCCAGGGTTGCCAACATCTCGCCGGCGCTGGCCGATGAGCTGCATCTCGACGCCGGCGCGGAGGGCGTCGTCGTCACCGAGCTCGCCGATGACGGCACGGCCGCCAATGTCGGCTTCCAGAAGGGCGACATCATTCTCGCGGTCAACAATGAGAAGATCGTGCGGACCAGCGACCTCGACAAGGTGTCGAAGGCGGGGTCGCGGATCTGGCGCATCACGCTGGTGCGCGGCGGCCAGCAGATCAACGTGACGCTCGGCGGATGAGGCCCCAAGTGAGCCCGAAGCAACCGCGCGAGGCCAGCAACCTGTTCGCCGCGGCGGGGATGGAGCAGGACGCGCCACACCCGCTGCCGGACCGGTTGCGCCCGCGCACGCTGGCCGACGTCGTCGGCCAGGATCACATCCTCGGTCCCGACGGCGCGCTGACCCGCATGCTGGAAACGCGGACGCTGGGCTCGTTGGTGTTCTGGGGACCGCCCGGCACCGGCAAGACCACGGTGGCGCGGCTTCTGGCCGACGCCACCGAGCTGCATTTCGAGCAGATCTCGGCGGTGTTCTCCGGCGTCGCCGACCTGAAGAAGGCGTTCGATGCCGCGCGGGCCCGGCGCGAGACCGGCAAGGGCACGCTGCTGTTCGTCGACGAGGTGCACAGGTTCAACCGCGCGCAGCAGGATTCCTTCCTGCCGGTGATGGAGGACGGCACCGTGGTGCTGGTCGGCGCCACCACCGAGAACCCGTCGTTCGAGCTCAACGCGGCGCTGCTGTCGCGTGCTCGCGTGCTGGTGTTTCACTCGCTCGATACGGCTGCGATCGAACGGCTGTTTGCCAATGCCGAGAAGATCGAGGGAAAGGCGCTGCCGCTCGATGCGGAAGCGCGCGCCGTGCTGGTGCGGATGGCCGACGGTGACGGCCGCGCCTCGCTGACATTAGCCGAGGAGGTCTGGCGCGCCGCGCGCAAGGGCGAAGTGTTCAACGCCGAGCAGTTGCAGGCCATCCTGCAACGTCGCGCGCCGATCTACGACAAGTCGGCCGACGGCCACTACAATCTGATCTCGGCGCTGCACAAGTCGGTACGCGGCTCCGATCCGGATGCTGCATTGTACTATCTCGCGCGCATGCTCGATGCCGGCGAGGACCCGCTGTTCCTGGCGCGACGCGTAGTGCGGATGGCCGTCGAGGACATTGGTCTCGCCGACCCGCAGGCGCTGGCGGTCTGCAACGCGGCCAAGGATGCCTATGATTTCCTCGGCTCGCCCGAGGGCGAGCTCGCGATCGCGCAGGCGGTGGTCTATCTCGCCACCGCGCCGAAATCGAATGCAGTCTACACTGCGTTTGGCGCTGCGATGCAGACTGCGAAGCAGGGCGGCTCGCTGCTGCCGCCGAAGCACATCCTGAATTCGCCGACCAGGCTGATGAAGTCGGAGGGCTATGGCTCCGGCTATCAGTATGATCACGACGCGCCCGACGCGTTCTCCGGCCAGGACTATTTCCCGGAAGCGCTCGGACGCCAGACCTTCTACGATCCACCCGACCGCGGCTTCGAGCGCGAGATCCGCAAGCGGCTGGATTACTGGCAGCGGCTGCGCAAGGAGCGCGGCGGGAACTAGAGCAGGACGAGTTTAGGCTGCGGCCGCGAACAACGCGTGTTCCCGTTCCGGCCCGCAGCGCGGGAGCGTCAGTTGCAGAAGCCCGCAAATGCCATATGCAACTTGCACAACTTCGGGATATTAGAAATATATCTCTGAGTTGCCCGACGTGTCAAGTTGCTTGGTCGAACGCTGGCCGCCGCCGGCTACTTTGCATGGGGTTGTTCTCGATCTTTTTGGCAGCGCCCGCTGCGACGGCCCATAACTTCATATTGCTCTCGTGCGTCACTTGACGCTTTTCACGAAGTCCAGAATCTCGTCCGTCAGCCGCGTGTCCGGCGTGTTGATCGCATAGACCTCCGACATGTGGCTGTGCTGCGGCAGCATGAAGCTGCGGGCGCAGCCGCTCGGCCGCTTGCAGCTCGCCTGCTTCAACAGCTCGAACTGCTCGACGAAGCGCGGCGGATCGAGCTCGGCCGCGGTGATCAGGAACGGGATCGGGCTGGCGAGCAGGCCTTGCAACGAGGAGCGTTCGGCGTAGCGCGACGGATCGGAGCCGTAATAGGCGAGCTCGGCATCGCCGGCGGGCGAAGCCGTCAGATCGTAGATGCCCGACACCATGATCGCGCCGGCAAGACCGCCGCCCTTCACCTTGTGGAATTCGCCGTGGGAAACATAGCTTGCGACATGGATCGCGCCGGCCGACTGGCCCATCAGGAAGATGCGCCCGGGGTCGCCGCCGCGGCTGGCGATGTTCTCCGCAACCCACTGCGCGATCGCCCCCATGTCTTCGGCGCCTGCCGGCCATGGAAAGGCCGGCGCCAGGCGGTAGGTGGCATTGACGCCGACAAAGCCGCTCTTGGTGGCCCACAGCATGACGTTGTCGTAGAACGGGCTGCCGGGGTTGCGCTTGCTGCCGGCAATGAAGCCGCCGCCATGGATGTAGATCAGCACTGGCCGGGGCGCCGCCGCCGGGTCCGGCGTGAAGACGTCGAGCAGATGGCGGTCGGCAGGGCCATACTTGACGTCGCGCTCGACCTTGACGCCCTGATAGGGCTCCTTCTGTTGCATCGGTGCGTAAAGGGCCGCCGTCTTGGGTGGGTCGACGACGCGGCCGAGTTCCAGGAGCTTCCAGGCCAGCTCTTCCGGCATCGGGCCTTGCTGGGCCAGCGCCGGGCCGGAGAGCATCAGGGCCGCCGCCAAAGCCGATACCGCCAGTCTCATTCCAAAGCTCCTTCCACGGCTCCCGTCGATTGCCTGATGCGGCCGAACATGGCCGATGTTGTGCCGGATTCGTACCGATTTCGCCGTGACGATTCGCGGCATTTGCGCTACCCACGGGCTTAACTTCGGAGTTGCAACCCCATGAGCCGCCGCGTCAAGAGACCTCTCCGCCCAGCCGCCGACCGCGCCAAAGGCGCGCGTCCCCATCGCGGCCCGGCCGCCGAGCGGGGGCCGGCGCATCGTGCGGGCGGCAAGTCAACAGCGGTGCGCCTTGGCGACAAGCAGCAGGCGCCCAAGCCATTCGTGCCCGAGCCGGAGAAGAGCGTCGCCGAGCCGCCGCCGCTGCCGACCAAGGTGCAGACCGTGGTGGTGACGGCGGACGAGGACAACATGCGCGTCGACCGCTTTCTCGAGGCGCGTTTCCCCGGCCTGTCGTTTTCCCACATCCAGCGTATCGTTCGGAAGGGCGAGTTGCGCGTCAACGGCAAGCGTGCGGACAGCAAGGACCGGCTGGAAGAAGGGCAGAGCGTCCGCATTCCGCCGCTGCGGCTCGATACGCCGAAGGCGGCCACCAGCCTGTCTGAAGCGGCGAAGAAGACCCTCCAGGATCTCAAGGACATGATCCTGTTCGAGGACGCCGACGTGATGGTGCTGAACAAGCCCGCAGGTCTGGCGGTTCAGGGCGGCTCCGGCATCACGCGCAATGTCGACGACATGCTGGAGGTGATGCGCGATGCCAAGGGGCAGAAGCCGCGGCTGGTCCATCGGCTCGACCGCGAGACCTCGGGCTGCCTGCTGATCGCCAAGACGCGTTTCGCCGCGACCGCTCTGACCGGCTCGTTCCGTCATCGCTCCGCGCGCAAGATCTACTGGGCGCTGGTCGCCGGCGTGCCGAAGCCGAAGCAGGGCCGCATCTCGACCTATCTCGCCAAGGAGGAGAGCGAGGAGGACAGCATCATGCGGATCGCGGCGCATGGCGACGAGGGCGCCAGCCACGCCGTGACCTATTACGCCGTGGTCGAGACCTCGGCGACGAAGCTCGCCTGGGTGTCGCTCAAGCCGGTGACCGGCCGCACCCATCAATTGCGCGCCCACATGGCGCATATCGATCACGCGATCGTCGGCGATCCCAAATACTTCAACAAGGAAAACTGGCAGCTGCCGGGCGGCCTGCAGAACCGGCTGCATCTGCTCGCCCGCCGCATCGTGATTCCGCACCCGCGCGGCGGCGTGATCGATGCGACGGCGCCGCTGCCGCCGCACATGCTGCAATCCTGGAATCTGCTCGGACTCGAGGCCGATCGCTTCGACCCGATCGAGAACGCACCCGAGGAGTGACGGCGGACGCGGCCTCCCGATATCCGTCGCGACAGCAAGAACGATCAAAGCGGCTCATCGCGCCGCGGCTATGTTGCCGCGCGCCGGTCGTTGCCGGCATGCACCCATCAAAGAGGCTGTCCATGACCCGGACCTGGTTACGCGTCGTGCTTTTCCTCATTGGCTCGGCCGTCGCCTCTGCGGCGGCACATGCCGAGACCGTGGTGCTCCGCGGCGGCACGCTTTACGCATCGGCGGATGCGGCTGCGCTGCCGGATGCGGCGATCGTGATCACGCACGGCGTCATCAGTGCGGTCGGCAAGTCCGGCGACGTCAAGTTGCCATCGGATGCGCGCCTGATCGATTGCAGCGGCAAGACTGTTGTTGCCGGGTTCTGGAACAGCCACGTGCATTTCACGGAACATGTCTGGCACAACGCCGGCGAGGCGCCGGCCGCGCCGCTGACGCAGCACATGCAGGAGATGCTGACGCGATGGGGTTTTACCACGGTCTGGGATCTCGGCTCCGATCCACGGAACACGCTGCCGCTGCGCAAGCGCATCGCAGCAGGTGAAGTCGCCGGTCCCACCATCCTGCTCGCCGGCAACGTGTTTCCCAAGGGCGGGCATCCCGTCTACCTGCCGCCCGAAATTCAGCTTCCCGAAGCCGCGACGCCGGAGGAGGCGGCGAAGTGGGCGCGCGACTGGCTTGCGATGGGCGAGGACGGCATCAAGCTGTTCACCGGCGCGTTCATGGGTGATAAGCCCGTCATCAACATGGACCCGGCGATCGCCAAAGCGGCCGTGGACGTTGCGCATGCGCAGGGCAGGCCGGTGTTCGCGCATCCGCAGAACAAGATCGGCGTCGAGACGGTGATCGTAGCAGACGTCGACGTGCTCGCGCACACCACGCCGAGCGAGCCCGGCTACACAGCGGATGAACTGGCGCGGTTCAAGGCGCAGGGGACTGCGCTGATCCCGACGCTGTCGCTGTTCACGACGGTGGTTCTCGACCCCAACGTCACCAACCGTCTGGTGGCCGCGACCGTCAACCAGCTCAAGCAGTTCTCGGAGAACGGCGGCACCGTGCTGTTCGGCACCGACGTCGGCTTCACCACGCTGTACGACACCACGCAGGAATTCCAGCTGATGCACCGAGCGCTGTCGGAACGCCAGGTGCTGGCCTCGCTGACGACAAATCCGGCGCGGTTCTTCAAGGCCGAGAAGAAGGGCAAGGTGGAGCAGGGCTTTGACGCCGATCTCGTGGTGCTCGACGGCGATCCGCTCAGCGACGTTGCCAATCTTGCGAAAGTGAGCACCACCATCCGTGCAGGTCACGTGATCTATCAGAAGCCGTGAACGGCTGCGTCGGCCTATCTGGCGGGAAGGCGCAAGGTGGCGAGATCCGAACCGACGATCGTCGTGCCGGCAAACCCGCCGGCCTCGGCGGCGGCGCGGTAGTCACCTTCAGTGAGCGCGCCCCCGGGGACCTTGTAGGGGCCGTGGTGCGTCGCCCCGACCTGTGGCGCGAGGTGGGTCAGCATCAAATATTTGGCGCCCACGCGCTTTGCCATGGCGCCGAGGTCGGGCGCGAGGCTCTGGCGGTAGAACACGGGAGGCGGCATGCCGCTGTCGCGCTCCGGACCCATGATGGGATGCATGGTCGAGTGCACGATCACGTCGGCGCCTTGTGCCAGCTTCTCGACTTGCGCCGACGTCGACGTCGCCCGCGGCGGAGCGGCACTGTCATTGCTGGCATCGCCGCCGATCACGACGCTGCCGGCCGGCGTGTCGACGCGATAGGAGGCATGGCCCGCGATGTGGGCCGAGCGGATCGCGCTCACCCGGACCTCGCCCTTCGACCAGATCACCTGTGGCTCGCCCGTCGGCTCGAATGTGATGAGATGCACAAGTTCGGCAGGTCCGCCCGTCAATCGTTTGCTGTCCTCTGAAACCCGCTGCGCGATTTCGCCGGACTGAATAAAGGCGTCGCCGATATGCGCGACAAACTTGCCGCAGCTCAACGTGAAGCCGAGCGGCGAGGGCGCATCGCTGCTGCAGACGACATCGAGCTTCGGCCCGCCGGAATTCCAGTTCCAGCGCGCGAGCAGGAGGTCGACGAGGCCCTCGGTGTGATCCGAGTGCATATGTGTGAGGAAGACGGCGTCGATCTGGCCAGGTTCGACGTCCAGTTGTGACAACCGCAGTTCGGTGCCGCGGCCTGCGTCGAACTGCAGCTTCAGCGTCCCGCAATCGGCACTGTCGTCTCCGTAGCGCACGAGTGTGCCGGCGCCCGCGACGCCATTGCGCAAGGCGGGACCGCTCATGGTGCCGGTCAGGGTGACGAGCAGGCAGGGCGCCGACTGGGCGGGAAGCGGCAGCAGCAGCCAGATGACGGCCAGCAAGGGTGTCGCAAGAATGAACTGCCGCATGCTGTCGGCTCCCGCGTCGTTCCGGTGATCAGCGAGACTGCCAAAGCCGGCGCGATATCACAACGCTCGGCCGCGCCGCATCGAGGTGTTGTGATCACGCAGCTGGTCGGTCTCGCCGCACGGTGCGGCAAGCTCAGAGCATCAACTTGTAGCCGATATGGCTGCCGACGAATCCCAATCGCTCATAGAAGCGGTGCGCGTCGGGGCGCGCCTTGTCGGTGGTGAGCTGCACGAGATCGCAGCCTCTCGCCCTGCATTGCGCAATCGCCCATTCGAACATCTGTTGCCCGACGCCCGAGCCGCGGTGGGCCTCGGCAATTCGGACCGCCTCGATCTGCCCGCGCCGCGCGCCCAGGCGTGCCATTCCGGGAATGAAGCTGAGTTGAAGGGTCCCGATCACCTCGTCGTTCAGGGTCGCTACGACCAGCAATTGATTGGCATCGGCGAGGATAGCTTTGAAAGCGTCGACGTATCGTGGGTTCGGCGGCGAGCTTGGGTCCTCGCGCTGCTGCCCCAGGACGTCATTGGCGAGGAGAGCGATGATCGCCGGAAGGTCGGCGGGTTGTGCCTGGCGGAAAGCGACTGATGTCATTGAACTGAATTTCCATGGAGAGGAGAACGGTGTCGCCAGACACGTTACAGGCTCGCGCAGGCTATGGACATCCGCTGGACGCAAACGAAATCCGCCGGCCTTTCGGGCCGGCGGATCGGTGTGTCGCGAGGCGTGGTCGTCAGTGGTCCCAGCCGCGGTCATGATCCCAGCCGCCGCCATGGTGATGGCCGCCGTCGTCGAAGTCGAAGAAGTCGAACAGATCGCTGAGCGCCGGGCTGTTGACCGGAACATAGGGATTGCCGGGCGCCGCAACCGGGTTCGGGAAGTTGTCGCGGCTGCGGTTCGTGATCGGCTCCAAGCGCCAATTCCGCTCGATGAATTTGATAATCGAGACGTGATCGGCATATTCATGCGAGATGTGGCCGTGCCGCGCGAACGGCGACACCACGATCAGCGGAATACGCGTGCCGTCGCCGAAGTAGTCGAGCGGCTGCACATACCCTGAGTCGAAGTAACCGCCACCCTCGTCGAAGGTGATGAAGATCGCGGTGTCCTTCGCATAGTCCGAGGCCTGGACCTGGTCGACGATCTTCTTGGTGAAGCCTTCGAACAGGTTGAGCTTGGAGGACGACGGGTGACCGTCGGTGAAACCGCTCGGCTTGACGATGGAGACCGCCGGCAGCGCGTGCTTGGAGATGTCGGAGTAGAGATCAGACGAGTCCTTGATATGGGCTGCGACCTGGTCCGGGTGCGACATGATCGAGGTGTCGTACTGGAACGGGTTGCAGATGTTGCAGTACTCGTCGGCGTTCGGACCCGCCACGCCCCAGTTGAGCTGGTAGGGATCGTTGACGTAGTTGTTCCACTGGTCGCCGTAGTACTTCCAGGAGATGTTCCGCTCGTTCAGGCTGTCGCCGATGCTCTTGCGGGTCGACGGCGGGATCGTGAACGGCGTGTTGGATGGATTGGTGTCGGTGTAGGCGTTCTTGCCGTTGCCGAAGTAACCCGGATTGTAGTTGTTCAAGAGATAATAGTGGCCCGGTTCGCAGTTCGCGTTGATGTGGATCCCCTTCAGATAGTCCAGGATCGGCTTGACGCCGGGCTGGGTCGGATCCGAGCAGTCGCTGTAGGAGCCGCCGCCGGACACCGGGCTGGTCTGGAAGGGCGGCGGGAAGCCGCCATTGCCGCCGGCGCCGTAGCCGTCCTCGGTGTACCAGTTGTTGGTGCCGGCAGCCGGATTCGGATTCTCGATTTCATGCACGATGCCGGCGTCGGGCGTGCCGCCGAACACCTGGGTGCCGTTCGGCGGCACCGCGGCGTTGCCGTAGGTGTCGCTGAAGTAGAGCATGTCGGCATGACCAAACATGATGTGGTTGGCACCGGTGCCGCCATTGACGGACTGGTGGAAGTTGTCGCTCATCGCGTATTTCTGCGCGAGCGAGGTGAAGTAGGGCACGTCGCCCTTCTGCACATTGTAGAAGCCGAGCGCCGTCGAACCTTCGCCCGTGGTCGTCGCCGTCGGCGAATATTCGGTCGAGAAGTTGGAGGGCTGCGCCGCGCCGTTGGCACCGGCGCCGACGGTCACTTCGACCCACGCGAACAGATTGCCGCCGCAGCCCGACGGATTGTCGCGGCTGGCCGCCGAGTGGTTGCAGTTCAGCTGCTGCCACATCTGGTAGAAGCGATGCACCGGGCTTGCCGAATAGGAATCGTAGGGCATCGCATCGGTGTTGGTGAGCTGGAACGGACCGGCCGGCAGCGCGCTGACATTGGTGATGCGCTGGTCGGGGGTCTGCGAGGTCTGACCGGTGCCGCCGCTCAGGAGGAACTGGTAGTACTCGGACGGCAGGCCGGATTCCGACTGCTGCGCCAGCGCGAGCGACGCCTCGCAGGTCGTGATCGGCGAGCTGCCGCATTTGTTCGGGATGTAGGAGACCTTCGGGCCGCCGACCAGCGGAGCAGGCAATTGATCCCTGGGGAAGTTCTGCTTCGGCGGGCTCAGCAGGAACGCATCGTTTAGGCCGGTATCGGTCGCCGCCTGCTGATGCGCCTTCTCGAAGTTCGGCCCGGGGATCGCGTTCTTGTTGCCGTCGAGCTTGACGATGCCCTGCGAGAGCAGATTGAACACGCTCTGGTCGCGCCGTTCGGGCACGTAGGTCGCGAACACATGGTCGAAGCTGCGGTTCTCGCCGATGATGACGATCACGTGCTTGATCGGCGACCGCGTCTCGTGTCCACCGTGGTGATTCCAGTCCTCCGCTAGCACCGGGCCGGCGGTGAACTGACCTAGCGCAAGCGCGCTGAGGGTGAGGCGGCAACCTTGCAGCCAACGTGACCTGTGCTTGTCGCGCATTAAAGCTCTCCTTTTTGCTGGTTGAGCGGCTTGGTGGAACTTGCGGTGTCTCGCGGCACGACCTTGATCCGTCCCATCATGCCGCCGTCCTCGTGCTCGAGGACGTGGCAGTGGTAGACGAAGGTGCCGACGATGTTGGGATCGCGAAAATCCATGCGCAGGCGCACGCTCGGATATTTCAGCATCCGGGTGTTGTAGTAGGGGACGTTGACGGTATCGCGCAGGAACGGCTCGTTGACGGCGACGCCGGACCAGTCGAGCAGTTGGAAGTGCAGCTGATGGATGTGGAAGTCATGCAGCTCCATCGAGCGGTTCTCGATGATCCAGTCCTCGACGTCGCCCTGCCTCGCGGTGATGTCAGGAATATCAGATTGCGGATCGAACGGTTTCGGCGTCTCTCCATCGAGCGTCATGAAGAATTTGGTCGGGCTGTTCGGGTCGTTCGGGTTCTCCGGCTGCTCGGAGAAGAACAGCTTCCTGACGCGCACCGGCGCGACGGTCCCGACCCACGGCCGCTCCGGTCGCGGCAGCGGCTCGGCGTGAGCGGGCAGCGCGGCTTGCGGCTCGTCGGCATCGACTGAAGCCGTGATGGCCACCAGCGCGCGGTTGGGGTCGTTCTCGCCGGCGAGCCCGGTGTCGACCGCGCGCGTCACCAGCAGGGCCGAGCTGCCGGCCGGCGGTCCCTCGACGAGGAATTCGGCACGCGCGCCCGGCGGCAGGCCGATATGGTTGACCCATTGCACTGATGGCGAGGGGCTGCCCTGGAACTGCAACGGCACCCCATCGAGACCGACGATGCCGATCTGTTGCGGCGTGCGGCCGACCAGCAGCGCGAGATTGAGATAGGTGATCGCGGACGCGTTCAGCACCCGCCAGAGCTGCCGCTCGCCCGGCTTCATCGTGAGCCGGGCCGGCGGATAGTTCGGATAGGGTACCGGCACGAAATTGACGGAGAGATCCTTCGACGGCTTGCCGAAGCCGGTGCCGGAGTTGGCGACGTCGCCGTCATTGTCGAGTTGGCTTTTGGTCATGACCGGCTCGGATTTCGACGGCAGCGCGTCGGGATTGACGAGATCCTGGTCGCGGATCACGAGCACGCGCTCGGGCAGGCCAGCGAGCTGTGGGTCGGCGCGCTCGATGCCTTCGATGATGATGGCGCCTGAGGCGCCGCCGAGCACCTGCGTCTTGCTGAAGCCGTGCAGATGCGGGTGATACCAATACAGGCCGGGTGGCGCGTCATCCGGAATGCGCAGGCGGTACTCGAACGGCGCGTCGTCGGGCTGGATCGAGGTTTTCAGCACGTCATCCAGATGGCAGACCGGCGGCACCGTCAGCCCGTGGAAGTGCAGATTGGTCGAGATCGGCGTCATCGCGCCGCTCTCGCAAACATCGGCCTGCTTTCGCGTCGTGCAGATCGGCGCGCCGGCGAGCGGGCGGTCGATCGCAGGTGTTGCCGTATCGAGGTCGACGAGGTCGTTCTTGAAATGGATGACCAGCTGATCGCCCGGCTTCAGCCGCAAGATCGGCGACGGCTTGCCGTCCGGTGTCAGATAGCAATAGCGGCTCGTTCCATCCGGCAGCTTCTGATCGTGGATACTGAGGTCGGTTTCGAGCACGCCGTCGCGGCTGCGCAATTCGGCGGGTTCCTCGATCGCGCTTCCGGGCTCGGGCCGCGCGCAAACACCCTGTTGCGCGCGCGGCGCGTCCTGCAAGCCGGTTGCGCCGAGCCAGGCCGTCATGCCGCTCACGGCAAGCCCGAGGCAAGCCGCGACGATGACACAACAAACGGTCGAAAGTCGTCGCGCCACGCCGCCCTGCCAATACGCCGCCAAGCGCGCGCAAACGCGTACGGACGCCACGCGTGACGTCAGTCCACGTCTTGCGACCGCAATGGTCGACCAATGCTTCTGTTTGGTGTCGGAACGCTAGCCGCGCGTTGTTGCCGAAATCTGGCAGGTATTTAACACGCAGATGACAGCGTCTTGCGGCACTTCGACGCGGCGTGCGGGAGAGATGTTCAAACTTGCTGCCCAATCAATCGGATGGACCATTCCCCGACTGAATTGCGGAGAAAGCAGGACGCGCAGGCAGTCGTCAGATATTTTTCCGGTGTCGCCGATCGCATCGCGCGCCGTCGCGTTGACGATCGAGATTAGCGTCTGAACTGCGTCAGAAACAGCCGCAGGGAATCGTGCGGGCTCTCGACGTCCGCAATCACCCAGCCGTCGGGACCGTTGACGACGATGAAGTTGAGCGTGACCGCGCGGCCCTCATTGTCGAACGTGACCGTGACATCGGTCCTGTCGAACTGCCGGCGCGGAATTGCGATCGAGATCGGGCCGAGCCGCCAGGTCGGGCTCTGCACCAGGAAATCGTACGGTGCGTCGTGCAGGGCGGTCCAGGCGCCGCGCAGGCCGGAATCGAAGAATTGCCGGGCCGTTTCCTCATCGCGCGGCAGGCCATTCGAAAACGCGGCGCTGCCTTTGCCATAATGGGCGTAGACGTTGCGGATGAGCGATTCCGGTGTGCGGAACCCGGCGTCGGTGGCACCGGCTCCGAAAATCGTCGCCACCAGCGAAAAACCCGCGAGGAATTTGCCGCGTCCCATCAGCTTTATTTGCCGTTGCCGCTGGCATATCTTGCAGGGAAATCCTCCCAAACGAAAGCCGGCCGGCGCAATGCGCGAACTCTTCGACGACGTCCCAGACCAATCCCCGCTCGACCCACAGGAGGCGGTGCGCCGCCACATCCGCAGGCCGCAGCGCAAGCGGTTCTACGCCAGCGCCGGCGTGGCTGAGGCTGATGGCGGATTTGCGATCACGCTCGACGGCAAGCAGATCCGCTCGCCGTCCGGCAAGCCGATCGTGGTGCCGAGCCGTGCCATTGCGGATGCGATCGCAGCCGAATGGAATGCGCAGGGCGAGACCATCGATCCCATGACCATGCCGATGACGCGCCTTGCCAACAGCGTGATCGAGGGGGTGATCGATCGCGTCGACGAGGTCGCCGACGATGCGGCAAAATTCCTCGGCAGCGATCTGCTGTTCTATCGCGCCGGCCATCCCGACACGCTGGTGGCACGCGAGGCCCGGCATTGGGACCCGGTCCTGTTCTGGGCCGCCGATGTGCTCGGCGCCCATTTCGTGATGGCCGAGGGGGTCATGCATGTCGGCCAGCCCGAGCCCGCGATCAAGGCGGCGCGGGCGGCGTTCCCGACCGATCCCTGGTCGGTCGCAGCGCTCCATGTGGTGACGACGCTGACCGGCTCGGCGCTGCTGGCGCTGGCGCTCGCCCATGGCGTCCGCGACGAGGACCAGGTCTGGGCGGCCGCCCATGTCGACGAGGACTGGAACATCGAGAAATGGGGCATCGACGAGGAGGTCGCCGCGCGCCGCGCCGCCCGGCAGGTCGATTTCAAGGCCGCCGCCGGCGTCCTGAGGGAGTTCAGGTCGGCTGCCGGTTAACGAGACCTTTACGGCGCCGGGCTAGCCTGCGACTTGATCCTGCCGCCTGGCCGAGACCTCCGACATGGCTATCGCCGTCAATCCCGTGCTGCCGGTGCTTGCCTCGAACGAGGCGGGCAGCGTTGCGCCGGACCTCACGCTGGAGGCCGGCAGCGTCGTCAATGCCCAGGTGCTGAAGGTGCTTTCGGCCGATCTGGTGCGGATTGCGATCGCGAGCCTGTCGATCGACGTCCAGACCGAGGTGCCGCTGCAGCAGGGCCAGAACCTGCAGCTTGCGGTCTCGCAGACCAATGACGGCATCCGCCTGCAACTGGTCGGGCCGGGGGCTGACGCCGGCGATGCCGTGCAATTGTCGCCGGGGGCGACCAACGCCAGCGGCGCTCTGCAACCCGTCGCCACGGCGTCTAGGGCTGTGCTGTCGCCGCTCGAGCGCGTCACGATCACTGCGACGGCGCAGCATGCGGCGGCGGTGCAGGGCAGCCAGGCGCCGCTGTTTGCCAACCTCACGGCGGTCGCCGCGGCCAATCTGCCGCCGAAGCTGCAGGCTGCGATCGCGCAGGTGCTGGCGCAGCAGACCGGCCTCGACGAGAATTTGAGCGGCGATGCCGTCAAGGGCGGCTTGCAGAAATCCGGCCTGCTGCTGGAGGCGACACTCGCCTCGGGCGTTGTGCCGGCGAGCGGCAGCGTGCCCGATCTGAAGGCCGCGCTGATCGTGCTGCGCCAGGCGCTGACCTCGCTCGGCGCCGGCGATGCCACCAGGCCCGCGCCCACGCCGCTCCAGCAGCCGGCGCTTGCCGGTGCCGGCACGGCGCCGAGCATTGTGCCGCCGGCTTTGCCCGAGCTCGAGGTTCAGGAGATATTGCTGCCGCAGGCGCGCGTGCCGGTTGCCGAGGATCTCACCCGCGGCGTCACCCACCTTGCCGGGGCGCTCGCGGATGCGCTCGATGCCGGCCCGTCATCCGGCGGCGCGCTCAATCTCATTCAGGAAGCGCTGCATGAGCTCGGCAACCCGGCACGGCAGGGCGCCGCGCCGAGGGAGATGCTGCCCGGCGATTTGCCCGGGCGCGGCAGCATGCCGCCACCGCCGTTTCACGGCGCGCTGCCGTCGGCGCAGGCCGTTGCGGAGCCGTCGATTGCGCCCGGCACGCCGCTTGCGACCGCTGCGCACCGCCTGCTGGAAAACACCGACGCGGCACTGGCGCGGCAGACGCTGCTGCAAATCGCGTCGCTGCCGGATCGTGGCGACGGGTCGCGCCCGCAGCTCGACGCCGTGGTGCCGCGCTGGAATTTCGAGATCCCGTTCCTGACCCAGCAGGGCACGGCGATGGCGCAGTTCGAGATTTCCCGCGACGGCGGCGGCAATGAGGTTGAAGCCGCCAAGCGGGTGTGGCGGGCGCGTTTCACGCTCGACGTCGAGCCGGCAGGGCCCGTGCACGCGCTGGTCTCGCTGAACGGCGAGCGCACCTCGGTGCGGATGTGGGCCGAGCGTCCCTCGACCGCCGCGCAGCTGCGCGCCGGCGCTTCCGAGCTGAGCCTGGCGCTGACCAGGGCTGAGCTTACGCGCGGCGATATCGAGATCCGCGACGGCAGTCCGCCGCAACCGGTGCCCGCGCGCGCCGGCCATTTCCTGGACCGCGCATCATGAGCGAGGTGCCGAACCAGCTCGCGGTCGCGCTGCATTACGACCACGCCGGCGCGCCGCGCGTGGTCGCGAAAGGCAAGGGCGCGATCGGCGCCAAGATCATCGAGGTCGCCAAGGCCAACGACATTCCGATCGAAGAGAACGAGGTGCTGGCCGGCGCGCTCTCCAATGTCGAGCTCGGCGACGAGATCCCGGCCGAGCTCTATAAGGCCGTCGCCGAGGTGCTGGTATTCGTGCTGCGGCTGTCGGGCCGGGCGCGGTAGCGATAGCGTTTCAGGCGAAGTGGGCATCGGTTCGCGTGAAGAAAACGCGTCAAACAAGTGAGTCTCGTTGCCATCCTTTCACCACGATGGCATCAGCATCGTCGTCAACCCGAACCAGATCAGGTCCCATCGTGATCCATCGCCGCCATGCGCTCGGTCTGCTTGCTGCCGCGGGCATTTTGCCGTCGCGCAGCTTCGCCAATGTCTCCTACCAGCGCAGCGAGTTTCGCGAGGACCTGCAAAAGCGCTTCTTCGATCTCGGCACCGAGGGCACCTTCGTCGGCTACAAGGTCGACGACTATCTGATCATCGCGAGCGACAAGGTTCGCTCGGGCGAGGGCAAATTGCCGGCCTCGACCTTCAAGATCCCGAACGCGCTGATCGCGCTCGAGACCGGCGTGGTGCAGGATCCCGACAAGGACGTCTTCAAGTGGGACGGTACGACGCGCAGCGTCGAGGCCTGGAACAGGGATCACACGCTGCGCTCGGCGATCGCGGTGTCGGCCTTCCCGGTGTTCCAGGAGATCGCCCGCCGGATCGGCGCGGAGCGGATGCAGAAGTATCTCGACGTTATCGACTACGGCAACCGCGACATCGGCGGCGGCATCGACCAGTTCTGGGTGAAGGGCAATCTGCGGATCGATCCGGTGCAGCAGATCGATTTCCTCGACCGGTTGCGCCGCGGCGTGCTGCCGGTCGGCAAGCGCAGCCAAGAGCTGGTGTGCGACATTCTCCCGGTCACGAAGGTCGGCGACGCCGTCATTCGCGCCAAGACCGGTCTGACCGACAAGGAGCACGGCGCGCTCGGCTGGCTGGTCGGCTGGGCCGAGAAGGGCAGCGAGGTCACCGTGTTCGCGATGAACATGGACTGCAAGACCCAGGCGCAGATCGATGCGCGAATGAGCGTCACGCAGCAATGCCTCACCGATATCGTCGCGCTGTGACGGGCTGATCGCTACGCAAACGCCTTTGCGTTTGTCTCCGCGCAAACGCCTTGCAGCGCGCTTCAACGCCCGATCGCCCGCAGCAAGGCCGGCATCAGCTTCGGGTCGCGGCACTGCGCGACGTTGAAACGCATGAAGCCGGTGGCCGATTGCGTGGTGCTGAACACATTGCCCGGCGCCAGCACGATGTTGTCGGCAAGCGCCGCGCGCGCCACGTCGGCGGAGTCGCAGCCGTCGGGCAGGCGGCACCAGAGCTGGAAGCCGCCGCGCGGCATCAGCCACGGCTCGATGCCGATGCGCTGCAACTTCTCGCCGACGTCGCGGCGGGCGCGCGCCAGCCGCCGGCGCAGCTCCTCGACATGCTTGCGGTAGAAGCCGGTCGCCAAAACGCTGGCGATGATTTCGGTCGCGACCGCGCAGGGGCCGCCGAACCCGGTCGCGACCTGCAGATCGACCAGCTGCTCGATCCAGTCGGCGCGCGCTGCGATGAAGCCGCAGCGCAACGACGCCGACAGCGTCTTGGAGAAGCTGCCGATCCGGATCACGCGGTTCAGCCCATCAAGGGCCGCGAGCCGCGCCGACGGCTCCGGCTCGAAATCGGCGAAGATGTCGTCCTCGACGATCGTCAAGTCATATGCCGCCGCGGCATTCAGCACGCGGTGCGCGGTCTGCGGCGACATCGTCGCCCCGGTCGGATTGTGCAGCCCGGACACGGTGATGTAGAGCCGCGGCCGCTCGGCGTCGAGCACCGCCTCGAAGCTTGCGACATCGGGTCCCGATGGGGTGTAGGGCACGCTGACGAGCTTGACCTGATGGGCGCGCAGCAGCGCCCGGAAATTGAAATAGCAGGGATCGTCGACCAGCACCGTGTCGCCGGGCCGCAGCAGGAAGCGGCAGATCAGGTCGATCGCCTGGGTGCCGGACATCGTGAGCAGCACCTGCTCGGGCGACACTTCGAGGCCCTCGTCAGCGAACCGCGCCATCAGCATGCGGCGCAGCGCCAGCGAGCCGCGCGTCGCACCGTAATCGGCGAGCACGGCGTCCTCGGCCCGCGCCAGGCCGCGGAACGCGCGCCGCAGCGCCTCGGTCGGCATCCAGTCGGCGGGCAGCCAGCCGCAGCCCGGCTTCAGCGCGCCACTCGCCGCGTCGAGCGATTGCCGCGACACCCAGAACGGATCGACGGCGCGGTCGTGCTGCGGCTGGTCGTTGGCCAGCGCCAGCGGCGGCAGCGCCGCGGAGGAGACATAGAAGCCCGAGCCCGGCCGCGCCCGGATCAGGCCCTCGGCGGCGAGCCGGTCATAGGCCTCGACCACGGTCGAGGGCGAGACGCCCATGGTCGCGGCAAAGCTGCGGATCGAGGGCAGGCGGTCGTCGGCGGCGAGCGCGCGGCTCGCGATCCTGGCGCGGATCGCGTTCATCACGCCGGTGGTCCGGGTCGCCTTTGGCGCATTGGGTGGTTGCCGCAAGTGTGTGCCTACCTTTACCCATACAGTTTGGCGATATTGTACTGATCCGTAGCTGCCTTGGCCAGCCCGTCGCCGCTATCCTCGCCCGCGAACATTGAGGTGTGCGATGAGCGATTCGAAGACGTTGTCGGGGAAGTCTTGGTCGGGGAAGTCTTGGGCCGGCGAGGGGCGCAGCAGCGCTTCGCTGGAGGGTTGGGGCAGCGGCCTGCTCGGCGTGATCATCTTCAGCGGCTCGCTGCCGGCCACCCGCGTCGCGGTCGCCGGGTTCTCGCCGTTGTTCCTGACCTCGGCGCGCGCTGTGATTGCGGCGCTGCTCGGCGCGGCATTGCTTGCGGTGCTGCGGCAGCCCTGGCCGCAGCGCAAGGACCTGGTGTCGCTGACCATCGTAGCCCTCGGCGTCGTGATCGGCTTTCCGCTGCTGACCGCGCTGGCGCTGCAGCACATCACCTCGGCGCATTCGATCGTGTTCATCGGGCTATTGCCGCTGTCGACCGCCGTGTTCGGCGTGCTGCGCGGCGGCGAGCGGCCGAAGCCGCTGTTCTGGCTGTTCTCCTGCATCGGCAGCGCGACGGTCGGCGCCTTCGCATTGTCGGGCGACGGACCGGCGTCGCTGACCGGCGACCTGCTGATGGTTGCTGCCATCATCGTCTGCGGCCTCGGCTATGCCGAGGGTGCTGCGCTGTCGCGTCGGCTCGGCGGCTGGCAGGTGATCTCCTGGGCGCTGGTGCTCTCAGTGCCGGTGGTGCTCGTGATGACCATCATGACGCTGCCGCCGAGCTGGCAGGGCATCGGCGCGGCGGCCTGGCTCGGGCTCGCTTATGTCTCTGTTTTCAGCATGCTGGTCGGCTTCGTGTTCTGGTATCGCGGCCTTGCGCTCGGCGGCATCGCGAGCGTCGGCCAGTTGCAGCTGTTGCAGCCGTTCTTCGGCCTCGCGCTGGCCGGGCTGCTGTTGCATGAGCAGGTACGCTGGTCGATGATCGCAGCGACCTTGCTGGTCGTCGCCTGCGTCGTGTTCGCGCGCCGCTTCGCGTGACGAGCGCGGCTAGCCCAGCTTGAACAGCGTTTGCAGGAAATCGCTGACCGCCTTGCGGGCCTCGAGCGCGGTGGTCGGATTGCCGCCGTAGCTGAGCATGATTTCCCCCTCTGGCTCGGCCGAATTGTAAAGCGCGCGCTAACCATGCCAAGCGCTAATTCACCCCGTCGGCGGCACGGCCCCGCACTGTTACGGATCAGGTTTCAGTGATCCTTAAGCGGAGCTGCCCACCTTGCGCGCTGACGCGACATCAGAGGGGCAGATGACCTTCAGGTTCATTGCGCCTGACGCGATCAGGTCGCCAAGCCAGCGCGCACTGTTGGAGCAGTGGGATCAACTGGCCGCCGGCCGGCCATTTCCCGCATTCGCCGAATTGAAGCCGGATCCTGCGCTGCATGATCCCCGGCAGCTCGTCGCATGGGCGGTCGAGGGCGAGGGGCGGCTGCGCAAATTCCGCGCGATGTATCAGGGCGAGCATGTCGCCGAGGCGTTCAATTCCGCCTGGGCAGGCAAGACCATGGAGCATGGTGGTCTCGATGTCGCTCCGGCGCATCACGCTGGCGCCGGCGAAGGAATGCGCCGAGAGCGGTTGCGCGGTCTACATGGTGTTCTCCACCATCGATGCGAACGACCAGCAGGTCGACTGCGAGCGGCTGCTGCTGCCGTTCGGTCGCGGCGTGGAGGTCGAGCATCTGCTCGCGTCCCTGCAATTGACCGTGGTCGGAAGCCGGCCACGCATTCTCAAGCATTTCGACATGCAGGCGGACGTGCGGCTGCAAGGCAGGATCCGCTCCGGCTTCTCCACCGGCGTGACGAGCGTTGCAGCTGGCGACCAGCGCAGGGCATCGCGGCGCAGCGTCGCGCGGGCGGCGCGGATCAGCTTCGCACGACGCAGCATGACCTGCATCGTCCGCAACCTCTCCGCGACCGGCGCTGCGGTCGAGACGACCGACCCCTCCGCCGTTCCCGAGAGCTTTCGCCTCGTGCTGGAGATGGAAACGACGGAGCGGCATTGCCGCGTGGTCTGGCGCAGGAAAGGCCGGATCGGCGTCCAGTTCAGCTGAGCTTGCCGATCCGCCCGAGATGGGTGAAGCCAAAGCCAGAGGAATATTTCAGCCCGTAGCCGAGCGCGCGGTCGATCCCGATATGGGCGAGCCAGATCATCGCAACCGAGAGCACCAGCGGTCCTTCGCCGGCAAAACCCAGCGTCATCAGCGCCACCGGCGCCAGATAGGTGTGGGCGGCGTTGTAGGCGATGGCGCCGGCCCGCGGGCTGATCAGGTAAGCCGCAAAGCTGATGTCCGGCACCAGGAACAGCAGGACATAGACCAGCCAGGAGCCCTCCCACTTATAGTAGAGCACGGTCATCCCGAGGAACAGCACCAGCCCCTCCAGCCGGAGCAGGGTGCGCACCCCGCCGGTCGCGGCGCCGGTCTCGGCCGTGGTCGTATCAGTCATCGCTGTCTCCCCAGATGTCGGAAAATCCTACCGTTTTTGCGCCCGACGGCATGATCCGGAAAAGTGCGAAGCGGTTTTCCGATCAGATCATGCCCAAACAAGAAGCTAGAGCGTGATTCAACCCGATTCTATCGCGCTTTAGCGGTTCACAAGCGCCTTTCAGGTTCCGAAATGGCCGTGCTAAAGCCATTCCGAACGAAGCGGACCTCGGTCCGCGCCGGGACGCGGACTGTAGCTAACACGGGCGGAAACAAATGAAAGACATCCTCGACACCCTCGAAGAGCGGCGCGCCGGCGCCAAGCTGGGCGGCGGCGAAAAGCGCATCGAGGCGCAGCACGCCCGCGGCAAGCTGACCGCCCGCGAGCGGATCGAGCTCCTGCTGGACAAGGGCTCGTTCGAGGAATTCGACATGTTCGTCGAGCACCGCTCGATCGAGTTCGGCATGGAGAAGACCAAGATCCCCGGCGACGGCGTCGTCACCGGCTGGGGCACGGTCAACGGCCGCAAGACTTTTGTCTTCGCCAAGGACTTTACGGTGTTCGGCGGCTCGCTTTCCGAAACGCACGCACTGAAGATTACAAAACTTCAGGACATGGCGATGAAGGCGAGGGCGCCGATCATCGGTCTCTATGACGCCGGCGGCGCGCGCATCCAGGAGGGCGTCGCTGCCTTGGCGGGCTATTCCTATGTGTTCCGCCGCAACGTGCAGGCCTCGGGCGTGATCCCGCAGATCTCCGTCATCATGGGCCCCTGCGCCGGCGGCGACGTCTATTCGCCCGCGATGACCGACTTCATCTTCATGGTGAAGAACACCAGCTACATGTTCGTGACCGGCCCTGACGTCGTGAAGACCGTCACCAACGAGGTGGTGACCGCGGAGGAACTCGGCGGCGCCTCGGTGCACGCGACGCGCTCCTCGATCGCCGACGGTGCGTTCGAGAACGATGTCGATGCACTGTTGCAGATGCGCCGGCTGATCGATTTCCTGCCGTCGAACAACACCGACGGCGTGCCGGAATGGCCGAGCTTCGACGATATCGGCCGGGTCGACATGTCGTTGGATACGCTGATCCCCGACAATCCGAACAAGCCCTACGACATGAAAGAGCTGATCCTCAAGGTCGTCGACGAGGGCGACTTCTTCGAGATCTCGGAGACCTTTGCCAAGAACATCGTCACCGGATTCGGCCGCATCGCCGGCCGCACCGTCGGCTTCGTCGCCAACCAGCCGATGGTGCTGGCGGGCGTGCTCGACAGCGACGCGTCACGCAAGGCCGCGCGCTTCGTTCGCTTTTGCGATGCCTTCAACATCCCGATCGTCACCTTCGTCGACGTGCCGGGCTTCCTGCCGGGCACCGCGCAGGAATATGGCGGGCTGATCAAGCACGGCGCCAAGCTCCTGTTCGCCTATTCGCAGTGCACGGTGCCGCTCGTCACCATCATCACCCGCAAGGCCTATGGCGGCGCCTTCGACGTGATGGCCTCGAAGGAGATTGGCGCCGACATGAACTACGCCTGGCCGACCGCGCAGATCGCCGTGATGGGCGCCAAGGGCGCGGTGGAGATCATCTTCCGCTCCGACATCGGCGACGCCGACAAGATCGCCGCGCGCACCAAGGAATACGAAGACCGCTTCCTGTCGCCCTTCATCGCCGCCGAACGCGGCTACATCGACGACGTCATCATGCCGCATTCGACGCGGCGCCGGATCGCGCGGGCGCTGGCGATGCTCAGGGATAAGAAGGTCGAGATCCCGGCGAAGAAGCACGACAATCTGCCGTTGTGAGGAATGCGTCGGGCGGATTAGCGACTTGTCCGCCGTAGCTCGAAGAGCGAAGGTGGAAGCGTAAGCCGCCATCTTGGTTCCGCGCGATCCGTCGCGGGTTGCGGCTCCGCCTGACCCGCCCTACAGGTTCGAACCTGATGACTGAAAACGAGCCGACCGACGACATCTCCGAGATCGAGGCGCAGATCGAGGAGCTTGCCGAAAGCGCCGAGCGATCTCGCAGGATTATTCTCGGTTCGAAAGTGGCAATCGCCGGCGGGTTCGTCTTGTTGTTCGCTGCGCTGCTCGGCCTGTTCAGTTCTGGTGAGACCGCAGCACTCGGATCGATCGCGCTGGTGCTTGGCGGCATCGTGTCGCTCGGATCGAATGTCAGCACGCTGCGGCAGACCGAGGCCGCGATCAGCACCGCCGAGGCGCGCCGTGCGCGGTTGATCGGCAACATCGATCTGCGGCTGGTTCACGACGCGCCGTTGAAGCTGATGTGACGGTACGGCGAGGCGCGCAACAATTGTAGGATGGCTGGAGCGAAGCGAGCCTCGAAGGATGCACGGCCACCAGCCGGGCCGTCGATCCTTCGAGACGCCGCTTCGCGGCTCCTCAGGATGACGGATCGAGAGCTGTACGCGCAGCCTTATCGCGACGCCGCCAGCGGCACGTAGTCGTATTCGCCGACGCCTTGCAAAACCAGGAAGGTCAGCGACGTCGTGCCGGCGTTGGTGACGAAATGAGGGCGGGTGGGCCTCACGGCATAGACCTCGCCTACCTTCAGGTTCACTTCCTCCTTCGGCTCCTGCAGGAACAGCCGCATCTGGCCTTCCAGCACATAGAATGTGTCCGAGATGTTGCTGTGAGTATGCCACGGCACCTTCTGGGTCGGCGAAAGCTGCAACTCCATGATGCGGAAGCCAGGGCGGGCGGCGTGCTGGGCGCGGCGCTCGACTTCGTAGAGGTGGCTGGCATCCTTGATCGGTTGTCCTGACTTCATGGCGGCCTCCCGGAGATGTTCTTGTGATGCGTGATGCTAGTTCGGTTCGGCCGTGCGTGAAACGGCCGAAATCGGCATGACGGGTAGAACGCGAGGAGGCATTGTCGTGCAGGTGGTGTGACGTCACGCCGTTGCAAACGCGGCCGCGCGGCGTCGAATTCCCCGAAACGTGAATGCGCGGTTCAGCGAGCGTTCAGGTCGCGGCGAAAAAACTCGCTGACGCAGTTGGTCCAACTCAGCAACAAAGGGAAACTCTGATGGAACGCCGGGATTTTCTGAAGATGGCCTTCAGTGTCGCCGCCGGTGTGGCGACTTTTGCAGCGACAGCTCAGGCGGCGCCGCTCGCGCCGCTTCCGCTCAACCAGGATGCCCGCGCGCCGGCCGGCAACGATGCGCATCCGGCCGTCACCACCGGCGATGAGGTCGATCGCCTGAAGCCTGAGGAGGTGCGCTGGCATCACGGTCACGGACGCTGGCATCATCGGCACTGGCACCATAGGCATTGGGGCTGGCGCCACCGCCACTGGCGCAGGCATCATCACTGGCGCCGCTGGTGACATCGACGCTACGATAGAAATGAAAAACCCCGCGCGAAGCGGGGTTTTTGTTTGCGCAGTTGTGCCGCGATCAGATCGGGCGGCAACGGCCGTAGCGCCAGGCGAAGCCATAGGGGCAGGCGCGGACACGCGGTGCAACCACGACGGGGCCGGGCGCGACGACAACGGGACGCCCAACCACGACCGCACCGGGAGCGACGACGACGGGGCCGCGGTTCCTGACGCAGCCGCCATAGGGACCACGGTGCCAGCCGGGGCCGCAACCGCCGGCCGCGTCAGCCGCGCTGATGCCGGCGAATGCGGTCGACACCAAAACTGCTGCTGCAAAAAGATACTTCATGTCTTCTCCTTTTAATTCGGCCGCGCTGCGGCATCGCAACAAACTTTAGATTACCGATTCGCCCGGCGGGATCATTGCAGAAGCCGTGCCCGATGTCGTCGACGATAGTGTTGCGGGCTGAATGCGACATGAATGTTATAGGCCAGGCCTGCGTCAGTGCGCCGCAAGCACGCCCAGCATCAATTTGAAACATTTCGCAAGCGCGACCACGACGAAGCACAGGGGCGAGGCGCGAAATGTATCGGAGAGCGAGACAAGCGAAACAAGGAGTTCGCGAATGGCCGCGCCGATGCCGAATTCAACGCGCGATATTACTCGCCCGCGCCGAACAGCGCCGCGAACCGCTTCTCGCCGTTGCGCGAGAAATTGACCACGCGGCTGCCCGTTGCAGCATCGCGCGCGGCCCATTTCAATTCGGTGAAGCGGTCCATCATCGCAGCGCCCAGCGTACCGGCGAGGTGGTGGCGCCGCTCGCTCCAGTCGAGGCAAGCCTTGCACACCGGACGACGCGGATGCGTCAGCGCATCGGCGTCGATCTGCAGCTCTTCGGCCATGAAGCGCTTGCCTTCGCCGGTGAGCTCGATCGCCTGCTTGCTCTGGCGCACCAGCTTCTGCCGCCTCATGCTGTCGAGCATCTGCACGCCGAGATCGCCGGCGAGATGGTCGTAGCAGATGCGGGCGCGGCGCAAGGCCGGATCCTTCGGCCCGGTGCGCACGCGCATATGGCCGGCGCGGGCGGCGATGCCCTGCAGCCCTTCGAGCACGTCGGCGACGTCGGGGTCAGAGAGCCGGTAGTAGCGGTGGCGGCCCTGCTTCTCGGGCTCGATCAGGCCGCCGGCCTCGAGCTTGGCGAGATGCGAGCTCGCCGTCTGCGGCGTGATGCCGGCCTCCTGCGCCAGCTCGCTCGCGGTCAGCGCGCGGCCGGTCATCAGCGCGGTCAGCATGTTGCAGCGTGCGGGATCGCCGACCAGAGCGGCGATCCGGGAAATGTCGGGTCCTGCTTTCATAGTTCGATGATAGCCGAAGCATCGAGGTCGGGCAAGGCGGTAGTGTCCATCGTGCCCGTCGCCCGAAAAGACGAAAACACCAGGAGGCCATCAATGACCGTCACCGTCTTCATCCGCTACCAGCTCGATCCGTTCAAGCGCACGATGTTCGAGGAGTATTCGCGGAACTGGCTCTCAATCATTCCGCGCTGCGGCGGCGATCTGCTCGGCTACTGGATGCCGCACGAGGGTACCAACAACATCGCCTTCGCGCTGATCTCGTTCGAAAGCCTCGCCGCCTACGAGGCCTATCGCGCGCGGCTGCGCCAGGACGGTGAGGGCGTGGCGAACTTCAACTTTGCGGAACAAAACCGCTTCATCCTCGCCGAGGAACGGACATTTCTGCGCAAGGTCGAGCTATAGTCACTCCACAACAACGATGCGCGGAGGCGCCCATGATTGCCGTGATCTTCGAAGTCTGGCCGAAGGCTGAGCACCGAGAGCTCTATTTTGACCTTGCCGCCGAGCTGAAGCCGATCCTGCAGGAGATCGACGGCTTCATCTCGGTCGAGCGGTACGAGAGCCTCACCGAGAAGGGCAAGTTCGTGTCGCTGTCATTCTTCCGCGACGAGGCCGCGGTAGAAGCCTGGCGCAACACGATCGAGCACCGCCGCACCCAGGCCAAGGGCCGCGCGCGGATATTCGAGAATTACCGGCTGCGGGTCGCGAGCGTGATGCGTGACTACGGCCTGAACGAACGCGATCAGGCGCCGAAGGACAGCCGCGCGGTGCATGAAGCGAAACTCTAGCGCTCGCATATATGCGTGCCTATCTGTGCGCGGCCAATTGACTCTAGGGAGCGACCAATGCCACTGCCAACTGCTGACAAACGAGCCGCCTTCAAGAAGCTGCACGAGAGCGGGTGCTTCATCATTCCGAACCCGTTCGACGTCGGCAGCGCCCGTGCCTTGCAACATCTCGGCTTCAAGGCGCTGGCCTCGACCAGCGCGGGCTTTGCCTGGACCATCGCAAAGGCCGACAACCGCGTCACCGTCGACGACGTCTGCGATCATCTGACCGCGGTCTGCGCGGCGGTCGATATTCCCGTCAACGCGGATTTCGAGGGCGGATTCGCGGTTGAGCCGGACAAGGTTGCGGTCAACGTCGCGCGCGGCGTCAAGACCGGTGTCGCCGGGCTCTCGATCGAGGACTCCACCGGTGATGCCGCCAACCCGCTGTTCGAGCACAAGCTCGCGGTCGAGCGCATCAGGGCGGCGCGCAAGGCCATCGACGCCGACAACAGCGGCGTGCTGCTCACCGGCCGCTGCGAGGCGTTCCTGTGGGGCAAGAAGGACCTTAATCTGGTGATCGAGCGGCTGCAGGCCTATTCGGAAGCCGGGGCGGATGTGTTGTATTCGCCGGGTATCTCGACCAAAGAGGAAATCTCCGCGGTCGTGAAGGCGGTGGCGCCGAAGCCGGTCAATCTTTTGATCGGCGGCGCGTCCGACCTGACACTGCAAGCGGTCGCCGACCTCGGCGTGCGCCGGATCAGCGTCGGCGGCGCACTGGCGCGGATGGCCTGGGCCGGCGTCATGAAGGCGGCCAAGGAGATGGCCGAGAAGGGCACCTTCACCGAATTCGCCAACGGCTATCCCGGCGGCGAGCTCAACAAGATGTTCAAGTAGACCTCGCGCGCAAGAAAGCGGCGGGCCGCCTGGGCTCGCCGCTCGCGCCTGGTCAGTGTCGTTACGCGTTACTTCGCATTCTCGGCCGGCGGGGCGGCCGGCTTGTTCATGTCCGACTTGTTCATGTCAGACGGCGGGTTCGCCGGGCTGGCCGGCGCCGCGCCCGTGGTCACGCCGGGTTGGCTGTTCGGCTTCGGCGTCACGTCGCGCATGCCGGGAGGCGGCGCCGCTGGGTTAACCGGTTGCGTTTGCGCGGTCTGCGTCGACGGCGTCGTGCCGGCCTCGTGCACCGACGTGTTGTTCAACCCGTAGAACAGCGCGCCGAGCACCACGGCCACCGCAACTGCAAACATCGCGATCTTGGTGCTGCTGGCCGGTCCCTCCTGGAGTTCCGGATCCGGCTGCAGCTCGTTGTCCAGGCTGTTGAAGCGCGCCTGACGGCGGATTTCGTCTTCGGTCAGGTTGGCGCGATACGGATCGTCAGGGTTGTAAGCCATTTCAAAGTTCCTCCGTTAGCCCCCCAAGGCTAAGCGCGTAGGCTAAACGCTGGAGACAATGGCTGGCGCGTGAGGATGTTCCGCGCCAATGTTGCAACCTGTTCATGCTGGAACCGTCGATTCCCAGGGTTCCGACCTGTTCCATGAGGCTTTTTCATGTGGACCATGCCGCCCACCGATTCGGTGCTGCACGTGCTCTCGTTCATTGCCGTTGCGGCGCAATCGATGACGGCGGCGCTGGCGGCGGGCCGACGCAGTATGGATTGGGCCGGCGTCTGCATGTTAGGGGCGATCACCGCGCTCGGCGGCGGCACCATCCGCGACGTGCTGCTCGGGCATTATCCGCTGCTCTGGGTCGCGCAGCCGATCTACCTTGCGATCGCGGCGGCCGGCGCCTTCGCCACCATCCTGCTGGCGCGGCTGGTGGTCAGGCTCAATCTTGCCTTCCTCGTGCTCGATGCCATCGGGCTCGTGGTGTTCACCATGGCCGGCTGCGACGTGGCCTGGCAGGTCGACGCCTCGCTGCCGATCGTGATCGTCTCCGGCATGATCGCCGGCTGCGCCGGCGGCGTGCTTCGCGACATCCTCTGCAACGAGGTGCCGCTGCTGTTTCGCAGCGAGCTCTACGCCAGCGTCTCGGTGGTGACCGGGCTGTTCTATGCGACCGCGTTCGGGCTGCAGCTCAACGACTGGCTCTGGACCCTGCTGACCTTCGCCCTCGGACTGACGTTCCGTATGCTGGCGATCCGCTACAAATGGGAGATGCCGAAATTCGTGTTCAGCGACGAGGAGCGCTGATCGGCCATTTCGCCGTCCGCGCCTTCGCGACCTCGTCCGCGCTCACGGCCGGCGCCGCATTGCCCCAGGCATTGCGGATATAGGTCGCGACATCGGCGACCTCCTGGTCGGTGAGTTTTGGATAGGCCGGCATTGAGCCTGCGTTCGGCGCGCGCGGCGTGGTCAGGGTCTGCGCACCGTCGAGGATGATACGCAGCGTGCTTGCGGGATTGGCCGATTGCAGATTGGCGTTGCCGGGCAGCGGTGGATAGATCCGCGGTGCGCCGGAGCCATCGAGCTCATGGCAGGCGATGCAGGCGCCGCGATAGATCCGCTCGCCGTTGCTCATCTGCGTGGGCGAGGGCGGGGTGACCGCAGGCTCCGGCGCGCCGGGCGGCAGGCTCTTCAGACAGACCGCGATCGCGCGCACATCGGCGTCGCTCATCTTCGAGGTTGAATTGACCACCACCTCGGACATCAACGGGCCGGCATGGCTGTGCCTGTTGCGGCCGCTCTGCAGATACTCGGCAATGTCAGCGGTGCTCCATGATTTCAGCCCGCTGCGCTCGGCGCCATCGAGCCTCGGCGCGAACATGCCCTGCACCATGCTGCCGCCGAACGCCTGGTCGCGCTTGTCGGCGCCGAACGCGTTCTTCGGCGTATGGCAGACACCGCAATGGGCGAGGGCCTCGACGAGGTAGCGGCCGCGATTCCATTCCGCACCCTTGCCCTGGTCCGGCTGGATGATGCCCGGCGTGAAGAACAAAGCGTTCCACGCCCGCATCAGCCCGCGATAGTTCAACGGCCAGCGCAGCTCCGGCGGCGGCGCCTTGTTGCTGACCGGCGCCAGCGTCGCGAGATAGGCGCGGATCGCCAGGATGTCGTCGCGGATCAGCTTGGTGAAATAAGGGTAGGGGAAGGCGGGATAATAGTGCGCCCCGCTTGGCGAGACGCCCATCCGCAGCGCGCGGAGGAAATCGTCGTCGCTCCAGCCGCCGATGCCGGTATCGCGGTCGGGCGTCAGGTTCGGCGAGAACACCGCGCCGAATGGCGTGTCGATCCGCTTGCCGCCGGCGAACGGCTTTGCCGGGTCGGCTGTGTGGCAGCTCGCGCAGTCGCCGGCGATCGTGAGCGCCTGACCGCGGGCGACGACGTCGTCGGTTGGTGCGGCGGTGCATTCGCGGGCCGCGAATGCACCGCACAACAGCAGGGGGACCAGAATCGCACCGGTCATTCGATGTCGTCGCCGCATCCATTCACCTTCCGGTCCACAAGACGCGTTACGCCATTTCGCCGCGGGCCCGTCCTGCGACAGAAACCGAAACGGCGCTCCGATATTCCCGGCACTAAGTTGCGATTTTTGGGCGACCGGCGTCGTCGCCCAGAATTGTGCTGCGCCGGCCGGAAAATCCGACATAGACTGGTTCTAACAAGTTCGGATGACTAGCTAAAAAGCAGGCGTCGCGACCAGCGCAAAGAGGGCTAAATGGGAATCAACCAAGGGCCTATCAGCCTCGACCAGAAATACACCCAAGGCACCGGTCACGTCTTCATGACCGGCATCCAGGCGCTGGTCCGCCTGCCCATGGCGCAGATCAGACGCGACCGCGCCGCAGGCCTCAACACGGCAGGCTTCATCTCCGGCTATCGCGGTTCCCCCCTCGGCGGGTACGACCAGCAGTTGTTCGCCGCCCGCAAGCATCTCGAGCAGTACAACATCAAATTCCAGCCCGGCGTGAACGAGGACCTTGCGGCCACCGCGATCTGGGGCTCGCAGCAGCTCGCTTTGTCGCCCGGCGCCAAATATGATGGCGCGGTCGGCATCTGGTACGGCAAGGGCCCCGGCGTCGACCGCTGCGGCGACGTTTTCCGCCACGGCAATGCGGCGGGCTCCGCCAAGCACGGCGGCGTGCTTTGCCTGGCCGGCGACGACCATGGCGCAAAGTCCTCCACCGTCCCGCATCAGTCCGACCACGCTTTCATCTCCGCGCTGATGCCCTACCTCTACCCCTCCAGCATCCACGAAATGATCGAGATGGGCCTCCTGGGTATCGCGATGTCGCGCTACTCGGGCTGCTGGGTCGGCATGAAGGTGATCACCGAGACGGTCGAGACCACGGCCGAGATCGACCTCACCGACGAGATGACGCCGTTCATCATTCCGGCCGATTTCGAGCTGCCGCCGGGCGGCCTCAACATCCGCTGGCCCGACGACCGGTTCGAGCAGGATCGCCGGCTGCAGGACTACAAGGGCTTTGCCGCGATCGCCTTTGCCCGCGCCAACAAGGTCAACCGCGTCACGATGGATTCGCCGAACGCGCGCTACGGCATCATGGCCTCGGGCAAGAGCTACGAGGACATCCGACAGGCGCTGCGCGAACTCGGCATCACGCCCGAGATCGCCGCCAAGATCGGCATCCGCCTCTACAAGATCGGCATGCCCTGGCCGCTGGAGCCGGAAGGCGTGCGCAACTTCGCCGTCGGCCTCGAAGAGATCTTCATCGTCGAGGAGCGCCGCGAGATCGTCGAGAACCAGGTCAAGCAGGAGCTGTTCAACTGGCGCGACGACGTGCGCCCGCGCATCGTCGGCAAGATGGACGATCACGACAAGCGCTTCCTGACCTTCGCCGCCGAGCTCAGCGTGGCTTCGCTTGCAAGCTCGCTCACCGAGCGGCTGCTTCGACTTAATCTCAATCCTGAAATCGCCGAGATGCTGCGCGCCAAGGCCGATTGGTTCAACGGCCGCCAGTCGTCGCAGATGCAGGCAGCCGCGCCCGTCAGCCGCACGCCGTATTTCTGCTCGGGCTGCCCGCACAACACCTCGACCAAGGTGCCGGAAGGCAGCCGCGCGCTCGGCGGCATCGGCTGCCACTTCATGGCGCTGTGGATGAACCGCTCGACCGAGACCTTCACCCATATGGGCGGCGAGGGCGTACCGTGGGTCGGCATCGCGCCGTTCACCAACGAGAACCACATCTTCGCCAATCTCGGCGACGGGACTTATTTCCACTCCGGCATTCTCGCGATCCGCCAGTCGATCGCCTCCAAGGCCAACATCACCTACAAGATCCTCTACAACGACGCCGTCGCCATGACCGGCGGCCAGCGCCACGACGGCGACCTGTCGCCGCAGCAGATCACCTTCCAGCTCCACGCCGAAGGCATTCGCGAGATCTACCTGGTCTCGGAAAACCCGGGTTCTTATCCGGCCGACACGATCGCGCCCGGCGTCAAGCTGTTCCATCGCGACGAGCTCGAGAACGTCCAGAAGATGTGCCGCGACACCAAAGGCACCTCGGCGATCGTGTTCGTGCAGACCTGCGCCGCGGAAAAGCGCCGTCGCCGCAAGCGCGGCCTGATGGAGGATCCGGCGCGCCGCGTGCTGATTAATCCTGCCGTCTGCGAAGGCTGCGGCGACTGCTCGGTGCAGTCGAACTGCATCTCGGTCGAGCCGCTCGAGACGGAGCTCGGGCGCAAGCGCACCATCAACCAGTCGACCTGCAACAAGGATTATTCCTGTGTGAAGGGCTTTTGCCCGTCCTTCGTCACGGTCGATGGCGGCACCCTCAAGCGGCGCGCCCCAACCGAGCTTGGCGATATCGGCGTCTTGCCGGAGCCGGCCTCGAAGCCCGCGCTCGACCGGCCCTACAACATCGCGGTCGGCGGCGTCGGCGGCACCGGCGTGCTGACGATCGGTGCACTGCTCGGCATGGCCGCGCATATCGAGGGCAAGGCCTCGATGATCCTCGATATGTCCGGCCTCGCGCAGAAGGGCGGCGCGGTGCTGAGCCATGTCCGGCTGTCCGAGCACACCGCCGACGTGACCTGCTCGCGCATCGTGACCGGCACGGCCGATCTCGTGCTCGCGGCGGACGAGGTCGTCGCGGTGTCGAAGGAGACCATCACCCTGTGCGATGCGAGCCGCACCGTCGGCATCATCAACAGCCACATCATCCCGACCGCGGATTTCATCCTCAACCGCGACTTCAATTTTCAGAGCCGCAAGGTCAACAGCGTGCTGGAGACCGAACTGCGCAAGGACTCCGCATTCTTCGACTTCACCAAGCCGGCCGAGACGCTGCTCGGCGACTCCATCGCCACCAACATCATGATGATGGGCTATGCCTATCAGCGCGGATTGCTGCCGCTGTCGGCGGAATCGATCCTGCAGGCGATCGAGGTCAACGGGGTCTCGATCAAGATGAATACGCAAGCGTTCCAGCTCGGACGTCTGGCCGCGGCCGATCCAGCGCGCCTCGCCGCGATGATGAAGGGGCAGGATGACGATGTGGCGCCGATCAAGTCGCTGGATGCGATGTCGGTCGACGAGATCATCACCCACCGCATGGCGCTTCTGACCGGCTACCAGAACGCGCGTTTGGCAAAACGCTACCGCAAGCTGGTCGATCAGGTCCGCGACACCGCCACCAAGGGCGGCTATGGCGAGGCGCTGCAGCGCGCGGTCGCGATCAACTACGCCAAGCTGCTCGCCTACAAGGACGAGTATGAGGTGGCGCGGCTGTTCACCGACGGCCGCTTCGAGAAGCAGCTGCGCGACCAGTTCGAGGGCGACTTCAAGTTCAACTTCAATCTGGCACCGCCGATCCTCGGCGGCGGGCTCGATGCGCAGGGCCGTCCGAAGAAGCGCGCCTTCGGGCCGTGGATGATGTCGGTGTTCAAGGTGATGGCGCGATTCCGCTTCCTGCGCGGCACGCCGCTCGACATCTTCGGCTACAACGCCGACCGCAAGCTTGAGCGCGATCTGATCGCGGGCTACGAGAAGGATGTCGCGACGGTGCTGACCCTGCTGTCGCCGCTCAATCACGACATCGCGGTCGAATTGCTGTCGCTGCCCGACCGCATTCGCGGCTACGGCCCGGTGAAGGACAAGGCGATCAAGGAGGCCAAGGTTCGCTACGCGCAACTCGCCGCCGACCTCGCCAACCCGCCGCCCGCGCCGCGGCAGATGGCGGCGGAGTAGATGCCACGTATTCAGCTGCGATGGCGGTTAGCGAAGCGTAACCCACCATCGCGTCCACGCGCTGATGCTTCGATGGGTAACGACTTGGAAATGGATGCGAGTCAGAGAATCGTCACGCAGACTCCGCTCACGGAACTTTGGGACAACAACGGAGTGGTGAACGCGCGTCGGATTGAGCCGATAGGCGAGGCAGAAATTGTTCGGATTCTGCGCGATGGTTCGGCCTTTGTGGTCGCCGACGTAGGTCTTCCGCTGCGGTGGATAGCGGCAGACGATTGCTTTGCGTTCTGGAAGGATGAAGTGAAGTGTCGTCTGGCGGATCCAAATGTGGATCGCCTAGATCTCAGCGATTATCCGGCCAACTACTGCTATGCCGCATCGATGTGGTCATGCGCGTCGCTTGGGGCGGTGATCGTTCTGGAAAAGCATCACTAGCCTGCCGGCAAACGCTACATATTCAGTGTCGTCCCGGGCAAGCGAAGCGCGACCCGGGACCCATAACCACCGCTTTTCATTGTAGCGCGATGCTGGGGCCACTGCCTTATCTCGCAGCGCAGCCTTGTGGTTATGGGTAGGTCCCGGCCTACGCCGGGACGACATCCGTGTTGGGGCGCGCATAGTGTACGCTCGTCGCAGTCTCGCCTGACGGAATATTTCCGCGCTTGCCAAGGTCGCGCCGTCGGTTCAGAAAAACGCTGGAGCGAGAAACGCCAGCGGAGAGCGATTTGACCATCAAGGGCAAGGCCTACATTGCCGGGATCTACGAGCATCCCACCCGGCATGCACCCGATAAATCAACAGCACAGCTGCACGCCGAGGTCGCCAAGGGTGCGATCGAGGATGCCGGGCTCACCAAGGACGACATCGACGGCTATTTCTGCGCCGGCGATGCGCCGGGGGGACTGTGGCCGATGGTCGATTATCTCGGTCTCAACACCAAGAAGCTGCGTCACGTGGATTCCACCGAGACCGGTGGCTGTTCCTATCTGATCCATCTCGGTCACGCCGCCGAGGCGATCGCCGCGGGCAAGTGCTCGGTGGCGCTGGTCACGCTCGCAGGCAAGCCGCGCACCGGCCCGATGCCGCCGCGCGCCTCCGGCGCCGAGGCCGATTTCGAATTGGCCTACGGGGCTACCACGCACAATGCCTATGGCATGTGTGCCATGCGCCATATGCACGACTACGGCACCACCTCCGAGCAGCTCGCCTGGATCAAGGTCGCGGCCTCGCATCACGCGCAATACAATCCGCACGCGATGCTGAAGGAGGTCGTCACCGTCGAGGACGTCTTGAACTCGCCGATGATCTCCGACCCGCTGCACCGGATGGACTGCTGCGTCGTCACCGACGGCGGCGGCGCGATGATCGTCACCACGCCGGAGATCGCCAGGAGCCTGAAGAAGCCGCTGGTGCGCCTGATCGGCCATGGCGAGGCGATGAAGGGCCCGCGCGGCGGCAAGGATCTCGACCTGACGTACTCCGCCGGCGTGTGGTCCGGCCCGCGTGCTTTCGAGGAAGCGGGCGTGACGCCGAAGGACATCAAATACGCCTCGATCTATGACAGCTTCACCATCACGGTGCTGATGCAGCTCGAAGACCTCGGCTTCTGCAAGAAGGGCGAGGGCGGCAAGTTCGTCGCCGACGGCAATCTGATCTCGGGCGTCGGCAAGCTGCCGTTCAACACCGATGGCGGCGGCCTGTGCAGCAACCATCCCGTCAATCGCGGCGGCATGACGAAGATCCTCGAGGCGGTGCGCCAGTTGCGCGGCGAGGCGCATCCGAAGGTGCAGGTGCAGAACTGCGACCTCGCGATCGCCCACGGCACCGGCGGTCTGCTCGGCGTTCGCCACGCCGCCTCAACCTGCATTCTGGAGCGTGCGTGATGTCTGAAGCCAAGAAGTACAACGCCCCGGTGACCAATCCGGAGACCGCGCCGTTCTGGGAAGCGGCGAAGGCAGGCAAGTTCATGATCAAGCGCTGCACCACCTGCGGCGAAGCGCACTACTTCCCGCGCGCGATCTGCCCGTTCTGCTTCTCCGACAAGACGGTGTGGGAAGAGTCGAGCGGCGAGGCCACGGTCTACACCTACAGCCTGATGCGGAAGTCGCCGACCGGTCCGTATGCGATCGCGTATGTGACGCTGAAGGAAGGCCCGTCGCTGCAGACCAACATCGTCGATTGCGATCTGGAGAAGGTGAAGATCGGCCAGAAGGTCAAGGTGGTGTGGAAGCCGACCGACGGCGCGCCGCTGCCGTTCTTCACGCCGGCCTGATTTTTACCCTCTCCCGTTGTGGGAGAGGGTACCTTCGCTGAAAGCGAAGGCGGGTGAGGGGTCTCTCTCTGCGCAAAGAGTCTCTCTGCGGCGCGAACCCCTCACCGAAGCGAGTTTGTGACGACTGCCGGTCCAGCCCTCTCCCACAAGGGGAGAGGGCACATCAATTGGCAGCGCAAGGCGACAAAAGAGTTCGGGGAGAAAACAACAATGCCAATCGTGTACGAACAGCTGATGGCCCTGAAGAACCTCGGCCAGAAATACAGCTACAGCGATCGCGACGTGATGCTCTATGCCTATGGCATTGGTCTCGGCGCCGATCCGATGGACGAGAACGAGCTCGCCTTCGTCAATGAGGGCGTGCTGACGCCGCGTCCGCTCAAGGTGGTGCCGACCTTCGCGTCGGTCGCGGCCTGGGGTGCCGGTCCCGGCGAGATGAACCTCAACCGCGTGATGGTGGTCGACGGCGAGCGCGACATCACCTTCCACAAGCCGTTCGCGACCGCGGCCCACATCACGGCCGACTCGACCGTGCTCGACGTGTTCGACAAGGGCAGGGACAAGGGCGCGGTGATCCGCCACCAGACCGTGCTGAAGGACGAGAAGGGCGACAAGCTTGCCACGCTGGTCGCCTCGCGCTTCGCCCGCGGCGATGGCGGCTTCGGCGGCCCGTCGGACGGCCAGCCCGAGCCGCACAAGGTGCCGGAGCGAGCGCCCGACAAGGTGGTCGACATCACGACGCGGCCCGACCAGGCGCTGATCTACCGCTTGTGCGGCGACCGCAACCCGCTGCACTCCGATCCGGCGTTTGCCAGGAAGGCTGGCTTCCCGCGGCCGATCCTGCACGGCATGTGCACCTACGGCATCACCTGCCGCGGCGTGCTGCAGACCTACGCCGATTACGATCCCACAGCCTTCAAGCAGCACGCGGCGCGGTTCTCCTCGCCGGTGTTTCCCGGCGAGACCGTGACGATGGAGCTGTGGAAGGACGGCAACGTGGTGTCGTTCGAAGCCAAAGTGAAGTCGCGCGGCGTCACCGTGATCAAGAGCGGCAAGACGGTGCTGGCGTAGCAACACGGCGGGGCCGTCGGCTCCCTCGCCCCGCTCTTGCGGGGAGATGTGGGTGAGGGGCTTCTCCGCAACGGTGGTCTGCGGGCAGACCTCTACCCCCTCACCCGGATCGCATCTCGCGATGCGATCCGACCTCTCCCCGCAAGCGGGGCGAGGTAAGGAAGAGCAACAAGAAAGGGAGAAACGATCATGGGATTACTCGACGGCAAGGTGGCGCTGATCACGGGCGCCGGCGGCGGACTTGGTGAAGCCTACGCGAAGCTGTTTGCGCGCGAGGGCGCGGCGGTGGTGGTCAACGACCTCGGCGGCCCGCGCGACGGCTCGGGCTCCGACAAGTCGATGGCCGACAGAGTGGTCGATGCGATCAAGGCCGAGGGCGGCCGCGCAGTCGCCAACGGCGCCGACATCTCGACCATGGCCGGCGGCCAGTCGGTGTTCGACGACGCCATCAAGCATTTCGGCCGCGCTGACATCCTGGTCAACAATGCCGGCATCCTGCTCGACGAGACCTTCCACAAGGCCAAGGAAGCCAACTGGGACAGGGTGATGAAGGTGCATCTGAAGGGCACCTTCTGCTGCACCCAGCCGGTCTTCAAATGGATGCGCGACAATGGCGGCGGCGTCATCGTCAACACGTCCTCGACCTCGGGCCTGATCGGCAATTTCGGCCAGACCAATTACGGCGCCGCCAAGGGCGGCATCTGGGGCCTTTCCAACGTGCTGGCGATCGAGGGCCGCAAGTACAACATCC
Organism: Bradyrhizobium sp. USDA3010; assembly: GCF_056429065.1. NCBI lineage: Bacteria > Pseudomonadati > Pseudomonadota > Alphaproteobacteria > Hyphomicrobiales > Nitrobacteraceae > Bradyrhizobium > Bradyrhizobium sp. USDA3010. The sequence continues at coordinate 281,318 of NZ_JBWJZD010000005.1, forward strand.
GGATCTGGACTCTGGCGCCGGGCGCGCTGACCCGCATGACGGCGGACCTGCCGCGCTACAAGGAGAACCCGGGTGCAGCGCTCGGCCCGGACGGCATCGCGCCGGCCGTGCTCTACATGGTCAGCGATTTGTCGGGCGACCAGACCGGCAAGGTTCTCGGAGTCTCGGGCCCGCGCGGCGTCCGCGAAATGCGGATGATGGAAATGGAGGGCTGGAAGCCGCCGTTTACCGGCTGGAAGGCCGAGGACATCGCCACCCACGCCAAGGAGATATTCTTCTCCGAGGAGCAGATCAAGATGGGCGCGCGGCGGTTCTGATGTATACCGTCATTCCGGGGCACGCGAAGCGTGAACCCGGAATCTCGAGGTTCCGGGTCTGGTGCTGCCGCACCATCCCGGAACGACGGACCTAAAGGACAGATGCCCAAATGACCAAACTCACCGCCCAGGCCGCAGGAACCTTTGCGATCGCGCCGACCCCGTTCCATGACGACGGCCGCATCGACGAGGCATCGATCGACCGGTTGACCGATTTCTACACCGAGGTCGGTTGCGACGGCGTCACGGTGCTGGGCATTTTGGGCGAGGCGCCGAAGCTCGATGCCGTGGAGGCGGAGCAGGTCGCGCTACACTTCGTCAAGCGCGCCAAGAAGCTGCAGGTGATCGTCGGCGTCTCGGCGCCGGGCTTTGCCACGATGCGCTCGCTGGCGAAGAAGTCGATGGATGCGGGCGCCGCCGGCGTCATGATCGCGCCGCCGCCGCATCTGCGCACTGACGACCAGATCACAGGCTATTTCAAGCAGGCGCAGGAAGCGATCGGCGACGATATTCCCTGGGTGCTGCAGGACTATCCGTTGACGCTGACCGTCGTGTTCACGCCCGCCGTGATCCGCAAGATCGTGATGGACTCGCCGTCCTGCGTGATGCTCAAGCACGAGGACTGGCCGGGCCTCGAGAAGATCTCGACCTTGCGCAACTTCCAGAAGGACGGCTCGCTGCGGCCGCTGTCGATCCTGGTCGGCAATGGCGGCCTGTTCCTCGATTTCGAGATGGAGCGCGGCGCCGACGGCGCGATGACGGGCTATGCTTTCCCCGAGCTCCTGATCGACGTCGTCAATTTGTCGAAGGCCGGCAAGCGCGATGCCGCGCATGATCTGTTCGACGCGCATCTGCCGCTGATCCGCTACGAGCAGCAGCCTGGCGTTGGCCTGACCGTCCGCAAATACGTGCTGCAGAAGCGCGGCATCATCTCCTCCAGCGCCCAGCGCAAGCCCGGTGCCGTCATCACGCCGCAGGCGAGGGCGGAGGTCGATTATCTGCTCTCCCGCGTGGCGCGCGTCGACCGTCGCGCCAATCTGCAACCGCAATCCAGTGCAGCAGGATAATTATGACCGAGATCGTTGCCCCGCGCCTTGCGTCGACCGTGCTGCTGCTGCGTGACGGAGCGTCGTCCGAAATTGAAGTCTTCATGATGGTCCGCCATCACCAGATCGAGTTCAATTCGGGTGCGCTGGTGTTTCCGGGCGGCAGCGTCGACAAGAACGACAGGGAGATCGCCGGCGATCCCGCGCTCTATTCGGGCGGGGAAGGGCTCGACGGCGACGCGCTCGGTTTCCGCATCGCGGCGATCCGCGAAACCTTCGAGGAGAGCGGAATCCTGCTGGCGCGGCCGCGGGGGTCGAAGGATCTGGTCGACGCCGGGCGCGCGAACGACATCGCGACTGAGCATCGTGCGGCGTTGAACGAAGGCAAGATCACCTTCCTCAAGGTGCTCACGGACAACGGCATGGTGCTCGCGCTCGACGAGCTCGTGCCCTATGCGCACTGGATCACGCCGGAAGGCATGCCGAAGCGCTTCGACACCTGGTTCTTCCTCGCCGCCGCGCCGCCCGAGCAGCTCGGTGCCCATGACGGCAAGGAATCGACCGACTCGATCTGGGTGTCGACGCGGGAGGCGCTGGAGGGCGGCGAGACCGGCCGCTTCAAGCTGCCGTTCCCGACCACGCGTAATTTGATCAGGCTCGGCAAGCAGCCGAACGTCGGCGCCGCGCTCGCCGACAGCAAGGGCAAGCCGATCGTCGCGGTGATGCCCGTGATGACCAAGACCGCCACCGGCCGCCAGCTCCGGATCCCCAAGGAAGCGGGCTACGACGGCGAGGTGTTCGACGTCGGCGTGATGGGCTGAGCTCCCGCGGACCAGAGCCGCGATACTTCGGCGAGCATCGAAGTATAGCCACCAGAAGCTCGCTATAACCACGTCAATCACTGCGCTGGGCCAACAGCCCGGCGCAAAGGAACCGACGTGGCAACATCTCTCGACGCGGCAATATCTCTCGAAGCCCACCTGACGCTGCCCGGCAGTGACGAGACGCTGCTGCTGCGGCACTGGCCGGGCGTGGGCGATCCCGTGCTTTACGTTCACGGTGCGACGTTTCCCTCAGCGCTGTCGGTCGGCTATCGCTTTGGCGGGCGGTCTCGTCCGGATGCCGTCGGCCGCCTCGTGCTGTTCGGGCCGATCGTCCGGCGGAAGCTCGAGGGGCTGCCACTCCCCGAGAGCGTCGGCGCATGGCGCGAGGTCACCATCGCGGATCAATTGAAGCGATTTGTCGAGGACGTCCCACCGTCGCATTCGCCGGTGCTGATCGAGCCTGACCTCGCCGAGTGGGGGCCGGCCTATCTGGCAAGCGATGCCGGTGCGGCCGAACGCAATCCGCCGGCCGTCCGGATTCCAAACGGGCCCCTGGCCGACATCATCGCCGCGATGTCGGGGCAGCTCCCTTACGACCCGCGCGGCGTCCAGGCTCCCACGCTGATCGTCCGCGGTGAATGGGACAACCTTTGCCAGGATGCCGACGCAGCCTGGCTGACACGTGCGCTGGGCGCGTCGCAGAAGGCCGATGTCGTCGTGCCGAGGGCAACGCATTTGATGCATCTAGAACACGGACGCGAAGGTCTGTTTGCGGCGACCGCCGCTTGGCTCGCAAGGAGCGCGTCGTGAGCGGCCCCGCGACCGGCGGCGCGCGCCAGCCCTCTATGGGCTTCGAGCTGGCGCTGCTGCTCGCGCTCGCCACCCTCTGGGGCGGCTCCTACACCTTCATCAAGCTCGGCGTCGCGACCATTCCGCCGATCACGCTGATCGCGGCGCGCACCGCAATCGCGGGGCTCTTGCTGCTCGTCATCATGCGGATGCGCGGCGTGACGATGCCGACGGATGGCCCGACCTGGCGCCGTTTCATCTTCCAGGCCTGCCTCAACAGCGTGATCCCGTGGACGCTGATCGCCTGGGGCGAACGCTTCGTCGACGCCGGCCTCGCCACCATCCTGAATTCGGCCTCGCCGATCTTCACCTTCCTGTTCACGGCCGCGATCACCCACCATGAGGGCGCGAGCCCGCGCAAGCTGTTCGGGGTGATTGCCGGCATGGCCGGCATCTGCCTGATCGTCGGCGTCGATGCGTTCCGCGATCTCCGGGACGGCATCGTGGCCGAGGTCGCGATCGTCGCCGCCACCATCTGCTACGCCTGCGCCGCGATCTTCAGCCGCGGCTTCAAGGAGCTCGATCCGATGGCGCCGGCCGCGGGCTCGCTGATCGCGGGCGCGGCGGTGCTGATTCCGCTCAGCCTCGTCGTCGAGCGGCCCTGGACGCTCTCGCCGTCGATCAGCTCGCTGCTCGCCTTGCTGGCGCTGGCAGTGTTCTCGACCGCGATCGCCTTCGTGATCTACTTCCGCCTGATCCAGACCTTGGGCTCGGTCGGCACCACCGCGCAGGCCTATCTGCGGGTGCCGATCGGGGTTGCGCTCAGCGTCGTTTTTCTGGGCGAACGGCTGAGCCCGACGGCGTGGCTCGGGCTCGCCTGCGTTGTCATCGGCGTCGCCGCGATGACGATTCCTTCGCGAAGGACCACCACGGCCTGAGGTCGATTCCGGCGCCGAAGGCTGCCGACGCCCGATGTCCTGTCTCCCGAAACCGGCCGCCGACTGGATGTCCCCGGATGCGTCAAGGAGGCCGGCATCCCGCCGGACGAGGCCTGACGTCACCCTGTGCCGGAATCGGCCACCGGCGTCACCCGGGTGACACGGGTCACACCGCCAGCCGGCGAGGGGCTTCAGCATGTTTCCCCAAAGCCCGTAATTTCCCGTATATTGGGGCGCATTGGACCCCGGCCTTGATGACATGACCGCTGAATTGCCGCCGAATTCGCAAGCGCCGCGTGCGTTCTCCCTCTCCATTGGCCAGCTCACGTTCGGCAGCTTCCTGCTGGTGCTGGCTGTGATCATCATCACGTCCACGGCCAGCGTGATCGCGATCCGGCACATCGATACGACCTTCGCCGAGCTGCAGCGGCTGCAAAGCGTCGGCGACATCGCCGAGGATATCGATCGTCGCACCAACGAACTGCGGCTGGCGGCGCGGGACTTCGTCACCGAGCCCGGCAACCAGTCGGCCCAGGTCGCAGAGGCGGCCCAGTCGCTGAGCGAGATCCTGAAGAAGACCCGGATCGAGCTGGCGCCCGAGCAGCAGGACATGATCGACGGCGTCACCCAGCGGCTGGCGACCTATCGCAGCGGGATCGAGCGCATCTCGGCGTTGCTCGGCCGCCGCGCCGAGATCGTCGCCGGGCTGCCTCCGCTGCGCGACGCGTTCGACAAGGCGCTCGCCGCGAGCAATGATGCGGTGCTGGCCAACACGCTGTCGCAGGCCCAGAGCCGCATTGCCACCGCGCTCCTGGCGCACAACACGTCGGCTGCCGAGCAGGCCGCGCAAAGCATGCGGGCGATGACCATCGCCGAGCCCGCCCTGCGCGGCGCGGTCGACAGTTATGCCGAGGCGATCAGCGCGATTTCGGTGCGCGAGGGCCAGATCGCCGACATCGACCGCGAGGTGCTCGGCGCCGAAGGCCGCCTGATCCAGAAGGTCACCGAGCTGTTGCGCGAGCTCAGCTCGCGCCGCGGCCATGTGCTGGCGCGCGATTTCGCGCGCACGCTGGCCGAGGCGAAATGGCAGAGCATCGTGCTCGGCACGGCGGGGGTGCTGATCGGCCTGTTCGCTTCGGTGCTGGTGGTTCGCCGCACCGTTCGCCCGCTCGCCAGGATCGCCGGATCGATTCGCAAGGTCGCGGGCGGCGAAAAGAGCGCGTTCATTCCGGGCGCCGATCTCGACAACGAGATCGGCGACATCGCGCGCGCCGCCGAGGTGTTCCGCCAGACCCTGGTCGACGCCGACAGCGCGCGCGAGGCGGCACTGCGCGCGCTTGCCGAGCAGCGGCTCGCCGAGGAGAGCTACCACAAGCTGTTCGAAGCGTCCGTCGACGGCATCTACGTCACGACGCCGGGCGGCGCGCTGCTCAATGCCAATCCGGCGCTGGCGCGGATGATGGGCTATGCCACGCCGCAGGACCTGATCAACGGCATCGGCGACATCGCCTCTACCGTCTATGTCGATCCGGCGGCACGGGAGCAGTACCAGCAGCTGATGCTGCGCGACGGCACGGTGCGCGACTACGAGTATCAGGTGCGTTCGCGCGACGGCACCGTGCTGTGGCTGTCCGATTCCGCGACCGTCGTGCGCAACGACGAGGGCGAGGTGATCCGCTACGAGGGCACGGTGCGCGACATCACCGACCAGAAGCGCGCAGAGGACGCCATCGCCGAAGGCCGCCGACTGTTGCAGATGGTCATCGACACGGTGCCCGCCGTCATCAACGTCAAGGAGCGCAACCTGCGCTACGTGCTGATGAACCGCTACATGGCGGGCATCTTCGGCATCGAGCCGCAGGACGCGATCGGCCAGACCACCGCCGAGCTGATGTCGCGTTACGGCGCAGCCAAGACCGACGAGAACGACAAGCGCGTCCTGTCGGCGCGCCGCGAACTTGGCTTCTATGAAGAGGAATACAAGGACGCAGCCGGCAACATGCGGCAATGGCTCGTCAACAAGCTGCCGATCCTCGATGCCCAGGGCGACATCGAGAACATCGTCACGGTCGCGCTCGACATCGGCGAGCGCAAGCGGTCCGAACAGGAGATGCGCAAGGCGAGGGACTCCGCGGAGGCTGCGCTGCGCAATCTGCGCGAGACCCAGAATTCGCTGATCGAGGCCGAGAAGCTCGCCGCGCTCGGCCGACTGGTCGCCGGCGTCGCCCATGAGGTCAACAATCCCGTCGGCATCAGCCTCACGGTGGCCTCCGCGCTGGAGCGCAAGACCGCGAACTTCGCGGCCGAGGTCGAGCGCGGCGACGTGCGCCGCTCGAGCCTCAACGACTTCCTGAACACGGCGCGCGATGCCTCGTCGCAGCTGGTCGCCAATCTCAATCGAGCCGCCGAGCTGATCCAGTCGTTCAAGCAGGTCGCCGCCGACCGCAACTATTCGGACCAGCGCTCCTTCGATCTGGGCGATCTCACCGAGCAGGTGGTGATGAGTCTGCGGCCCGGCCTGCGCAAGCACAATCTGACGCTCAACGTCGATTGCGAGCCGAACCTGATCATGAATTCCTATCCCGGACCGTATGGCCAGGTGCTGACCAATCTGTTCCTCAACGCGGTCGCGCATGCGTTCCCGGACGGCAAGGCCGGTGAGGTCGAGATCCAGGTGCACGCCTCCGGCAACGACTATGTCGAGGTGATCTTCGCCGACAATGGCTGCGGCATGAGCCTCGACGTGCGCCGCCGCGCCTTCGATCCGTTCTTTACGACGCGGCGCGACCAGGGCGGCACCGGGCTCGGGCTGCACATCGTCTACAGCATCATCACCAACCGCCTCGGCGGCCGGCTCTCGCTCGAGTCCGCACCGGGCAACGGCACCCGCATCCAGATGATCCTGCCGCGCGTCGCACCGCTGGAGCAGGCGGCGGAGTAGAGCCGACGCGCGGTGGCTTGATCGGCTCGTGCTCTAGTTCCGTCATCCTGAGGCGCGAGCGGAGCGAGCCTCGAAGGATCGATGGCCACCAGCCGGGCCGTGCACCCTTCGAGACGCGCGCAAGAGCGCGCGCTCCTCAGGGTGACGGGGCGGGGCGCGCGCGACTGCGATGGCGCGAAGACCAATATTCGATCGGCATCGATCGATGCCCGAACGGCATTGGACCGTCGGCGACAACACTCCTACGGCTCGCTCAGCCGACCCAGGGATCAACGGACGGTATGGGCAGGGAGGAACACATGATTTCACGGCGCATTCTGATGGCCGGCATCGGTGCGGGCATTGTGAGCGCAGCGGCCAGCCGCGCCATGGCGCAGTCGTTCCCGTTCAAGCCCAATCAGCGCTATCCGGATCCGGCCGTCGAAATCCTCGATCAAGGCTTTGCCAAGTACCGCCTCTACAGCAGCACGCTGGAGCAGGTTGCGACCGGGATGCGCTGGGCGGAAGGGCCGGCCTATTTCCCTGAAGGCGGCTGTCTGCTGTTCAGCGACATCCCCAACAACCGCATCATGAAGTTCAGCGAGAAGGACGGCAGCCTCAGCGTCTTCCGCAGTCCCGCCAATTTCGCCAACGGCAACACCCGCGACCGTCAGGGGCGGCTCGTCACCTGCGAGCATTCGGTGACGCGGCGGATCACGCGCACCGAGAAGAACGGCAAGATCACCGTGCTGGCCGACAGTTTCGAAGGCAAGCGCCTCAATGCGCCGAACGACATCGTGGTGAAGTCCGACGACACGATCTGGTTCACCGATCCGGTGTTCGGCATCGCCGGCGAGTGGGAGGGCTTCAAGGCTAAGCGCGAGCAGGACAACACGAACGTGTTCCGGATCGGCACCGACGGAAAGCTGACCGCCGTCATCACCGATCTGGTCAATCCGAACGGACTCGCGTTCTCGCCGGACGAGAAGAAGTTCTACGTCGTCGAGTGGAAGGGCACGCCGAACCGCAGCATCTGGAGCTATGACGTCAATCCCGACGGTACGGTCGGCAACAAGACCAAGCTGATCGACGCCGCTGACCAGGGATCGCTCGACGGCTTCCGCGTCGACCGCGACGGCAATCTGTGGTGCGGCTGGGGCAGCAACGGCGCGCTGCAGTCGGAGCCGACCGAGACGGGCGGCCGCAAGGTGTATCAGCTCAAGGGCAGGCCTGAGGATCTCGACGGCGTCATGGTGTTCAGCCCGCAGGGCAAGCCGCTCGGATTCATCCGCCTGCCAGAGCGCTGCGAGAACCTGACCTTCGGCGGACCCAAGAACAACCGCCTCTACATGGCGTCATGCCATTCGATCTACGCACTCTATGTCGAGGCGCACGGCGCGACGTGAGACGCCGCGAGAGAGAGCGAGTGGAGTAGAACTCCAAGCGTGTGCCAACTCCGTCACCGTCATCCTGAGGTGCGAGCGGAGCGAGCCTCGAAGGATGCACGGCCCGGCTGGTGGCCGTCGACCCTTCGAGACGCGCGCAAGGGCGCGCTCCTCAGGGTGACAGATCTAGCAGCGAGTCTCGAAGAGCTAATTGATATCCGCGAGCTTGTGCAGCGTCGCGCCGAAGATCAGGCTCGCCTTGCCGACCAGCGCGGTTCCACTCATGGTGCCGCGGGTGTCGGTGAAGGTGCCGGAGACGCCGATGCCGACCGGCGCGGGCCCGCCGAACAGCGGGTTGTCGGTCTCGCGCGGCGTGGTGTGGCGTTGCACGAGGACCTCGCCCTTGAACGCGTCACCCTTCACCGTGTAGCTGCCGGTGTAATAGAGGTAGGCATCGCCGCCGAGAATTTGCCCGTCGCGGAAAAGAATCACTCCGCTGCCCTTGCCGACGCGTCCGTCCAGCAGGGTGACGTGGATTGAGTACAGCCCGTTCTTCATAACGTCCCATTTACCGGCTGCCGCGCCCGCAGCAATCCGGATTGGTTTTTTATGCCAAAGCGAGCAACCTCGTGCAATGCGGCAGGTTGATTCCGGGGGTATCCGGACTGACCGTGAACCCTCGGTTCCTGCCAGGCGGTGTGACGGCGCGATGACAGCGGACCGTGCGCGCGAATCGAACTGGCCCGCGAAATGCATAGCTCTGATTGCACTGGCCGGTGAGTGCTGGAGCGAACACATGTCGGACTGGATTGAATCGGGCGGCCGTTTGGCACGCCCTCGCAATGCCAATGGAACTTGGGCCCGTCGTGCGGGCCGTGTGATGGTGTCTCTCGGGCTGACGATGCTGGTGTTGGCGGCGGCCGTACAAATCGCGCGGGCGCGCGATCCCGACGGCCGCTACGCCAATTCGCCGCTCAAGGAATGGTTCGACGGTCTGCGCAGCGGCAAGGGACCGTGCTGCTCGGATGCCGACGGCAGCGCGGTCAGCGACGTCGATTGGGAATCGAAGGACGGGCACTATCGCGTGCGACTCGATGGGGCCTGGGTCGATGTTCCCGACGAGGCCGTGGTCACCGAGCCCAACCGGGTCGGGCGCGCGATGGTCTGGCCGATCAAGAGCTACATGGGCGTGACGATCCGCTGCTTCATGCCCGGCAGCATGACGTAGCGGATCGGTCGTCGCTCACGCGTATTTCTGGTCGCGCTCGAGCAGTTCGATCGAGATGCCCTGCGGGCCGCGGATGAAGCAGATCCGCACGCCAGGGCGGATCGTGGTCGGCTCCTTGGTGAACTCGACGCCCTTGGCCTTGATCTCGGCCGCGACCGCGTCGATGTCCTTCACGGTCAGGCCGAAATGATCGAGCCCCTGATACGGCGTCACCGGCGGGGCGTTGACGCCGTCGCCTTGCGTCACCTCCGCGATGAACACTTTGGCGCCGCCGAGCTGGACGTCGATGCGGCCGGGTCCGCGGATGATCTCGCCGCCGAGAATGTCGCGCAGCCAGGTCGCGGTGGCCTCGGGATCGGGACTGCGCAGATGGACGTGGTCCCAGGTGACGACAGGCATTGCGATCTCCTTGTTGTTCTCGCGCGCGCTGGGGTGCGCGGCGCTCGCTCTCGGGCGGCGCAAATCTAGCGAGCGGTCCGTTGGGATACCATCCCTCCGTGATGCCAGCCGCAAGATTGTCGTCCCGGAATGAAACCATTCCGGCGGTCGGTGATTGATCTTGCGTGGCCGCTCGACCTGCGGCCGTCCTGGATGCCGCACGCTGTGATGCCTGCGGCTTCTGTGCTGGGTGGCGGCTTGATCGGGCGTCGAGGGTGAGGGCACGACGATGCGGATCGGCTTGGCGTCGTTTCGAAGGTTTGGGGCCGGACGTCTCGGTGAGGGCGGCCTTTACGCTAGCCTGCTGCTGTCGGTGATCGCGGTCGCCGGGATTGCGGCGTGGTTCATGCTCCCCGAGCCGAGCGATGCCGGAGACCAGGATGTCGGGCCGGTGCCTTCCGCCGTCATCCGCACCGCGCAAGATGCTTCGCGCGGGGCGCAGCTTGCCCAAATCACAAATCAAGCCGCAACGGATGCCCCGGCCGCACCGGCAGGTGAACCGGCCACGGTCGGCGTGGCCACCGCCGCGCAGCCGGCCGAGGCGACCAAGGCGTCCGAGCCCGGTACTGAAAGATCGCCGCTGGACCGGCTGCGGATCGCCTCGCAATCCTGGCGGCGCGGCGGGCTGGGTTCGAAGGTGCTGGTCACCTTGACGCTGCGCAATGCCAATGATTTCGCGGTGAAGGATATCGAAATCGCCTGCACCTTCATCCGTAGCGACGGCAGCCCCGTGACCGAACGCAAGCGGCTGATCCCGGACACCATCGCCATGAAAAGCCGCAAGACCTACCCGCAGATGCTGATCGGGTTCGTAAACGTTAACGCAAACAAGGCGAAATGCACGGTTGCGACCGCCAGCCGCGCCTGAACCCTGCATCCCGAAAAAGTGACCAGGAATTGACTTGCCGGGTGAACCGCAATGGCCAGGCAGGAACTAACTAATAAGCCGACCGTTAGAGAACGACCCGGGAGCGCGGATAGCGTCTGCCCGGGTGATCATGCGCAGACGATGAATTCGTTGCGCGATGACAGATGTCGTCGCGTCGAGTTGAACCGCGCCCGTAGCGCGGGGGGAGCTATCAAAATGCCTGTGGCGCGTTATTTCCTGTTCGTTGGTGGCGTGCTGCTCGCGCTGCTCTTCGTCGTCAATGCCATCGTACCGCAGGAGGCTGTGGTCGCCAGCCAGGGTCTGTCGTCGCCCGGCGTCGACAACAAGACCATGGTACGCATCAAGTCGACCCAGAAACTGCCGGAGCGGGTGGTGTACGACACCAACCTGCCGACCGTCGTTCCGTCGCAGGTGAACGCGGTTGCCGCAGCGACCCCGGCGGCTGCCAGCGATGCGTCGGCGCAGGCCCGCGTCCGTGACACGTTCGCCCAGTTCATTCCGCCGGAGAAGGCTGACGCGCGCAAGGGGCCGGTCGTGGCCGAGGCGAAGCCGGCCGAGCAGCCGGTACAGGCGCCGAAGAAGCGCAAGATTGCGCGCAGCCATACCCATTCCCAGCAGCCGATGCGGCTGGCCCAGCCCGGCATGTATCAGCCTTACCGTGTCGCGCAGCAGCAGCCGCGGATGGGCTTCTTCGGCGGCTTCGGTACCTGGTAGGCAAGGACACGCCGCAATCGCAATCGATGCGCCGCCGCAAACACTTGCGGCGGCATTTTCATGCCCGCGATGCCAGCCGGGTAACCGGTTGCCGGCCGGAGCCCGGGTGGCCCAAAGTCGTTAGCGCGGCAGGCGCGGAATCTTGTCGGCGAAGCCGTTGTAACAGGTCAGCCGCTCGTCCTCTTCCTTGACGAACCGGCATTCGGCGACGCCCTTGGCAGGGGCGGCCTTCGGCTTGGGCTGCGGCTTGAAGATCTCGTCGTAGCACATCAGCCGCTCCTTGGTTGCGTCGTCGATGTCCTGGCAGGCCTGGAGCTTCTGCGCGACCGACTGCGGCTTGCCGGGTGCTGCGGCCTTCTCGCCCTTCTTGGCCGCCGATTTCTTGCCGACCTGGACCAGCGGCTTGTCGCCGACCATCGGCTGCGGGGCCGCCGCCGGCTTGTCGGCGGCGGGGGGTGGCGTGGTGGCTGGAGCGGTGCCTTGAGCAAGCGCGGCAGCCGGGCAGAGGAGCGCCAGCGCGAGGATGATATGTCTCATGGTGAAAATGTCCGAAGTGGCGTGATGACCGGAAGGATGGCGCCGGGGATCGGAAAAGCCCGGCAAGCGCCGAGGCTTATCGCAAGTTCTGCCCGAATCCTACCCCGGAGGGGCCCCGCCCGGCACCGATCCACCGGCAAAACAGGGGCAATTGGTCGCCGGTTCGGCCGCAAGCGAGCGTGATTTGCGTTTGCCGGGCCGGGGGGCTATGAGGACGTCATCTGCGCGACTGGCGCTTGGATGGACCACCATCGGGGAGCGCAGAGACTGAACGCCGCGCGCCTGGGCACCGCTTCGAAACGGAGGTGCCATGACGGCGAACATTCTTGATGGGCATGCACATGCCCAAATTGTCATCGACAAGGTTGCGAGCGAACTGGACCGGCTGCCCCGCGCGCCCGGGCTCATGGTCGTGCTGGTTGGCTGTGACCCGGCGAGCCAGATTTACGTACAGAGCAAGGTCAGGATGGCCGAGCGGCTTGGTCTGCGCGGCGAGGTCGAGCGCCTGCCGGATGACGCCAGCGAGGCCGATCTGCTCGCCAGGATCGACGCGCTCAACGCGCGCGACGATATCGACGGCATCCTGATCCAGCTGCCGCTGCCGGCGCATATCGACGCCTTGCGCGTGATGGCGGCGGTCGATCCCGCCAAGGATGTCGACGGCCTGCACGCGCTGAACGCAGGCCGGCTGTTTCACGGCGACGATGCGTTGGTGCCGTGCACGCCGCTCGGCTGTCTTCGGCTGATCAAGTCGATCCGGCCAGATCTCACCGGCGCTCATGCCGTGGTGATCGGCAGCTCCAACATCGTGGGCAAGCCGATGGCCGCGCTGTTGCTGCAGGAGCAGGCGACCGTGACGCAGACCCACATCCACACCCGCGGCATCAGCAAGATCTGCCGTCAGGCAGATATCCTGGTCAGCGCGGTGGGGAAGGCTGGGCTCGTGCGCGGCGACTGGATCAAGCCGCAGGCCATCGTCATCGACGTCGGCACCACGCGCGTCGAGAAGCCGGAAGGCGGCTACGCGGTGTGCGGCGACGTCTTCTTCGACGAAGCGGTGTTGGTCGCCGGCGCGATCACGCCGGTGCCGCGCGGCGTCGGCCCGATGACGATCGCCTGCCTGATGGAGAACACGGTGAAGGCCGCGAAGGCGAGGGCGGCGCGGCTGCAATAGCCGCGGGGCTTGCAGCGAGACGCGAGCGGCCGGCGCCGCGCGCGTCTCTTTTTGCACGCGCAGTCCGGTGCGCCAAGAACATGACCCCGGAAGTAATGGAAAGCCCGCAGCGTTGGTCTATCGTCGCGCGACAGACGGAGGCGCGCGATGCTGTATGCAGAAGATCTCACCGAGGGCCAGACATTCCAGCTCGGCACCTACACGATCGGCGAAGCCGAGATCCTGGAGTTCGCCGGCAAATATGATCCGGTGCCGATCCACACCGACCCCGTCGCGGCTGCGGCGGGCCCGTTCGGCGGACTGATCGCAAGCGGCTTCAACACCATTGCGATCTATCAGCGGCTCGTCGTGGAGGCGATCTGGACCAAGGTGGCGGGCATCGTCGGGCGGAGCTTCGAGATCCGCCTGCCGAGCCCGGTCCGCCCGGGAGCCACGCTCACCGGCCAATCCCGGATCCAGAAAATCACCATCAGGCCGGAGCGGCGCGACGCGGTCGTGATCTTCAAGACCGAGCTCGTCAACGACGAGCAGCGTCCCGTGCTTGTCCTGGTTCTCGATGCGCTGATCCACATGCGGCCGGCGGAGCAGGGGCGGACGTAACCTCTGCCCGGATCGATCTGGCCGCCCGGCGATGCTGCGGCTACCATGCCGAGCCTGCGCCGAACTGCTGCGTATCAATGAGTCGTCTTGATATGTCCGGGCTCCCGGGCGGCAAGTTCGTCGATACGGTGCAAGGCGGATGGCATGGGCATGAAGCGCAGCAAGCAGACGCACGGCGAGATCGAAGCCAAACAGCGCAAGGCTGAGGAATGGCGTCGCACGCTGGCACAACGCGCCGCCGAACGGCAGCGCCTGCGCGACTACAAAATCGCGCTGGCGCGCGACGAGGTTGCGGTGGTCACGAGCCAGCTCGCGCCCACGAACAGCTATTCGACTCCAGATTTCGTCGAACGCGGAACCTATCGGCCCGAGCCGTTCGTCTGCAAGGATTGCGGCGTTGCCGAGGTCTGGACGCCGTTGCAGCAGAAATGGTGGTACGAGACCGCCAAGGGCGACGTGTTCACCAAGGCCGTGCGTTGCCGGGCCTGCCGCACCCGGGCGCGCGCACGCAAATCCGCCGCGCGCCGCGTGCATCTGGAAGGGCTCGCCAGGAAGAAGCCGTCCGCCTCGTAGAGAGCGGGTGCACCGGACGTCGCGTCACACTTCACATTGCCATGGATGGATGTGGAACCCGCGCGCAGGCGGTCAATGCGTCGCGTGTGCGGAACGTTTCGTTGCCTGATCGGTTCGAGACTTCGAAGCCCGCGGCGACGGGCGCGGGCGGGGAGGAACCAGCCAGGGAAAAATCCAAGGCCGGAACCAACAAGCAGGAGCAGCGGATGAAGCTCAATTCCACGCAAGTCAAGCAGACCATGACGCAACTGAACGCTCAGGTGCTTCCGGATGATCATCCGGCAGTGGCGCAACTGAACAGCGTGTTCGGCGAGCACACATTCTTCGTCGACACCACCGGGCTCAAGGTGCTCGAACCCGCCCAGTCCTCCGACATGCCGGGGCAGACCGGCGAGGTGGTGAGCCTTGCCGAGTGGAGCGATCCGGAGCTGACGTCGCTGCGGCCGCACGAGCCCGAACCGACCGGCGTGCTCATCACGCTTGAACCCAGCAAGCACTAGGAGCGTTTTCGAAATCGGCCTTCCTGATGGCGACAGTCTCCAACGTCACATCAAGAGGTGCCGAAAGTCACATGGCAAATCAGCACCGCCTGCGTATGCATCGGTTCGAGATGGGTATCCAGGCGGTGAGGGCCAGATGGGGATCGTGCGGCGCTGGAGCTCTGACGAGGATGAGAAGCTCAGAGAACTCGCCAGGGCCGGCAAGAACGCTCTCGAGATCAGCAACGAACTGACCCGCAGCGCTTCGGCCGTGCGCCGGCGCGCCGAGGTGCTGTCGGTCCTCATCATCGCCAAGGCGTTTCGCGCGCGCCCCTCGCATGTCGCCACCCATCTCGAGCGGGTCGCGATCGACGCGATCCGACATCGCCGGCCGTTTCCCGCGGGTGTCGGCCCGAGCACCATTGCCGGAATGATCGAGAAGGGCTGGATCCTGCCGGAGATGGGACGGAAATATCGCGTCACCGACGCCGGCGTGGAGGCCGTGCGCCGGAAGATCCCGAGCGGATGAAAGCCGGCGGCGGCAAGAATCTCCGCCCGGGATGCGCGCTCGCGCCGTTGAGGGAGGAGGAGACTGACATCGAGCCGATCTATCTCGAGGCCTGTTCAACGTCACCGCTGGTCGGTTCCCATGTCGATCGGCTGAAGCCCGACCTCGGTTTCATCGACGGCGATCACGGCCTGCGCGGTGTGATCCAGGATCAGCTGCTGGTGCGCTCCCACGCCAGCATCATCGTACATCACGACATCCACTCCCAGGCCTGTCCGGATACGACGCTGCTCTGGAAAGCGCTGAAGGAACTCGAAGCACCTGGCTTCGATGCGTTCGAATTCACCAGCCAGTATCCGTCCGTCAACGGATCGTTCCTCGGCATCGGCGCGATGAAGCGGCGGTCCGTCGCGATCACGCGTTCGCCGGCCGCTCGCCCAGATTGAGCTTGCTCTTGTCGCCGCCGGCCCACGCCAGTGTCTTCGGGTCCATCACGCGGAACCAGAGCGGCGGGATCGCAGCAAGACCGAACATGCCGGTGTAGCCGTTCGGCAGCCGCGGGATGTCGTCGAAATCGCGCAGCGACTGGTAGGGGCGCATCGGGTTGGCGTGGTGATCGGAATGACGTTGCAGATGGAACGTCATCAGGTTCGAGACGATGTGGTTGGTGTTCCAGGAGTGGCGTGGCTCGACCGCCTGGTAGCGGCCGTTCGGCAGCTTCTCGCGCAGCAGCCCGTAGTGTTCGACGTAGTTGGCCTGGGTCAGCGCATACCAGCCGAGGAAATGATGCGCGACGATGAACGGCGCGACCTTCCAGCCGAACAGCGCGATCAGAATCGCCGCGACGACGAGCGTCAGCGCAAAGCCCTGCAGGATCTCGTTGTTGACCGACCAGACCGGCTCGCCGCGCCGGGTGAGCCGCTCGGCCTCATTGCGCCAGCCGCGCCTGAAGGCGCCCGGCAGTTCACGCGTCGCGAAGGCATAGATCGATTCACCGAATCGCGCGCTGGCGGGATCTTCCGGCGTCGCGACCCAGGTGTGATGGCCGCGATTGTGCTCGACGCGGAAATGGGCGTAACCCACCGCGCAGTTGGCGAGCATGCCGAAGACGATGTTGAGCCTGTCCGCCTTGTGGCCGAGCTCGTGCCCGATCAGGAGCGCACCGCCATTGATGGTGCCGACGCCGAGCAGCAAAGCGACGTAGGACCACCACGGCAGCTCCTGCGTGCCGAAGAAGGCGATCAGGGCAACGTAGTTGATCCAGGGAAACACCACGGTGATGCGCGCCAGCCGCAGATAATACGGATCGGCCTCCATCGCGGCGACCACTTCCGCCGGCGGATTGTGGGTGTCCTCACCGAACAGGACATCGAGCAGCGGGATCAGGATGAAGATGAAGACGAACGGAATCAGCGTCACCAGCGGATTATGCGTCCGCAGGAAGAGCCAGTAGGACAACAGCGGGATCAGCGGCGGAATGAACGAGAGCATCCACAGATAGCGCTTGCCGTCCCGGTAGGTGATCGTCTCGCCAGCGGCATTGGTGCCCGTGAAGATCATCGCATTCCCTCCAGCATCTCTTGTCGAGGCGGCGTTCGCCGTTGTTGTGCAGAGGATGCCGCGAGACGGGCCTGCGCCGCCAGTTCCCAACAGGCCAATCTTGTGGCATTTTGCGCCAAACCGGTTCCACCGGATGTGTTCGGCTGGACGCTCGCGAGGGAGGGCGCCGAGGCAATGCAGGGGTCGAAGGCCGATGCCATTCGCACGCCGGTGTCCGTGAGCTATGCGCGGGCGCTGGTGCGGGCGTTCGGCAAGACGCGGGGCGAACGCGACGAGTTGCTGCAGGGCACTGCAATCGAGCAGGACGTGCTCGACCAGCCCGGCGCTCATATGCCGGTGTCGTCGCTGGTGATCCTCGCCGCCAACATCACCCGCCGGCATGGCGAGTTGTGGCCGCTGTCGGCCGCGGCGGTCTGGTCGACATCGCTGCAGGGGGCGCTCGACGTCGCGACCAGGACGGCGCCGACCATCGCGGACGCGCTCAACACCGGCGCGCGCTTCGGGTCGACCCGCGCGCCCTTCATCCGCAACCGACTGCGCACAACGCCGCGCTCGATCCAGATTGAAATCTCTCCTGCGGTGGCAATGGACGGCGCGCTGTGGCGCGCCGTGGCGCTGGCGGTCAGCCTCAACGTGCACGCGGTCTATGTGCAGCTGCTCGAGGATGCGATCGATCAGGCGACCTTGCAGTTTCCCTGGCCGCCGCCTGCGGGCGTGGAGCGGCTGATGCAGCATTATTCCTGCGCCGTGAAGTTCAACGCCGCCGCCTTCATCTTCGACGTGCCCAAGCAGCTATGCGCGCGGCCTTCGCCGTTTGCCGATCCGGAATTGCACGCCAAGGCGATCGAAGCGCTCGAGGAGATCGAAAAGCCGCGCTCGGACACCGCGGCGCTGGCGCGGATCGTCGAGAGCCTGATTGCGGCGCGGCTGCCGCAGCGGCTCGGCGAGGAGGAGGCCGCGCGCCTCGTCGGCACCTCGCGGCGGACGCTGGTGCGGCGGCTGGCGGAGGCGGGCTGCGCCTTCCGGCCGCTGCTCGACGGCGTGCTGCGCGAGCGCGCCCGGACAATGCTCGCCGCGGGAACCCAATCGCGCGACGAGATGGCGGCCGCGCTCGGCTACACCGACGCGACGAGCTTCAGCCGCGCCTGCCGGCGCTGGTTCGGCGAGAGAAGTTTGCTCAGCTAGCTCAGCGGCGCGCTCTGGCGCGGCTGCGCAGGCTCTCCACCTTGCGACAGAGGTTGGATGGCCGACGGATCGTCGATCCAAATAATCGCCATTCAAAATGGCCGCCTGAAATGGCGGTAGCTATCACCTCGGCTCCCAACAGCGTCGATAGGAAGGAAAGCCCAAGCCCAAGGAGCGTTAAGCGGGAGAGTTAATCGGCCCGGTTCGCATCAACTCAAAAGTCGTTTGTCAACCGCAACTTGGTGCCGGCCTGCATGTCGGCCGCAAACTGGCGGGCGACTTCCCGCCGGATCTCGATCGGCTTTCGGGGCTTTCGTCGATAGTTGCGCGTGAGCGGCGAAAGTTGTTGTGGCTCGCCACAAGACCAGCCGTGCGAGACCTACCTGCCGGTCAGTGCATGAAAGCCACGATCAGCGCAATCGTGACCAAGACGTATGTGCTGGTAACGGTAATGCCCAAGTATAAGCGCTCCATAACGGCCTCGCTGCCCTTCAAGGTGAGGTGCCGCCCCCTCGTTGTTCATCGTAGCGCTTGCTGTGCACCGAGGAGTTGGAATTTCGACTTACGGGGGCTCTACGGGAAAGCCATCGGGATTAGTCCTTGCGGGCGACCCGGTTTTGCGTCGATCCCGCCTGTCGCTGACACGCGCGATGGGCTAATTCAGCGACGGTGCATCCAGGGCACCACGACTTGGAAATTGTTGCTTGCTTGAATCAAGGATCAGGACGTTCGGAATGGTCATTGGCTGGCTAACGCTGGCCTTTATTGCGTTCGCCACACTGGCCCCGATCCGGGACCGCCCCTCGTTTGCTGCTGATCCGCACGTCGAGCATTTCGCCGCGTTCGCGGTGATGGCACTGGCCCTTGTGGTGGGTTATCCCCGGCGCGCCATGCTGGTCGTGCTCTTAGTCGTTTTCAGTGCGTTCACGCTCGAAGCAATGCAATTGCTAACCCCTGACCGGCACGGCCACCTGGCCGACGCAATCTTCAAGGTTGCAGGAGGCCTCGCCGGCATCGGAGCGGGCCAGCTTCTACTGCTGCTCGTTCTGCGCAAGCTGTCCGGCCGGTGACTTCAGCCGGTAAATTTCGCGAACGGCCAAGCAGCTTCTCCAGGGGTCGAGAAAAGGCGCCTTGCTGAAGCGAGCATGACGGCCAGACGCTGACGGCCTCCGTTCAAATGAGGCATTCGTTCGGAGTTTGATGCCGCGTCGACGCTCTTCCTAGCTTCGTTTCAGACGAGCGATCCTTTTGTAGTCGATCCACAACTCGACGAATTCGTGCTCGTCCAAAAAACCCTCAGCTCGGCGCTTTGCCTCCTCGTCGTCACTGCAACGAAGTTCATACGTTGCGCGTGCGACGCCGGCCGGGTCTACTCCAAATGCCACGTAAGGTTTGCGTTCTTCAATCATCTTGTCCCCATGACCTAATGGCAGTCCGATTGACGCAGATTGGCGTCGGAAGATGTCATTGCAATCGATGAATCTCAAATAACGAAAGAGGCCGCTGGCCGCTGAACAGCGGCCTCCTTGACCCCGACTTCAAATGGACGTCTTGGAAATAAAATCGCCACCGAAGGTCCGATATTAGTAGACGGCAAATGCGCGACGCAGTGAAGTCCAAACACGCTCATCCACACAGGGAACTGTTGTGACGTTGCGAGCGCGACACACTTCTGTGACCTGGGAGCGATCTATATCGCTCGCGAATCTTGGTCAGAGCCCGGACGGATTATCGATTCCGTGCGCGCCAGTACGATCATTACGCCGACAAGAGATCGCAAGAGTTTTTGCCGGCAATTTGGAATTGCGTTCGCAATCAAATCTATCAGGATTTCGAATGGCTCGTGCACGACGGTAGTCCGAACCGCGGATCCTCGTTCGATGCAATCGGTGATCCGCGAGCCCGATATTTTCATGAGCCTGCGCCGGTGACGATTGGAGCGAAGCGGAGCGCACGAGGCGTTCGGTGTGTGTGCAAGTTCACAAAAGCATCGAATGCCAAGTGCTATACTTAAGAAGATATTACGTCGTTCATATTGCTGAGGGAGTTTGCGGTGAATTACATGGCACCGATGCAGCCAAGGTTCCTCGTTCGAAAGGGAAGCACTGACTGGATGGTTTACGATCGACAACGCAAGGGGGCGGCCCAATTGAACGATTACAGTTTGGCTGAGAAACTGACGAAGGAGCAGGCCGAGCAGATTAAGCAGAGGCTGGCAACTTGGAACTTTCAGCCTACTTGGGCTGGCCCGAAACGCCCATCGCGAAGTTGACGACCTCGCCCCCCGTCCAGCCGAGTATTGACCCACCGAACCTTGTCGCAGGAAGTGCGTTTGAGGTGCGCCGAGATGTCGTACCAGTCCCGGTCGGGAAGTCGGAAAGCTTCAGCCGGCCGTGGTGGTGTTGGCAGCCGACGCAGAGCACCGGCACGAGAGGAGCCGGCGCCAGGGCCCGTACGCCAGCTCCTCCGAAACGGAGACCGTAAGACGTTCCCCAAATCGGTCCCGTCCCTCTGAGAAGCCTGCGCCGACCTGCTTGCTGATTTGCTAACGGCCTCGCTCGGCTAGCTCTCGACCAGCGGCGAATGGATATCGTTTTCCGGCAGGCTGGGTCGGAGTAACCCTTATGGCGTTGCTCAGGGGCGGACGAGCGGCGGTATCAGAGGTAGTCTGTCGGCTCCCGACCCTTACACCCCCACCCGGTCGGGAGTTAACAGAATAGCGACCTCGGCGCGTCGTCCGCGTCGGGGTCGTTCCTCATTGTGCGCATCGCATTTCAGGACAAACGCCAAACCGCCCTATTGCGCCCTTGTTGCGCGGAGGGATTTGAAGCTGTTGGTAATGTGTTGATTTTGCTCGCAGCGAGTTAAGCTTGCTCACAGCACGAAAACGATCATCCAGAACGAAACCGGTTCGTCCTAAACCGTTGTACCATCGATGAAAACATGGCGCGCTCGGAGAGATTCGAACTCCCGACCCTCGGAATCGAAATCCGATGCTCTATCCAGCTGAGCTACGAGCGCGTTGCGGTCGATTATCAGACTTGGGCTGCGGGGGCCAGCAGGGACGGCACGGCGTCCACGCCTCCCGCCGGCCTACCTTTGAGCTCAGAAGCAGGGATGACGGCGACGATCCTGGCCGATATAGGCAGCCGAGCCTTGGTAGCACTTGTTGGTCGACGGGCCGTCGTAATAGGCGAAGCTGCCGGCGGCCGGGCCCGGGCCGTAATTGTGCAGATAGCTGATGTGGTAGGGCAGGCCCCAATGCGCGTGGTGGTGATGCCGGTGGTGGCGCGGGGTGGCCGAGAGGTCGGCGGCTGAAGCCGGGGTGAGGGCCGGGATGGCCAGGGAAACGGTCGCGGCGAGGGCGGCGAAAAGCTTGGTCTTGGTCATTGGCGGCCTCCTGGCGTTCACGCTGGAATCGGCTTGCGCAGCCGGTCCAAGGTCCTCTAGCGCTTCATTTAACCCGAAATCCGGCCAAAAGCTGCGGGAAATCAGCCACAGCGCGCCAAATTTTGCCTTTTTGGGGATGCTTAACGGATTGCCAACACAGTCCGGCCAGAGTCTTGCGGTCAGGTCCGCCCGGGCCGCCTTTCCCTCGGTTTCGAACATTCCATGCGCATCACGCCCCTTGTCGCCTTGCTGCTCTCGGTTCTGGCGGTCACGCCGGCGCGGGCCGTTCTGCACATCACGCGCGACCATGGCGGTTATGTCGAGGAGTACAAGGCCAAGTACAAGCAGATCCGCGAGCGCCGCGAGCGCGTCGTGATCGACGGCATCTGCAACTCGGCCTGCACGCTGGTGTTCGGCATCGTGCCGCTGAACAAGATTTGCGTGACGCCGAAGGCCAGCATCGGCTTCCACCAGGCCTATTACGACAAGGCGTTCACCTTCGGCATCAAGGTCACCAGCCTCGAGGGCACCTCCGACCTGATGTCCTACTATCCCGACACGGTGAAGGACTGGATCCGCCGCAATGGCGGGCTCACCACCGAGATGAAAAAGATCAAGAACGGCGTCGATCTCTGGAAGATCGTCGATCCCTGTCCGGAAGAGTGGTAGGTGCGGACGCTCGCGCACACTCGACCTTCTTCCAGCGCCGCTTTGCCCGCTTGCCGCGTGCGGCCGGTGCCCGCGACCCGAAACCCTACGGTCGGAATTTGGAACCGGCAGCACGGGCCATTCGTTTTGCTCATGATGCGTTCATCCTCATGTTGCGATTGTGGTCCGAGCAGCGAGAGCGAGCCTCACCGCCGGAACGGACCGGCCTCAGGTCGCACGCGCGGGAGGTTGTGATGGCAACCAAGTCCAATCTTTCGAAGGCCGAACTCGCCCGCGGCGTTGCCGGCGCCGCGTCAGCGTTGGTGCTGAGCGCGCTCGTCCTGTTCGTCGCCGCACATCACCTGAGCGGCGGGTAGACCGGGCGGCGCGTCCACCAAGCCAGTCATGAAAACAGGAAGGTCCCGATCAGGAGGCCGGCCGCAAATGCCCAGAGTCCGAGGGTGCAGGCCGAGATGACCCGAACGAGATTGCGCAGATCCACGTCCTGCCAGCTGCTGTGGGATCGATACGTCAATTGCAGGCACCCCCTGCGGCGGCCGCCTTTGCGTCCTGGTTCCACAGCCTGTTCCCGATACGTGCCCAAATGAAGGCAACCGGTGGTGGCGCCTGATCACGCATTTGCGATCTTTAGCCGGCGATTGGCGGCCGTCCTTGCCAGAAAAGACCCCAGCCGGAGCCCCATCACGCCGCAAAGGCCGAACCGCCGCCTTGCACGATGTCGCTGAGATACTTCGCCGGCGGCTTGCCGAGTGCCTTCTTGAACATGGTGATGAACGCCGTGACGGATTCATAGCCGAGCGCGGTCGAGACCTGCTGAACGCTTGCGCCGGCCGACAACTCACGCAACGCGACGATCAAATGCAGCTGCTGGCGCCAGCGGCCGAACGTCAGGCCGGTTTCGCTCAGGACGAGACGCGCAAGGCTGCTTTCGCTCATTGCCACACGGTCGGCCCATTCGGCCATCGTGCTGCGATCAGAGGGATCGTCGGCGAGATCAGCCGCGATCCGTCGCAGGCGCGGTTCGCCTGAGATCGGCAGATGCAGCTGCTGGACCGGCATTTGCGGCAGTTCGTTCAGCAGCAATTGCGTGACGAGCGTCGCATCGCCGACGTCATGCTGCATGCGATCTGAAAGCGCGACGATAAGCTCGCGGAGCAGCGGCGAGATCGACAGTGTGCAGCAGCGATCGGGCAGGTCGGCGGCCCCGGGCTCGATGAAGACGAAGAAGATCCGCGCATTGGCGGTTGCGATATTGGTGTGGCGGGTGCCGCCGGGGAGCCAGACGCCGCAATGCGGCGGCACCATCCACAGTCCGTTCGGAACGCGGCACATCACGCCGCCGCCGAGCGCAAACACCAGCTGTCCCTTGCGGTGCGCATGCTCGGCCGCCTCGACCTTGTTCGCGGTGATGTCGAGGCGCACGGCGAGGGCCGGGGCCGCGACGTCATCCGGATCGAGGTCGGGCCAGGGATAGCGAAGCTCGAAACCCATAGCGAAGCTCAAAACCCATAGCGGAGCTAAAAGCCCATGACGTGACCGAATTTAGCGATCAATAGAGCAGATATGTAAATTCTTCCGGGCGCCAAGTCGATAGTTTCCGCGCATGCAGATAGCTGGGAGCATGCGATGACGATGATTGCGCCGATGCGGACGTTGGGCGGGCAGGGGCTCCTGGTCGCGGGGATCCTGCTGATCGCCTCGGCGCTCCGTGCGCCCATCACCGGCGTGGCGCCGATGCTCGGCCTGATCCGCGAGAGCAGCGGGGTCAGCGCGGCAGAGGCGGGGATCCTGACGACGCTGCCCTTGCTTGCGTTCGCCGCGATCTCACCGGTTGCAGCCATCGTCGCACGCAGATGCGGCATGGAGCGGTGGCTGTTCGGCGCGCTGCTGGTCATGGCGGCCGGGATCGCGCTGCGCTCGTCCGGTCCGGTCTGGGCGCTGTTCGCCGGCACTGCCACGCTTGGCGCCGGGATCGCTGTCGCGAATGTCCTGCTGCCGAGCCTGCTCAAGCGGGACTTCCCGACCCGCATCGCCAGCCTGACGGGCGCCTACGCGATCACGTCCGCATTGGCGCAGGCGCTCGCCTCTGTTGTGGCGATCCCGCTCGCCCTGTTGCCCGGATCGAACTGGCACCTTTCGCTTGCGAGCACACTGATCTTTCCGCTGGTGGCGCTGATGGTCTGGGCTCCGCAACTGGGGATGCACTCGGCTCCGGCGACCGAGCCTGGTTCGGCGTCGCATCGTGGGCGCATCTGGCACTCGCCGCTCGCCTGGCAAGTCACCGGCTTTCTCGGCCTGACCTCGCTGGTGTTCTACATCATTGTCGGATGGCTGCCCGCCATTCTCGTGCAGGCAGGCTATTCAGCGGCGGCGGCGGGCACGCTGCACGGTGTGTCGCAATTGGCGACGGCGGTTCCCGGCTTGATCCTCGGTCCGATGGTCCGCCGCATGAAGGATCAGCGCGGCATCGCAATCGCGGTGTCGCTCGCGACCTGCGTCTCGGTGCTGGGATTGTGGCAGCTTCCGTCGCTTGCGATGCTGTGGGTCGCGCTGTTCGGTTCCGGAGCCGGAGCTGCCTTTATCCTCGGTTTGACATTCGTCAGTTTGCGAACCGCGCACAGCCATCAGGCGGCCGCGCTGTCAGGCATGGCGCAATGCCTCGGCTATACGCTCGCGGCTGCAGGCCCGCCGCTTGCCGGACTTGCCCGCGATGCGACCGGAGGCTGGGAGGTTGCGCTCGTCTGCTGTGCCGTTGCGACCGCGCTGATGGCGGTCCTTGGCAACTTCGCCGGACGTGCGACAACGATCTGATGCTGTATGCGGACATGCGGCCGGTCAAGACCGCATACAGGGGACGGCGGATGCCCGTCGGTTGTATGCGATGGACCCGCGCGCTATGGAGACGCTTGGCAAGCAAGAGCCCGGGGAAAGTGCCGTTGAGGATATCCGCCAGTACGCGCATCGTGATCGGATCGACGCTTTTTGCCCTGGCGTCGAGTGCATTGCTTTATCTGGTTCCGGCGAGCCCGATCGACCCGCAACTGCTGCGCGGCACCTTTCACTTTTATCAGGGGCACGCGTTTCTCGTCCCCGTCAAATACGTGGATGGCGAGATCAAGACTGCCCGACTGTATGAAGACGACAGGCTGCTCGGCCCGGCGAACAGCACCCAGCAGGAGATCATCGACAAGGGCGCCGGCCGATTTGGACTTTACCGGGATAGCTGGGGCTATTTCGGGCTGGCCTTGATGTTCTCGACGAGCGACAATACCGACCCGAACACCAACGGCAGGAAGTATCACCTCAGATGACGGCCGGCGCCATGCGACGGTCGAATCGAGACCCGCGCGGGTCACATGAAGCCCGGATTGCGCGGCAGATACTGGCCCCAATTGCCGAATTCTCGCGACGACATCAGCAGCATCGGACACTTGATCCGCATTCCGTGCGCCATTGCGGCATCAAGCGCCGCCTTGCTCGCACCGGGCAGGAATGCAGATATCTGTGACGCGCCGCTCCCGGCCGCCAGGTACAGCGCTGTCCTCAAAGCGGGAGCGACCGCGTGCGGCTCCATGACTGCGAGCGGTCCGATATGACCACCGGCGTCCACATAGGCGTAGCCGATCCAGTCGTTTCCATCGTGGAGATTGAACCCGGTCGCCGCGCCGTCATTGATCAGATAGCGATGATGCTTTTCGCGCGAGACGCCAAGGATCCGCTCGTCCGCTTGCGCGAGGCGGCGCAGGGTCGAGGCCTCTGGCTCGAGCGGCGTGACGTCGTATCGTGGACCATGCAAATGACCGATCAACTGCTCGCGCGACGCACTGACACTGTAGATGGGAAATCGCGGAAGCAGTCCGTGACGGATGTAGAGCCCCTGCGATACCGTGTTGAAGCTGAAGGTGATGAGCGCCTTGTTGGACGCGCCCGATTTCTCCGCGTGCGCGATGGTCCGCTTGATCAGTTCGTTGCCGATGCTCCGCCCTTGCTGATCGGGCGACACGAACAGCTGCGCCAGAAACCACATGTCTCCGCAGACCCAGCTCCAGGCGAAGCCGAGGATCCGCTCGTTCTCCTCCGCCACCCAGAGACCATCGGGATCGTCCCTCATGCAAAACAACTGGAAATTGGGTGGAGACGACACCGCCATCGGGCCGAAGCCGTGCCGTTCGGTGAGATCGTTGATGCTGGAGACGACGAGGGCGTCGGCGAATTCCAGATCCTGCGCGCGCGCCGGCCGGCAAACCACTGACATGGGCAACTCCGTTGGTGACCGGATGATGGTCAAAACCTCGCCGTGCCGGGATCGAGCCCAAGCGCCAGCCGTCCGGCGATGACGTAATTGTTCGGACTCATCGCGACATGCTTCGCCGCGGCGCGCACATCGCCGACCGCACGCTCCAGGGCGCAGGTCTCGAAGATGGCGACGGCACCCGCGCTGGCGGCCAGCATCTCGGTGACGGATGTCGCAGTCTCGGCCGCATGGGCGTTGGCGATCCGAATGTCCGCGCGTGCCTCAACCAGCCGTTGGCCGCCCGTGTCGGTTGCGGCCATCAATTCGTTCATGGCATCGACCAGAAGCGCACGGGCGGCGCGAAGCATCGCTCTGGTCCGCCCGACCGTCGCCTGAACGGTCTCGCGATCGCGAAGGGCAGCCCGGTTTCCGAAGCGGCCTTTGGCGAGCTCCGTGAACGAGGTCATGGCGCCGGACGCGATGCCGAGCGGCACCCCGCAGATGCTCCACGCGAACACCGATGACGGCGGCATGCGATAGAGCAGTCCGGGCTGGGTCGGTTGCAGCCCGAGAAAGGGATGGGCGTGAGCGGCTGGCACGAAGATATCTCGCGCCTCGAAATCGCAACTGCCGGTGCCGCGCAGTCCGGACACATGCCAGTTGTCGAGGATGGTCACGTCCGCCCGCCCGAGATAGCAGCAGAGAAGCGGCGAAGCCGGATCGTCGGGCCTGACGCTGGCCAGCACCATGAAGCGCGTCGCGTGATGCGCGCCGCTGCCGAACGGCCAGCGCCCGGAAATGCGATAGCCGCCTGCGACGGCGCTCGCCGTGCCGACCGCACCGGTCGCGCTTGCGACAAAGGCGCGCGGGTCAGCATACCACTCGCGTGCGACAGCCTCGTCGAGGTAGCCGCCGATCCGGCTCATGCCGGCGCCATTGCCGACCAGCCAGCCGACGGAGCCATCGAGTGCCGAGGCGGCTTCGACGACCCGCATGAACGCGAAGGGAGACAGTTCGGGTCCGCCGAGCGCTTGCGGCAGCCACAGGCGGAACAGGCCGGCATCCGCCAGCGCGGCGAAAACCGCGGCCGGCAGCCGCCGTCCGCTGTCGAACGCGTTGCGCTGCGCAGCGATGAACGGAGCCAACGCCTGGACGGCATCGAGCACGCGGCAAGCGTGGGTCGGGTCACCGTCATTCACCTCCGGACCGGGACGGGTCATCGGACCGTCCGTTTTGGCCGCATGGCCTGGATCGCGCATCGGGTTCTCCTTGAGGTTCGGCACCGCTGCAGAAGCATGATCGTCCGCTTCCCCGAGGTCCTGAATCCGTTCCGAAAAAGTTGCAAAAAATGTAGTCTCCGGAGCCATGGCGACGATCCACGAATTCGGTCCTTTCCGCCTCGACGTCGGGGCCGAGATGCTGTTCCGGGAGTCCGAACCGGTCGCGCTCGGGCGGCGCGCGGTGGTGCTGCTTCGGCTGCTTGTCGAGCGGGCCGGATCGCTGGTTTCCAAGGGTGCGCTGATGGAGGAGGCCTGGCCGGGGCTTGCGATCGAGGAGAGCAACCTGACCGTGCAGATCGCCGCCTTGCGGAGGGCATTTGCCGATATCGACGGAGGCCCGACCTGGATCGAGACGCTGCCCCGTCGCGGCTATCGCTATGTTGGCCCCCCGGTTGCGACCGTGCTCGAACCGAGCGCTGCCGTATCACCGGCGCAGGGGCTGTCCGACAAGCCGTCGCTCGCGGTGCTTCCGTTGTCGAATCTGGGTGGCGATCCCGCGCAGGAGTATTTTTCCGACGGGATCACGGGAGACATCATCGCCGAACTGTCGCGGTTCAGGTCACTATTCGTCGTCGCCCGTCACTCCAGCTTCGCCTACAAAGGCAGGACACCCGAGATCAAACGGGTTGGCCGCGAACTCGGCGTCCGCTACGTGGCCGAAGGCAGTGTGCGCAAGCTCGGCAGCCGTGTGCGGGTGACCATCCAGCTGCTCGATGCTGCGAGCGGCTACAATCTCTGGACCGAACGCTACGAGCGCGATCTCGACGACATCTTCGCTCTACAGGACGAGATTGTACGGGCGATCGTCGCGGCCCTGCCGGGCCGGATGGAGGACGCCGGCCGGGAGGTCGCGAGACGCAAGCCGACCTCCAGCATTACCGCCTATGATCTGGTCCTGCTCGGAAACGAGCGATGGCGTCAGCTGACCGTGAATGCCATGGCGCAGGCCCGAGAATATTTTCGAGGCGCCGTCGCGCTTGACCCGCAATATGCCCGCGCCCACGTCAACATCGCCTGGACCATCGTCTGTGACGTGTTTCTCGAATCACCCACCACCGCGACTCTGGACGAGGCGCGGAGCGAGATCGAGAACGCGCTTGATATCGAGGACGGCGACGCCTGGTCTCATGGCGTCTTCGCTCAGCTGCTGTTCCTGCTGAAAGATGACGCCAAGGCCGAAATCCATTTCAGCCGCGCACTCGCACTCAATCCAAATGATGCCGATGTCGCCGCCGTTTTCGCCAACACCCTGGTCTACTGGGGACGGTGGCGCGAGGCACTGATGTGGATCGGGACAGCCAAGCGGCTCAATCCGTTTCCGCCGAACCTGTACCACTGGTATCACGCGCTTGCCCTCTATTCAGGGCGCGAGTACGAGCAGGCGGTCAAGGCGGTAATGGAGGCGCGGTCGTTCGACAGGTGGTCGCACGGCCTCCTAGCAGCCTGCTATGCGCAGATGGGACGACTCGGCGAGGCGCGGGCCGAGGCTGACGCGTTCGTCAGCCAACGGTGTCGCGAACTGAATGCGAGTGGCAACGCGGCGCCCGCGAGAACTCTCGACCTCGCCCAGGCCAGAGCCGAACGGTATCGCGATCCCTCCGACCGCGAACATTTCCTTGATGGATTGCGCAAGGCGGGTCTCACGGGGTGACGCTCACAGCCACTTGTTTCTCGAACGAGCGAGTTGACGTGCGCTGCCTCGGGTGCCGTCACGTCGTGCGTATCACGCCCAGTTCCTTCGACCGCTGCAGAAGAGCCGGCCGGTAAGGCGGGGAGCGGTCGTCGTCATCAGGGATGGCGCAATAGCCGAACTCCTGCTGGATGCGCTGGATTTCCATGACGCGATCGTTCAACCGCTGCAGATGCTCGAGCGATCCGGCCTTCCAGTAGCGGAAGGTATCGTGAGTGATCGGCACGAAGGCGGTGCCGAACAGCGTTGGATCGGGTACGATGGTCCGCCCGAGCAGCAGGTAGCGGTCGTCACCGACGATGACGAGGGTGGCATAGGGCCGCCCTTCACTCACCCTGAGGCCCTTCAGCGATAGTTCCCGCATGCGCGGGTGATGACACCGTTCTTCGGGCACCCAGCAACGCCATAGAAATTCGCGATTGCCCGCTGCCTCATCTTCAGGCAATGACGCCGTGCAATGAACAAGAGCTTCGAGGAAACTGCCGCTCGTCTGGCGCCGGCGATTTTTGTCGTGCTATGGAGCACGGGATTCATCGGCACCAAATACGTCATCAACAATGCGGAGCCGCTGACCTATCTGGCGATCCGAATGGCGTTCGTGGTGGTGGTGATGACGGTCGTCGCCGCGGTCGCACGGCCGAAATGGCCGGACCGGACAGGCGTTTTCCACAGTGCGGTGGCCGGCATCCTGGTGCACGGCTTCTATCTCGGTGGCACCGCGATTGCGATCGCGCATTCGATTCCCGCAGGCCTGTCCGCGTTGATCCCGGGCCTGCAGCCGATCCTGACCTCGACCATCGCCAACCGCTGGCTCGGCGAGCGCGTCACGCCGCTGCAATGGGGCGGGCTCGTGCTCGGCCTCGCCGGCGTCGTGCTGATCCTGCACAACCGGCCGATGAGGGGCGATGCGGGGTGGGGCTGGCTTGCCTCCGGCGTCTCGCTGATCAGCATCACGCTTGGCACGCTGTACCAGCGCCGTTACTGCAATCAGATCGACTGGCGCGCCGGCAATCTGGTGCAGTACATCGCGGTGACGATCTTCTTCGGCATCGGCGCCTGGCTGTTCGAGACCAATGTCGTGCATTGGACCAACGAGTTCGTGCTGGCGATCGCCTGGCTGGTGTTCGCGCTGTCGATCGGCTCGATCGGATTGCTGTATTGGCTGATCCGTCACCATGCCGCGACCTCGGTCGCGAGCCTGTTCTATCTGGTGCCGGCGGTGACCGCGCTGATGGCCTACATCCTGTTCGGCGAGCGGCTCGATTCGGTATCGATCGCCGGCATGGCCGCCTGCGCCGCCGCGGTGCTGGTGGTCAACCGCCGGTCCTGACCTTTGCTCTAATCCTTGCCGCGGATTTTCGCGTAGGCGGCGAGCGCGCGTTCACGGCCCTCCTTGTGATCGACAATCGGCGGCGGATAGGTCTTGCCGAGTTCGACGCCGGCGCTCGCAAGTTCGATCGGCGTCGCGCTCCAGGGCTGATGGATCACGTCGTTGGGGAGCTGCGCCAGCTCCGGTACCCAGCGCCTGACATAGGCGCCGTCGGGATCGAACGTCTCGCCCTGCAGGATCGGATTGAAGACGCGGAAATAGGGCGCGGCATCGGCGCCGGAGCCGGCGACCCATTGCCAGTTCGCCGGATTGGAGCCGGCATCGGCATCGACCAGCGTGTCCCAGAACCATTGTTCGCCGGCGCGCCAGTCGATCAGCAGGTGCTTCACCAGGAATGAGGCGACCACCATCCGCACCCGGTTGTGCATCACGCCGGTGTGCCAGAGCTCGCGCATGCCGGCATCGACGATCGGGTAGCCGGTCAGGCCGCGCTGCCAGGCTTTCAGCGCACGGGCGTCGCGCTTCCACGGAAACGCGTCGAACTGCGCCTGCAGATTCCGATCCGCCATGTCGGGGACGTCGAACAGCAGATGGCGGCAGAACTCGCGCCAGCCGAGCTCGCTGAGGAATTTGTCGATATCGCCGGCAAGGCGCGGGTGCTCGGCGGCGGCGAAGCGGGCGGCATACCAGACCTGGCGTGGGCTGATCTCGCCGAAGCGCAGATGCGGGGAGAGGCGCGAGGTGCCGTCGCGGTCGGGCCGGTCGCGGTCGTCGCTGTAGCCGCGAATATTCTCATCGAGGAACGCCTTCAGCCTTGCCTGCGCCGCGGCTTCGCCCGGAGTCCAGGTGTCGCGCAGGCCGCCGGCCCAATCGGGCCGGGTCGGTTCGAGATCCCAGTCGTCGAGGGCTTCGCTCGCGACGCCACTGACGGATGCGAGCTTCTTCGGCGCCGGCAGCGGCGCTGGCGGATCGCCAAGCACCTGCGCACGCCGCCAGAACGGTGTGAACACACGCAGGCTACGGTTGTCCTTGTTGCGGATGGCTTTGGGTTCGACGAGCAGGTCGCCAGGAAAAACCCGCGAAGCGATGCCGTCACTTGCGAGCGCGGATTCAACGTCTGCGGCAATCGCCTGATGCGGCGCATGCGCGATCTCGTTCCAGAACACGGCGCCCGCACGGATGTCGCGCGCCAGCGTGGCGATCACGGACGCGGCCGGTCCGGTGCGCAGCACCAGCGTTCCGCCGATAGCCTCGCAGCTCGTGCGGAGCGCGCGCAGCGACTGCGCCAGCCACCAGCGCGTCGCGCCCCCGAGGGGGCGCGCAGCTGGAGGTTTCAGGGCGCGGCTTTCTTCGTCGCGGACATAGAGACCGACCACGGGCGCGCCGCGGCTGGCCGCTTCATGCAGGGCCGGGTGATCCGACAGCCGCAGATCGTCGCGAAACCAGACGATAACAGGCTGTACGCGGGCCACCCGGACGCTGCGTGCCGGCCGTTACTTCGGCTGCGGCACGATGCGGATGTAGGGCTTCGGTTCTTTCCAGCCCTGCGGATAGATCGTCTTGGCCTCGTCGTTGGTGACCGAGCCCGCGATGATCACGTCCTCGCCCTGCTTCCAGTCGGCGGGGGTGGCGACGCGATGCTTGGCGGTGAGTTGCAACGAGTCGATGACGCGCAGGATCTCCTGGAAGTTCCGCCCCGTGGTCATCGGGTAGACCAGCACCAGCTTGATCTTCTTGTCGGGGCCGATGATGAAGACGTTGCGGACCGTCTGATTGTCTGCCGGCGTGCGGGTGAGGGGATCGCCCGACGTCGAGGCCGGCAGCATCTCGTAGAGCTTGGAGACGTTGAAGTCGGTGTCGGCAATCAGCGGATAGTTCGGGGCGGCGCCCTGCGTCTCCAGGATGTCCTCGGCCCATTTGGCGTGGCGATCTGCGGGATCGACCGAAAGGCCGATCAGCTTGATGCCGCGCTTGTCGAACTCCGGTTTCAGCTTGGCCAGCGCGCCGAGCTCGGTCGTGCAGACCGGGGTGAAATCCTTCGGATGGGAGAACAGCAGGGCCCAGCTGTTGCCGATCCAATCGTGGAACTTGATTTTGCCCTCGGTGGTCTGGGCCTCGAAGTCGGGTGCGGTCGCGCCAATCGGAAGTGTCATGATTTTACCTCATCTCATTGATGTTACATGCTAATTTGTATTTGATGCCGTCTGTTCCAATATAGGACAGGACAACGCTTAAGTGAACGGGTTCATGAAAAAGGTGAGATTGTTCTCATAGCGGAGGAATTCCAAGCAACTTGTTTTGATCCTTACCCCTGCGGCGAAATATCAGATGCGGCACAAAAGCTTGGAAATGCCCAGATAAAGCCGCTTATCGCCGTCATCACGCCGGCCCCGGCTGCTATAGGGCTGAACCGCGAAAGCTTCCAAAGCGACCAAATGGCAACCATCTAAAAATCTCGGAACGCAAGTTTCGAATCATTAACCACTCGTTTACGCCCGCATGGAAAAGCTGGCCCCAGATAGGAATTGAAAGCTCCCAAAATGTCTGCCCCAAGTACCAAGACCGCTGAGGCTCTCAGCGGTGCGTTGCATCCGTCCTGCCGCAAGACCGCTGCCCATGCGCTGACCATTGTGCGCGACGGCGTGATCACCGGCGAAGGCCCGACCACCAAGGGCCGTATCCATTTCTCCCGCTCACTCGACGCCGATGACGCTGCCTGGTGCGCGCGCATCCTGACGGCGGCCGCGGTCGAGCATCAGCCGGTCAGCCGGGCCGAGATCGAGGCGTTGTTCGCGATCAACGAGGCTGCTGCCGAGCGCAGCGATGGCGGCCGGTTCGACGACCTGCTCGCCAAGGCGATCGCCCATCATGCCGCGTCCGAGTCCGGCCTGCCGGTGCCGCCGCGGACGGTGGCGCTGTCGCCGGACACGAACATCGATCGCTGGGCGCCGACGCAAGGCACCAAGATGGACACCAAGGTTCTGGAATGGATCGCGGGCCGGATGCGCGGTCAGCGCCGCACCGGCCGTGCGCTCGCGGCGATGGTGGCGACGCTGGTCGGCGCGACTGCGCTGCCGCTCGCAGCCCAGCTGCCCAACGTGTTCGACATCGGGATGATGTGATCACTCGGGATGATGCCTGTGCATCATCCCGAACCAACGGCTTCAGGCGAGAGCGGCGGGGATCACTTCCCCGCCGTTTTCTGTTTGCCGCCGCTCTCCTCGAGCCCGAGCGTCCGCCCCGGGAACCCGGCGACGTCGAAATAGCGGGTCGAGAGCACGCGCTGGAATTTCAGCACGGTGCGCAGGCCGTTGGCCGACGGCTTCTTCGACATGATGGTGCCCTCGGCCATCTTCGGCACGATGCCGTTCGGCAGCGCCTCCGACATCACCCGGCCGATCAACCCGCCATTATTCGGCGCGCGCAGCCCGAGCAATTGCGCCGCGGTCATGCCGACATCGGCGTTGCTGACCGGCAGCGGATCGACATAGCCGGCCTTGAAGTCGGGGCCGATCGCCGCGGTGAAGTTGAAGGTGTCGCCGCGGCTGAAGCTGCCATGCATGCCCTGGCCCTGGCGCAGCACGGTGTCGGCAACTTGCACCGAGCAGTTGGTCGGGATCTCGCAGCCGCTCGACCAGGAGCGGAAGTTGACCACGATCGACGGGTTCGGCGTCACCGCCTTGCCCTTCAGGTTCAGGTTCGACATCGGCAGCGTGCCGGGGAAGGTGCCGAGCCTGTCATCGACGAACAGGCCGCTGACATAGTCCTGCTCAAGCAGCGCCTTGATCACGCGGTCGGCGAGCTTCTTGTCGCGGTTCGGCAGATAGATCAGGTCCGAGCCGCCATTGGTGGCGATCACGACGTCAGGCTTGGCCGGATCCTGGCCGAGCACGCCGTTGCCGGCCTTCGGATGGGCATTGTCGGCGACCTTGGCGTTCTTGTCGTTGGGGTCGAACAGCGGCAGGTTCAGCGCCTTGGCGAGATCGATCGCCAGAAAGCCCATCGGCAGGAAATCCTTCGGCGTGTCGTCATAGGCGATCTTCGCCGAGGGGCTGGTCTTGCTCTCCTTCGAGATCGTCGAGAAGCCGTGGTCGGAGGAGACCATGATGTTGGTGTTGCCGGAAAGCCCGAGCTCGTCGAGCGCCTTGCGAAGCTGGGCGAGGTTGTTGTCGGCATTCTTGATGCCGGCCATCGAGGTCGGGCCGTTGATGCCGGGTGTGATGGTGTTGAGGCTGTCGCCGCTGTTGTGCTGGCTGCCGTCCGGATCGCGCGACCAGAACACCAGCACGAACGGCTTGTTGCGCGCCTTGAACATCGGCAGCACGACCTTGGTCGCGACATCGGCCATGTAGGCCTGCTGCGCGACGTTGGCCACCGTGGTACCGGGCGTCTTGGCGTCGCCGGCCTTGGCATTGTCGCCGCGGCTCGGGGTGGCGAGCGGCAGGCCGGCCTTGGTCAGCGCGTCCTTCATCTCGTCGGAGAGCGGCACGCCGGCCTTGCCGCCGGTGGAATCGTCGACCACGATCGTGTTCTTGCCGCGGTCGGTGTGGTCGAACAGCAGGGTCGGGCCGAGCTTGCCGATGGCGGCGGTGCTGAAGCCCTGGCCGCGGGCCATCTTCAACAGCGTCTCCTCGTTGAGGTAGTCGCCATTGAAGTGATCGTCGATATCGGCGAGCACGGCGTCGTTCTCGATGAAGGGGACCACGGTGTCGCCGGCGGGCACCGAGGTGTAGCCGGTAAAGATCGTGTTGGAGAAGGTGCCGGTGTCGCCGAGATAATGGCCGGTCGACAGCGCCGAGCTGTTCGCCATCGTGAAGGTCGGGAACAGCGAATGCGAATTCTTGAAGTGGACACCCTTGTCGCGGATCTCGGCCATCGCAGGCGCGGTCTGCGGCGTCACGATACCACCGCGCAGGCCGTCGGGGACGAACAGGATCAGGTTGCGGGGCTTTGCATTTTGCGCGGAAGCGGCGCCGGCCGAGAGCGCGATCATGCTCGCGGACAGTAGTGTAATGGCATGGCGCATTTTGTCATTCCCCCTGATGAAGCCCCGCGGCAGCCCGCCGCAGCCTTCGTTTAGTTTTGCCACATGACAGAAATGTTACAGCGCCGGATCGGCGCTGCAACTGCCGGATTTTTCTTGGCGACGGCCGGTCGACACACCGTCATTCCGCCATTCCGCGGGCTGAACCGCGGTTCTCTCATTGCGCGCAGCGCTACCGGCATGCCCGTACCGTGCATAGAGCGCGGGCAGGACGGCAAGCGTGAGCAGCGTCGCGCTGATCAGGCCGCCGATCACGACGGTTGCGAGCGGCTTCTGCACCTCAGCGCCGGTGCCGGTGGCGAACGCCATCGGCACGAAACCGAGCGAGGCGACCAGCGCAGTCATCACCACGGGCCGGAAGCGGGTGAGGGCGCCTTGCTCGATGGCCTCCCGGATCGGCACACCGCGCTCGCGCAATTGCCGGACGAAGCTCAGCATCACGAGCCCGTTCAGCACCGCAACGCCGGACAGCGCGATGAAGCCGACCGCCGCCGAGATCGAGAACGGCATGCCGCGCAGCCACAGCGCCGCGACGCCGCCGGTGAGTGCCAGCGGCACCGCGCTGAACACGAGCAGCGCATCGCGCGCCGAGCCCATCGCCGCCAGCAGCAACAGGAAGATCATCGCAAAGCAGGCCGGCACCACGACGGCAAGGCGCTGGCGCGCCGCGGCGAGATTTTCCGACTGGCCGCCCCAGGTCATCCAGTAGCCGGGCGGCAGCTGCACCGATTGCGTGACCTTTGCCTGAGCTTCCTCGACCACCGAGCCGAGATCGCGGCCGCGGACATTGGCCGTCACCACGATGCGGCGCTTGCCGTTCTCGCGGCTGATCTGGTTCGGCCCTTCGGTGAAGGAGAACTGCGCGACGCGGTTGAGCGGCAGGCTCTGCACCGGCGAACTCGGCGTTGCCTTCGGCAAGGCGACCGGCAAATTGCTCAACGCCTCGAGATCGGAGCGCACGCTCTCCGGCAATCGTACCACGATGTCGAAGCTGCGATCGCCCTCGTAGACAACGCCGGCATCCTGGCCGCCGACCGCGGCACCAATCACGTCCTGGACCTCGGAGACGCTCAGGCCCCGCCGGGCGATCGCCGCCTTGTCGACCTTGATCTCGAGCACGGGCAGGCCGCCGGCCTGTTCGACCTTGACGTCGGTCGCGCCGCGCACGCCGCGCAGCGCGGCGGCGATCTGGTTGGCGGCCTTCTGCATCGGCTCGAACTCGTCGCCGAACACCTTGACCGCGATGTCGCCGCGAACGCCGGCGAGCAGTTCGTTGAAGCGCATCTGGATCGGCTGGGTGAATTCATAGACGTTGCCCGGCAGCCGGCCGACCGCCTTCGAGATCTCCTCGATCAACTGCTCCTTGGTCAGCGATGGATCCGGCCACTGCGCGCGCGGCTTCAGGATGATGAAGGTGTCGGACGCGTTCGGCGGCATCGGGTCGCTCGCCACTTCCGCGGTGCCGGTCTTGGAGAAGACGAACGACACCTGCGGGAAGCGGCTGACCGCCTTCTCGACCGAGAGCTGCATCGCCTGCGACTGCGACAGCGCCGTGCTCGGAATTCTGAGCGCGTGCATGGCGATGTTCTTCTCGTCGAGCGAGGGGATGAACTCCTGGCCGAGCCGGAAGAACCCGAACAGGGCGGTGGCGAACAGCACCACCGCCACCGCGATGACGGGCAGGGGCGCTGCAACCGCGCGCCGGAGCAGCGGGCTGTATCCGCGCTTCAATGCGGCAACGAGCCAGTGCTCTTTCTCCTGCACGCGGCCGGTGATGCCGATCGCGATCAGCGCGGGAACAAGCGTCAGCGACAGCACGAGGGCGGCAGCGAGCGCGAGGATCACGGTCAGTGCCATCGGCTCGAACATCTTGCCTTCGACGCCGGTGAAGGTGAGGAGCGGCACGTAGACCAGCAGGATGATGGCCTGGCCGTAGAGGCTCGGCTGCACCATTTCCACAGCGGACTCCCGCACCGTCGCCAGCCGTTCGTCGCGCGTCAGCACGCGGCCGAGCGCGTGCTGCTTCTCGGCGAGATGACGCAGGCTGTTCTCGGTGATGATGACGGCGCCGTCGACGATCATGCCGAAATCCAGCGCACCGAGGCTCATCAGATTGGCGCTGATGCGGCCCTGCCACATGCCGATCGCCGTCATCAGCATGGCGATCGGGATCACCAGTGCCGTGATCAATGCCGCGCGGAAATTGCCGAGCAGCACGAACAGCACTGCGATCACCAGCAGCGCGCCTTCGCTGAGGTTGCGCGCCACCGTACCGATGGTCGCGTCGACCAGCTGGGTGCGATCGAGCACGGTCTCGACTGCGACGCCTGCCGGCAAGGATGGCGTGATCGCGCGCAGCTTGGCGTCGACCGCGGCCGATACCGTGCGGCTGTTGGCGCCGATCAGCATCAATGCGGTGCCGACCACGACCTCGCGGCCGTTCTCGCTGGCGCTGCCGGTGCGCGTCTCGCCGCCGATCGAGAGCGCGGCGAGGTCGCGGATCCGGACCGGGACGCCGCCGCGCGTGGTGACGACGACGGCGCCGAGCTCCTCGATGTTCTCGAGCCGGCCGCCGGAGCGGACCACGAACCCTTCGCCGTTGCGCTCGATATAGCGGGCGCCGCGGCTGACATTGTTGCTCTGGATCGCCTTGGCGACGTCGGCGAAGGTCAGCCCGAGCGCGATCAGCTTCGCCGCATCGGGATGGACCTGGTACTGCTTCAGGTAGCCGCCGATCGAATCGACGCCGGCGACACCGGGTACCATCTTGATCTGCGGCTTGATGATCCAGTCCTGCACCGTGCGCAGATAGGCGTCCTTCTCGACCTCGCTCTGCAGCAGCTGGCCGTCCGCCGTCAGGAAGCGGCCGTCGCTCTGCAGGCCCGGCGCACCATCGGTCTGCACCTTCTGGCCCGAGTAGTGGACGGTCCACATGTAGATTTCGCCAAGACCGGTCGAGGTCGGGCCAATTCGCGGCTCGATCCCTTGCGGCAGGCGCGCGCGAACTTCGGTCAGGCGCTCGCCGACCTGCTGGCGGGCGAAATAGATGTCGGTGGCTTCGCTGAACACCGCGGTGATCTGCGAGAAGCCGTTACGCGAGAGCGACCGCGTGCTCTCCAGCCCCGGCGCGCCCGCCAGCGCCGTCTCGATCGGGAAGGTGATCTGCTTCTCGATTTCCGCCGGCGACAGCGCCGGGGCGACGGTGTTGATCTGGACCTGCTTGTTGGTGATGTCGGGCACTGCGTCGATCGGGAGCTTGGTCAATGCGAGGCCGCCGAGGAACATCAGGACCGCTGCCAGTGTGACGACGACCCAGCGCCGTTGGATCGCAAGACCGATGATGCGCTCAATCATGGCCGTGCTCCGCTTCGTCCTTCTCGACCTCGGCCTTCAATGTGAAGGTGTTCTGCACAGCGATGGTCTCGCCGGCGGCAAGACCCGCGACGATCTCGATGTCGTCATCGTCCTCGCGACCGGTCCGCACCGACCTCGCCTCGAAGCCGTCGGCATCACGCACGAATACGGTCGGCGTCCCCTTGATGGTTTGAATCGCCTTCTTCGTGACCATTACGGTGGACGGCGCGCCTGACAGCGGCACCTCTGCGGTCACGAAGGTGCCCGGTTTCCAGCGGTGATCCTTGTTGGGCAGGGTCGCGATCACGCGGGCATTGCGGGTCTCGCGGTCGAGCAGGGGGCTGACGAAGATCACGCCGGCACTCGCTTCATCCTCGGTGCCGATGGCGCGGATCTTGACCGACACGCCTTCGCGAACTGCGCTGATGTCCTCCGGCGAGACCGCCAGATCGACCCAGATGTCATCGAGATTGACGATGACATAAAGCTCGCTTTCCTGGCCCTCGCGCCCGATCAGTCCGCCGAGGTCGACGCGCCGTTCGGACACCCGGCCTGAGATCGGCGCGCGCAGGAACTGCGTCCGCAAGCTTTCGGGCGGCTGGTTGGGCAGATCGGCGATCTCGCTTTCCGACAGGCCGAGCGCAAACAGCTTCTGCCGCGCGCCGTCGAGCTTGATCTGGGCGTCGTTCGCGGTCAGCCGCGTGCGCAGGAACTCGTTTTCCGAGACGATGCGGGTCTCGACCAGCGTCTTCTGTCGCGCGTAGAGCGTCTGCTGCAGGTCGTTGGTGAGCCGCGCGGCGAGGTATTCGCTCTTGGCGTCGGCCACCTCACGGCTTTCGATCGCAGCGACGATCTCGCCTTTCTCGACCACGTCGCCGAGACGCTTGCGCAGTTCCGTGACTGTCGCGAGCACGCGGACCGAGACGCGGCCGATATGATCGGCGTCGGGGATAAGCGATCCCGGCGCGAGGAAATGTCGCTTCAGCACGCCGCCGCTGGCCGGTGCGAGCGTGATGCCGGATTCACGAATCTGGTCTTCGCTGAGCTCGATATGTCCGGGGGCCTCATGCCTGGCCTCGGCCTTCGGTGAATCTGCGGCCGCCGTCTCCTGCGTCGCGGCCGGGAACTTGACCGGCCAGCCGATCCATCCGGCCGCCAGAATGATCAGTACAACGCCGGCAGCCACGCCGGCGAAAAATAGAACAACCCGTTTCATATGCGCCTCTCCGCAGCGCATGCCGATGGGCCTGCGCTGTCGCGACATCGATCTGTGCGGAAGCGTGCGTGCTACCGGATGGCGGCGGCGCACGGCCGGTCATGCCGACCGGATCAGGCGCGGGGTGGTTTGAAGGGAGAGAGACGATCGGCTGACGCCGGCAGCCCGATGCTGCTGTCGCCATAGCTGTGCGGCGCATAGGCGATCGGGAATGCCGTCTCCTGCGGCGCCACCGAGGCGACGTGGGTCAGGCAGTGATCGCCATGCAATGAGGCCGGATGCGCGGGAGCATTGCCGCTGGTGTCGTTGATCGACTGTGCGATCGAGAATCCGGAAGCTGCATCGTCATCGCCGTCGAAGGCCCAGCCGTGGAAGAACGACAGCACCAGCGCAAGCGAAATCAGCCCCGCAAGCAGGCTGCGCCAGCGGCGCGATCCTGTTGCATGAGCGGAATTCTGAATCATGGTGCGCGAAGCGTCCATGGGCCCTCATTAGCGCCGCGACCGCGCGCATTCAAGTTCGACGCCCCGACAGAATTGCCGCGGATACTATAACGTTACACGCTCTCAGCGGTTCGGCGCATCAGCCAGCGGCGCGCTGCGACGACAGCCCAGATCGCCTCGACCAGCCCGAACGGCCAGGCGCCCTGCAGGAAGCCGTAGGCCGAGCCGAGCGCGCAGGAGACCGCGAAAGCCAGGATGAACCAGGGGCTCCGATCTTCGGCTGCGTAGCAGACGAGCATCATCGTCACGGCGAACAAACCGAACAGCGTGAGCGCATCCATTCCGCAGCAAGACTCCTGTTGTAACGCTGTTGATATCTGAGCATGCTTGGGCTGGAATATCCATCCAGCGTCGCCGCCCGAAAGGATTGCCCCCATGAAGCGCATGCATGTTCATGTCGCCGTCAAGGACATCTACCAATCGGTCGGATTCTACTCGGCGTTGTTCGGCGCCGAACCGACGGTCGTGAAATCCGACTATGCCAAATGGATGCTCGACGATCCCCGCGTCAACTTCGCGATCTCGACCCGCGGCCGCGAGCCGGGGCTCGATCATCTCGGCATTCAGGTGGAAAGCGCCGAGGAACTCGGCGAGGTTTATGACCGGCTCCGCAAGGCGGGCGGCGAGGTGATCGAGCAGGGCCAAACGGTGTGCTGCTATGCCAAGTCCGAGAAGTCGTGGATCGACGATCCCGCGGGAATCGCGTGGGAGACCTTCCGTACGACCGGTGAAAGCATCGTCTACGGCGACGGCAGCGGCGAGCGGACCGCGCGTGTCGCGCACGAGAAGCTGGACGGGCAACAGAGCGCCTGTTGTGCGCCACAGCCCCAGGCCGCGCCGCCCGAGGCTTCGGCCTGCTGCAGATCGTGAGCTCGGGCGGTCGCGCATACCGACGCCAGGACGTCGCCGGGCCGTCGTCATGTCGGCGCAGCCGGCTACCGTTGTAAGCAAAGGCTTAATGCCTGCGACATATTATCCCAGCGACGACTCCCCTCCGTGCTAACAGCCCCCTAACCATGCGGCTTTTGCCAATCAAGGATCCTGAGCGGTCCTGGCGTCATATCAAGGCACAATGGAAGAAGGACGCTGAAGGCGTCGGGGAGGATTTTGCCACCTTTGGCGGCATCAGTGCCTTTGAAGCGCTGACCGCCAGGGAGGGCGACAGTCAGGGGCTGTATCACCTGACCGACGGCGAACGGGTCCACGCGGTCTGTCAGGTGAGGCGTCTGTTGATGAGCCGATATACGTCGCCGGCGCTCAGCGCGCGGTTCATCAATGTGTCTCCGATTTACGATCTCGGCCTCGCCGATGTCAGCGATTACGCGCAGATGCTCGTGGCGCTGTTCTCCGGCGTCGTCTGGCTGTCGCGCGATGCGCTGGCGGCCACTCACATCCGTTTTCTGCTCAAGAGTCCTGGCGACTCGCAATTCTTCGCCGCGCTCAAGGCCGCGACGCCGTTCTCTCCATTCTCGAAATTCAGCATTGAGGGCGCGTTGATCGAGTGCAGCCTGAAGGAGGCGGCCGGGGTCGCCTGAGGCGGTCGCGTCCCGAGGATGCCCGTGCCGATCGCGCTCAGCTACTCATCCACCTTAACAGTCCGATAACTGATTTTCCTAACGACCCCTTGGGTTGTGCTCCCGTACAAGGGCACCCGCAGGGGCAGGAAAATGTCGGTTATCTCAACGAACAGCGTGAAGCCGGAGCACCGGCGGCTGTCGATCAAGGGTATGCTGCGCGCCACAAGGATGGGCGCCATTCAGTGGCTCGTCCTGAGCGCCGCGCTGCTGGTGCTCGCCATCACACTTGGCACCGGCTATCTCGCGCTGCAGTTTCGCGAGCGCGCGCTGGAGATGTCCGAACGCGAGC
Source organism: Bradyrhizobium sp. USDA3010 (assembly GCF_056429065.1). Lineage (NCBI taxonomy): Bacteria > Pseudomonadati > Pseudomonadota > Alphaproteobacteria > Hyphomicrobiales > Nitrobacteraceae > Bradyrhizobium > Bradyrhizobium sp. USDA3010. The sequence goes on from NZ_JBWJZD010000005.1 coordinate 323,998, forward strand.
TCAACAACACCGCGCTGCTGCTGTCGCGGCATTTCGATCAGCAGCTCAGCGACCTCCAGCATGTCCACGACGACATCGTGAACTATCTGCGGTCGGAGCAGGTCGAGACCGCCGATCAGTTCGAAAAGAACATGTCGCTCCTGAGCGAGCACGAGATGCTGCGCACGCGGCTGGCCGCGCTGCCGCATGTCGGCGGGCTCAATCTGTTCAACGCCAAGGGATGGCTGATCAACTCGTCCGAGATGTGGCCGGTGCCCGACGTCAGCATTGCCGAACGGCGCTATTTCCAGGAGTTCACCTCGGGACGGCCGACGTCGCCTGTCATCGTCGAACCCGCGATGAGCAAGGTGACCGGCAACTGGACCACGATCTTTGCGCGCAAGATCACCGGGCGCAACGGCGAGATCATCGGCTTCGCGAGCCGCGGCGTCGAGCCCAGCCATTTCGAGGATTTCGTGGCCTCGCTGGCGCTGGACGGCGACACCGTGATTTCGATGATCCATCGCGACGGAACGATCATCGCGCGTTATCCGCAGGATGCCGGCGTGGTCGGCCGCAACATCATCGACCAGCCGCTGTTCCGGAAGGTCATCAGCCTTGGCGGCAACCTGTCGGGACGGTTCGTCGGCGCCTCGGGTGAGGAGAATGTCGGCGCGGCCAGGTCGCTGTCGCATTTTCCGATCCTGATCCTTGCCACCACGAGGACCTCCAGCGCGCTGGAGGACTGGCGCGCCCAGACCAAGCTGCAGTTCTGCGCCGCTGTGCTGGCGGTGCTGATCGTCGTCATGACGATCTTCCTGATCGTCCGCCAGTTGCAGCGGCAGCACGACGCGGCGCAGCGCCGGCTGTCCGAAAAGAGCCAGCATCTCGACACCGCGATCAACACCATGACGCAGGGGCTCCTGCTGTTCGACGCCTCGGCGCGGCTCGTGATCTGCAACCAGCGATACATCGACATGTTCGGCCTGTCGCCCGATGTCGCCAGGCCCGGCTGCCATCTGCGCGATCTGATCCTGCATCGACAGGCGCTCGGTTCATTCGTCGGCGATGTCGATGAATATTGTGCGCGGTTCACCAACCCCAGGGGTGATGAAATCCGGGACTCGGTGATCATGACGCCCGACGGCCGCAGCATCCGCCTGATCTACAAGCGCGCACCTGACGGGGGCTGGGCTACCACGCTCGAGGACGTCACCGATGGGCGGCGTGCGCAGGCGCAGATCGAGTATCTCGCGCATTACGATGCCCTGACCAATCTGCCGAACCGGACGCTGTTCCAGCGTCACGCGGAAGAATTGTTGCGCGAGGCTACCGTCTGCGAATTCGCGATCCATTACATCGATATCGACGAGTTCAAGCGGATCAACGACACGCTGGGTCATCCGATCGGCGATGAATTCCTCCGGCGCGTGGCCGACAAGTTGCGCCAGTCGGTCGGGTCGAACGACTTCATCGCACGCCTCGGCGGCGACGAGTTCGCGATCGTCCAGCATGACATCATGTCGGACGACGACGTCAGCGATCTGGTCGCGCGCGTCTACCAGTCGCTGCGTACGCCGTTCGACTGCCACGGTCATTGGCTGTCGAGCGACGCCAGCATCGGCATCGCGATCGCCCCGCGTCACGGCTCCGACCTGATCGGCTTGCTCAAATGCGCCGACCTCGCCATGTACGCGGCCAAGGCCGCCGGCCGCAGAACCTATCGCTTCTTCGATCCGGCGATGGAGAAGCAGGTCAATCTGCGCCGCGCGCTGGAGGCCGATCTGCGAAGTGCGTTGGCGGAGGACCGCTTCGAGCTGCACTATCAGCCGCTGGTCGACCTGCGCAGCGACGAGGTGACCGGCTGCGAGGCGCTGCTGCGTTGGCGCCATCCGGTGCGCGGCATGATCTCCCCGGCGGAGTTCATACCGGTCGCCGAGGAAACCGGGCTGATCGAGGAGATCGGGCAGTGGGTGTTGCGCACCGCCTGCATCGAGGCGGCGGGCTGGCCGGCGCATGTGCGCTTGGCGGTCAACGTGTCGCCGATCCAGTTCAAGTCGGAGACGCTGGCGCTCAAGGTCGCGAGCGCGCTCGCCGAGAGCGGGCTCGACCCACGCAGGCTCGAGCTCGAGATCACCGAGGCGGTGCTGATCGCCGACGACGATGCCGCGCTGGTCACGCTCGGCCAGCTCCGCGCGCTCGGTGTCCACATCGCGCTTGACGATTTCGGCACCGGCTACTCCTCGTTGCAATATCTGCAGCGCTTTCCGTTCGACAAGATCAAGATCGACCGCAGCTTCGTCAAGGAAGTCACCCGCAACAGCGGCTCGGCCTCGATCATCCGCGCGGTGGTCTCGATCGCGGCCGACCGCAACATGATCACGACCGCCGAGGGCGTCGAGACCGATCAGCAGCGCGACACCGTGCAGATGCTGGGCTGCACGCAGATGCAGGGTTATCTGTTCAGCAAGCCGGTTCCGGCGCAAGACCTCCGGACACTGCTCGCGGCCGATAGCGTCGAGGACGCCGCCTGAGCGGCTCTCACTGAAAAGTTTCAAAAAATCGACCTGCCGACGTGTCGGCCGCGGAACCGAAACGGTGGAACCGCGTTCCATTGCGGGGCTCGACCGGCAGGCAATCAATGAAGACCGCAGCAACGTCCGCGGCCATGCTGCTCTTTACCTCGTGCATGGCGAGCGCAGAGAGCGGCCTTGCGTCCTATTATCATGGCATCGGCAGGAGTGGCGAGATGACCTGCGCGCATCGCAAGCGGCCATTCGGCAGCATGGTCACTGTGTCGTATCACGGGAAGTCGATCCGCTGCCGGGTCAACGACCGCGGACCGTTCGTTCGCGGACGGATCATCGATGTCTCGACCACGGCGGCCCGCGCGCTCGGCATCCTTCAGCTCGGCGTCGCGCATGTGGTGATCGAGTAGCGCGCGGCCGGCGGCGGGATCAGGGTTTTGAGGCGGTCGCCCGCTGCTCGGCGATCGCCTTGCGGAGCGTGCGCGACAGCGCTTCGACCGAATAGGGCTTCTGGATCAGCTCGAAGCCGCTGTGCGCGTTCTCGGCGAGCACGTTGCTGTAGCCGCTGGTCAGCACCACCGGCAGGCCGGGAAAGCGATCGCGGATCACGCCGGCGAGCTCGACGCCATTCATGCCGGGCATGATCACGTCGGAGAACACGAGGTCGGCGGCGAACTCGTTCTCGGAGAGGATCGACAGCGCGGCGTTGGCGTTCGCCGCGCGCTTGACCGAATAACCGAGATCCTCGAGCAGCTCGGTGGAGAACTGGCCGACATCGTCGTTGTCCTCGACCACGAGGACGCGATAGCCGCGGCCGATCGAGGCCTGCTCGATGCCGGCGCTGGCCGCGACCTTGGCGTCCGCCGGGCGCATCGCCTGCGGCAGATAGATGGTGAAGGTTGCGCCGTGCCCGGGCGTGCTGGTCACCTCGATGTCGCCGTCGGATTGCTTGACGAAACCGAAGGCCTGGCTCAGCCCGAGGCCCGTTCCCTTGCCGACCTCCTTGGTCGTGAAGAACGGTTCGAAGATCGCATCGAGATTATCCGGCGAGATGCCGGTACCGGTATCCTGGATCGAGACCGTCACGAAATCACCGCTGCGCGAGGCCTGGGCGCGCAGCGCAGGGATGTGCTTGACCTTCCTCACGCCGATCGTCAGCTGGCCTTCGCCGTTCATGGCATCTCGGCCGTTGACCGCAAGGTTGATCATCGCGGTCTCGAACTGGCCGATATCGGCGATCGCAAAGCAGTCGGGATCGTCGATCCTGACCTCGATGTGAATCCGCGCGCCGACCAGCGGACGGATCAGCTGCACCACGCTATCGACCTGTGCTCCGACATTGAACACTTCGGGATTGAGCGGTTGCCGGCGCGCAAACGCCAGGAGCTGCGCGGTGAGCTTGGAGGCACGCTCCACGGTCTCGGAGATCGCGTCGATGTAGCGGCGTCGCCGCTCATCCGGCAGCTCGCGGCGGCGCAGGAAGTCGGTCGCCGAGCGGATGATGGTGAGCAGATTGTTGAAGTCGTGCGCGACGCCGCCGGTGAGCTGGCCGACCGCTTCCATCTTCTGCGACTGCCGCAGGGCTTCCTCGCCGAGCCGCCGCTCGGTGATGTCGACGGCCTCCGGCACCGCGCCGACGATCGTGCCGTGCTGGTCCTGCAACGGGCGCATCGCGAAATCGAAATAGCGCTCGCCGATCGGCAGCTGCAATTGCAGCTCGATCTTGACCTCCTCGCCGCGCAGCGCGGTCGCAAAGGCATTCTGGATCACGCGCGGCATGCCGTCGGTCGCAGTGAACCATGGCGTGTCCCAGAACGGCTTGCCGACGACGTCACTGGCCTCGGCGCGGATGCCGGCCAGCGCGGTCTGGTTGGTATAGAGCAGATCGCCATCCCGGTTGAGCAGCATCTGATATTGATGGCTGGTTTCCAGGATCGCGCGCATCTGCGCTTCGCGGGATTCGAGCTGTGCGGTGCGCTCCAGGATGCGCCGTTCCAGCGACTCGTTGAGCTTGCGCAGCTCGATCTCGGCTTCCTTGGCCGCCGTGATGTCGTGGGCGACGCCGATGAAGCCGATATGCTTGCCGTTCGGGTCCCAACGCGGTTGCGATTCCGAGCGCAGCCAGCGCCAATCGCCCGCCGCATTCCGATAGCGTGCCTCGAGCACGAACGGCTTGAGCGACAATTCGCCGGTGATCTGCTCCTGCAGGATGTTCGGCAGATCATCCGGATGCAGCGCCTTGCGCCAGTCGAACACGACCGCTTCCTCGAACGGCAGGCCGAGGAAATCCAGATAGGCCTGGTTGGCGAAGGAGCGGGTGCGGTCGAGCTTGGTCACCCAGATCGGCACCGGCGCGCTGTCGGCGATCAGGCGGAAGCGTTCCTCGCTCTCGCGCAGGGTTTCCTGCGCCAGCATCTGATCGGTGACGTCGAGATCGGCGCCGACCAGCCGCAGCGCACGGCCGCTGCGGTCGCGGTCGATCTTGGCGACGACACGGATCCAGCGGCTCTCGCCGTCGTTCGGGCGGATGATGCGGTACTCGGCGGTGTAATCCTCGCCGCCGGCCTTGAGCACGCCGAACAGGTGACTGATGGTTCGTTCGCGATCATCGGGGTGGATGCGCGCGACCCAGTTCTCGTAGGTCTCGTTGACCTCCTCGGGCGGCAGGCCGTGCACCAGCAGATATTCGGGGGAGCGGCGGTTGCGCACGCCGTCGCGGAAATCGATCTCGAGCCCGCCGACTCGCGCGATGCGCTGGATCCGCGCCAACTCGGCCTCGCGCTCCTGAAGCTCGCGATGGGCCCGATCGCGTTCGCGCGCGATCTCCTCAAGGTGCTGCCGCAGCCGTTCGGCTGCCGCAGTTTCGGGAAGCACATCAGCGGGATCGGGTGGGGTCATACGCGCCGGCAACCTCTCGGCGCAGTTTCACACAGGACGAGGCGGCTTTTCCAGCGTGATTTGCGGCGATCACTTTGCTCGTCGCTTGCCCTTCATTTGCCTTTGGTCGGGCGGCAATTATAGGCCCTGCGGAACCCGGCGGCCTGCGCATCCTCCTCGGAGCAGAACCAGCGATCCGGGTTGCCGAGGCCCGGGTAACTGCGGCACGCCTGCAGGTGATAGATGCCGACATTGCCGGTGACGCGGGCGCGGACGGCATACTTGCCCTTGATGTTGCAGCTTGCCGGCATCGGCAGGTCGTCGGGGAAGAGCGCATTGCGGATCTGCGTGTCACGGTCGGCCGGGCAGGCGTTGCCGAGCAGGGCGCCGTCCTTCTTGCCGAGGCGAAAGTCGCGCGGCGCCACGAAGCAGCCCTTCCACAGCCCCGCACGACTGCCCGTGGCGGTGGCTTGATCCGGCTTGAATCGGCCAGTGGCCGATGTCTCGACGTTGAGGGCGTAGCCCTTCTGCACCATCACCTGGCTGAGGCTGGTCGGGTCGCCCTCGAGCTTGCAGACGCCGAGGCGGCGCTTCTTGAAGGTCGGATCGACGCCGATGTCGTCGCAATGAATCGGTTTGCCGCCGATCAGCTTTGTCAGCTGGTCGCGTGCTTCAATCCCGCAGGTCCAGACGTCGGCGTGCTCGTCGATGCAGAGCTGGTCGGCCGCCGGGGCGTCGATGCCGTCGAGCCGATAAACCGTGTTGCCGAGCTGAACCGTGCCGGCGTCCTTGACGATCGCCGTGGCGGAGGGGCCACCGGTCGCAGACAGCGCAGCCGTCGCAGACAGGACAGGGCTTACGGACAGGCATGTCAGGAGAAGCGTCGTGATGACCGGATTCCGAAACCGCATTTTCTCACTTCAGGTCTTTGGCGGGCAGCCGAACTTCTAGCACAGGCAGGTACGATCCAACCAAGGACTGTTCGCGAAAGATGCGCGCGCGCCGTCACATCCCGATCGGCATTCCGCGACGTAAAACGGCCGGACATTGCCATCGAAGGGATGCTGACATGGCCGAGTTCATCATCACCATCATTGCCGATGTCATCACCGACATCTGGACGCTGCAATGCCTCGCGCGCTGGCGGCGCACGAGAAAGGCGCCTCAGCAGACAGCTTCCGAGCAAAGATGCGATTGACTACGTGAGAACAAAATAGGAACATCATGTGCCACCTGAATCCCGGATGCCCCATGATGTCTGCACGGCCCGAATCTAATGACGATGACGGGCTGGAAGTGGCTGTCGATCAGGCCATTTCCGCCTGCGGCGGCAATTTGCGCGCGACCATCAGGGCGCTGATCGTTGCCAATGAATTCCTGGAGAATGAGGTCAGCGAGCTGATGAAGGCCGTCGCCAAGGCCCATTCGCGCGGCCGCTTCAAGACCTATTCGGGCTGAAATACCCCTCAGGCTACCGCCAAGAACTGGCCAAGAACTGGCCAAGAACCGGCCAGGCGCCTGGCCCGGTCTGCATTTGCCTCCGGGGCATTTTGCTGTACGACGGAGTGGTTACGCCCAATCGCCCGTGCCGGATTGCGCGGGGAGGAATCCTGCCCAAAGCCCAAGCAAGAAGAGCATGTTCAAACGAATCCTGATCGCCAACCGCGGCGAGATCGCCTGCCGGGTCATCAAGACTGCGCGCCGTATGGGGATTGAGACGGTTGCCGTCTACTCCGAGGCCGACCGCGACGCGCTGCATGTCGAGATGGCCGAC